>CAYRBY010000063.1:0-9784 GCA_964422635.1 uncultured bacterium
ATGGTTTTTTCTATCTGAACCCGGAGTTCGAGCGTGATGCGTTCATCAGCATCAATAAACAAGACCCAGTCCCCTTCGGCAAGACTCATGGCGTAGTTGCGCTGGGCCGCAAAATTATCCAGGAGCCTTGTGAAAACACGCGCTCCCGCCCGCCTGGCAATTTCCGGTGTCCGGTCATGACTGCCTGAGTCGACGACAATCACTTCATCCGCGAACTGGAGAGCGTCCAGACAGGCTTGTATTTTCTTTTCCTCATTGCAGGCAATCAAAATAGCGCTTAAAAGCATTAGGTCATTCCTCCAGTAAGAGTTTTATTGCGCGGACGCGATGCGTCATACAGGCAGCGCATCAGAAATTTGAATGCGGACGAAACGCCCGTGATTTTTAAAATAGAAAGAGGCGTCTTGGTCTCCCAGTCCAGCCAGCGTTTGAGCGCAAGCTTCAGGATTTTCATAAAGGAAAAAGAAACCCGCTCGCCATTTTCCAGAGCTGCGGTGATTCCGGGAAGTGCGGCCGCGGCCAGAGTCTCCGTGCGCGCAGGGTTTCTGTCTCCTAAAACCCATGTCTGGACCTGCCCCCCTGCGAAGAGCAGACGATACACCAGCTTGCCTGCGCCTGTCACTTCAGCTGCGGCAGAGTTTTCGAGAAGCAGCGAGAGCCCTTTTGCGCCTTTCCACTCCGCGGTGAAAGATGTTTCGTGGCGCGCTTTCCACCAGGTGCTGTAAGTCCGAAACTCCGTTTTCCACAGTCCCGAATGCCGGTCTGCGGCTTTGTAGATGTTATGGAGAATCTGAGGATATCGACCCAGTCTCCTCGTCGGGTGGCCGAAAAGGATGACCGGGTGCCGGGCAGCGAAGCGCTCCTCAATGATCCTGTCGTAATAATCCTTAAAGATGTCTTCCCTGTAGGGATAACTTTGAAGAAAAACCCCTTCGCAAACAGCATGGGCCGGTATCTGCAGAACCGTGGAAGGCCGGTTATCAAGGAGCGGAAAAAACGGCAGGTTGTCATAATCCAGCGAAAACTCTGAGCTGTAAGTATATCCGCGGTTCTCAAGGACCCGCTGAAGCGAGGGGTGCCAGGTTCCATGGGGTCCGCTGAAGCCTTTGACCTCCGGGATGACTTTTCTAAGAAGCTCTTCCGCGCGCGCCAGGTTTAAATCGTTTTGGCGGTACGAAGGGTAAATGTGATGAACATAAGCATGAGAACCGAATTCCACCCCGGTCGCGGCAGCGCGTCCTAATTCTTTGAGGAAGGGTTCGTAGGTTTTCATACAAGGAAAGCAGGTAATGGAGCCGCGGTAAGCGGAAAGCAGGCGGCAAAGCTCGGTAAAGTCGTGCGGGTCATATTCATCGAAGTCAAAACGGAACGAAAAAACCGAGCGGATACCTTCAGGATAGTAATCCAGATGCCCATAAGGCAGTCCCTGTGCCCAAAAGGCTTTTTGCAGGGCCTGCACTACCGCCTCCCGAGTAAGACGCTTGGGCTTTATCGCGGTAATTTCCGTAACCGGAAAAGCCGTACCCTGATTGAAGGTCTTGACCGCGCTTCGCCAGTTTCGGGCGTCGGCTGCGACATCGGCGTCGACGCGGAAAAAAAAGTCAGCATCTTCCCCTAAATCTTTGATCGCGCTTCGGCTTCGACGGTCAATGACAACGCGCCCGCCCTGCTTCAAAAAGTCTTTGAGGAGCGCGGAGGATACCGGCCCTGCCCCGGTTAGAATAACCACCGGAGTTTCTTCACGGTTCCAGCGGCCCGCCGGAAGAATTTTAACGGGGATTTTTTCCTGATCGAGAAACAGCTGCCAGCCGGGGCTGGGGGCGCTTAGGCCGGCTTGAAGCTTCATTTTTTCTTGGTTCCCGCAACAAGAATCAAATCCATGAAATAGCTGAAAGGGAAAATCCGCGCATAAGTTCTGTCGAGGATGAGACAAAACTTAAGCCAGCCTGCGAGAAGAAACGGCAGTGTTTTTTCCAGGATTTTTCCGATAAAAAAACTTTGCAGAAACCAGGGCATGCCTGTTGATGTCCCCCAGACCTTGTCCACCTCAGCCCCGTGGGAACGCATGATTCTTTTCACTTCGGGGGCGGAGCAATAGTTGTCGTACTCAAAACCCCAGGGACCGAAAAAAGACCGCTGCTTGAGCAGCCATCCTATAGGGAAATTCAGTACACGTCCTATCCAGCGCATCCGGATCTGTTTATAGAGATTTAGAAGCGACCAGCTGTTATAAGTCTCCATCAGCACTTTTCCGCCGGGCTTGCAGACGCGGATCATTTCCGAAATCATTTTTTCCTGATCTCGAATATGCTGGATCACCCGAACCGAGTAAACGACGTCAAAGCTGTTGTCCGCAAAAGGAAGCTGGATCGCAGACGCTGACAGGAGCGTGGCTTTTGGAGTTTTTTTTGCGGCCTGAAGCAGCATGCTCTCCGAAAGGTCGGCGCCGGTGATTTCATTATGCTCAGACAGGTAAGGGAGAAAGCGTCCGGTGCCGCAGCCGATATCCAGGATTTTTTGACCGCGGATATCACCGAGAAAATCCATGACCGGCAGCATTTCGGAGCGGTCGATGTAAAGCCCGACCTTGTTTTTGAATTGAACGTCGTAAACCTGGCCCGCTTCGGAGCGTTTCCAGAAAGCCTTGGCGGAAGCAGTGTTGGCGGCATCTTTATGAATTTCAGTCATGCGTTTTCCCGGAGGCTCCCAAGAGCCGGTTTTGCAGTTTAAAGAGTTTAAGAATGGCACGGTCGGTCATAGCAAAATCTTTTTCCCGGACCTTGCGGCGGTCCAGAGCTGCCTGGCCTTGTTGAAGTGCGTCCCAGGCGCCCTGGGCAAAAGCTTTATCCCCCCGAAAGAGGGCGTAAATCATTCTTACAGGCATCCAGAGCAAATCCAGAAGGACCAGTCCCGGATCGTCTACATTTTTCCACATAAAAAAATAGGTGTTCCTTGCGGCCATGCGGCGGATGCGGTCATTTCCGAACGCAGGTTTGAAGCTCGCCTGACCTTTGTGATAAATCACACTTTCGGGAACAAAGTAGCCGCGCCACCCTTTTCTCCAGCCCCGGTAGCAAAGATCCAGGTCCTCCAGAATTCCGGGCAAGTATAAATCATCATATCCGCCGAGTTCAAGGAAACGATCACGCCGGAAGGCCAGACAGGCCCCCATACTGACCGTGAACCAGAAACTGCCGGAATCGGGCCGCAGTTTTTCGGGCAGCACGGAGGTGGTCCCCCAAATGCCCGCCTTTCTGTGCAGCTGAGACAGTCCGCCTTCATACCGTGTTTTGTCAAAGTCCCAGCAAAGAGAGCTGGTAAACAAGGCATCTTCTTTTTGTTCCAGTGCATCCAAAAGCGGATCCAGAAACCCCTCTTCCACCTTGATGTCGTTGTTCATCAGAACGACTGCATCCGAGCTGTCGTGCTCCACAAACTCATTGAACGAAATGAGAAACCTGTTTCCTGTGGAGAGACTTGCAATGGCTTCCGGAAATGTCTTTTTTACAAAGGCCAGGCTGTTGTCGGTACTGTGGTTGTCGATGACGGTGACCCTGGCTTTGCGGCGTGACTTTTTTGCCGCAGCCAGAATGCCCGGGAGGCATTCCCCAAGGAGCGCTGTGCCATTGTAGTTCAGAATAAAAAGAGAGACGGATTCAATTTTCATAAAATATTTAAAGGATCCACATCCACGGCAAAAGCAACGGTGCTGGGTTTCTTAAGTTTGTTAAGAGTCTCGTGAGCGCATGTGATCAAGGCGTTCATGCCCGGCTGCATTTTGATCATGACGTGCCAGCGGAAATGCCCGCGCAGTTTATAAAAAGGCAGCGGAGCCGGACCAGAAATCTCAAATGTTTTACGCTCCGGGTAGGCCGGAGGAGCGGAGGTGCCGCAGGTTGTCAGTTTTTCTGTTTCTTCTTTCAGGGCGGTATCCAGTTTTTCACGGAGTTCCTTGGCCGCGAGATAAGTTTTCTGCTCGTCCTTGCCGCGGACAATAAAATTAACAAGCTGGGCATAAGGCGGATAAAAGTGCTGATAGCGTTCCGGGGTTTCGTGCCGGTAAAAGTTCAGATAATCATGGTCTTTGGCAAAACGGATGCTCGGGTGCTCCGGGGAGTGTGTTTGAACGAGTACTCGTCCGGGCTTGTCACCCCTGCCCGCGCGGCCGGCCACCTGGGTCATGAGCTGAAAGGTTCGCTCCGAAGAACGGAAATCCGGGAGCATCAGCCCCACGTCGGCCAGAATGACGCCGACCAGCGTTACATGTGGAAAATCAAAACCTTTGGCGATCATCTGCGTGCCGATGAGAATGTCTGCGCGTTTCTCCCGGAACTCTTTCAGAATTTCTTCGTGCGACCCTTTTTTCTTTACCGTATCCGCATCAAGGCGTGCAATACGGGCCTGGGGAAAGCGGCGTGCCACCTCGCTCTCCACTTTTTCGGTGCCGAAGCCGGAGAAACGAAGCACGGGCGTACCGCAATTGGAACACGCATCCGTTGCTTTACGCTGGTAGTTGCAGTAATGACAAAGGAGCGTTCCATTTTCCTGATGAAAGGTCAGTGAAACATGGCAGGAGGTGCAGGACTCGACTTGCCGGCACTGCGGGCAGTGAATATGCGTGGAAAATCCGCGTCGGTTCAAAAGCAGCAAAGTGCCTTCCCCGCTTTTCAGATTCGCTTCAATTTCCTTGGCCAAGGGCGGTGAAAGGATCACGACCCGGTTTTTGTCTGAGATGTATTCTTTAAGATCAATAACCGTGACGCGCGGCATGACGCGGTCATCGACCCTCTTGGTGAGTTCCAGACGGCGGAATTCCTCGGTTTCTGATAGACGCATGGCTTCCAGAGAAGGGGTTGCGCTCCCCATCACAAAAAGAGCCTTTTCGTTTGCGGCCCTGAAGCGTGCGGCCTCCCTTGCGTGATAGCGCGGAGAAGTTTCCTGTTTATAGGAATTCTCGTGTTCTTCATCCATGATGATAAGGCCCAGGTTCCGGACCGGCGCAAATATGGCGGAGCGCGGGCCCAAAACAATGCGTGACATGCCAAGTTCCAGTCGTTTCCAGGCCAGAAAGCGTTCACCGTCACTGAGCTTGCTATGAAGGATTTCAAGCGCCTCGCCGAACTGCTGGGCGAAAAAGCGTTTCAATTGTTCGGTAAGCGCGATTTCGGGAACCAGGCAAAGCGCTCCGCGGCCGCGCGCGAGGACGTTGCGGATCAAACGGATATAGAGCTCGCTTTTGCCGCTGCCGGTGACGCCGTGGAGAAGAATGGGCCGAGGGTGGTCCGCCGTCATTTCTTCTTCCATTTGCTTGAGCGCTGCTTCCTGCTCGGGGGTCAAGCGGAAAGGTTCTTTTGCAGTGTAAGGTGCCGTTTCTCCTGGGCTGATTTTTTTCATGGCCCGCTCGGCCTTTTTGCCGAACTTGACCCACGCGGGCAAAGCATTTTCAATCGATTCTCCCCAGCTGGAACCATAATACGAGCTGATCTGTCCGGTCAGTTTGAGAATCTCGGGTGAAAGGACGGTTTCGTCATCGAGTACCTCGGTGACAGGCTTGAGCTTGAAAGAGACCGCGCGTTTTTCAACGGCGACACAATAGGCTGTTATATCGCGGTTTTTAAAGGGGACCTTGATTCTGACGCCGGGTTTGATGCGTGCTTCGAGTTCGGGCGGAATGGAATAGGTGAAAACCTCAACGCCCGGGACTGGCACGGCGGCATCTGCAACCCTGACGGCCGCTGCCGCAGCGGCCTCCTTGACCGTCACGCTTTTTCAAGCTCCTGCTTGACGAGTTTCATATCCGCCCAGACCTTCCCTTTTTCCGAAGGGTTTCTGAGAAGGTATGCAGGGTGATAGGTGCACATCAGCGGGCGTCCGTGATAATCGTGAAACTTTCCGCGCAGTAGTGAAATGGGATCTTCGGTCTGCAGCAGGGTCTGCGCAGCAAACGTGCCGAGCGCACAAATGACTTTGGGATTAATGAGCTCAAGCTGTCTCAAAAGATACGGCTGGCAATTGATGATTTCATCCGGTTTTGGCGGACGGTTCTGCGGCGGCCGGCATTTGAGAACGTTGCAGATAAAGACATCTTTGCGGGTATACCCCATGGCCTCAATGATCTGGGTTAAAAGCTGTCCTGCCCGCCCGACAAAAGGAAGGCCTTGCTCGTCTTCATCGCGTCCCGGTGCTTCACCCACAAACACAAGTTTTGCCCGGATATTTCCGGCGCCGAAAACAACCTTCTGTCTTGTGGCGGCGAGTTCGGAGCAGAGGGTACACGCCTGTGCCGCCTTGAAAATTTTCAGCATTTCGGCGCGCAGCGGATCTGTGTCACTGCTGGGTTCGGGGGCTGGCGCTGTGCGCGCGGCTGCGCGGGGTTTGGCTGTGGCCGCAGCGGCCGGAGCTTCCACGGGCGTCACTCGAGGTGCCGCGGCGCCGGGTTTGGGAAGCGGAGCGGTCCAGTAAAGCTCCCCCACCCCTTCTTCTTTTAGAGCTTTCAAAAAAAGCTTTGCATCCCGGGGTGTCATCGGAGGTAGCTCAAAGCTTTGGTGACGAGGTCGCTTGCCGCGTTGGGTTTGGCCAGTGATTCAATGGCCTTCTTTTTATCCGCGAGAACCTGCGGGTAATCAAAAATGCTCTGCAGGATGGTTTTGATTTCGTGCGCGTCTTCCATAAAAAAAGAAGCGTTGCGTTCCTTCAGCAGATTAGCGTTTCGGGTTTCCTGGCCCGGGATAGGTTTGAGCACGACCATGGGAAGTCCTTTGGCAAGGCTCTCACACGTCGTAGAACCGCCCGATTTTGCGATCATGAGGTCACTGGCTTCCATGAGGTCAGGCATGAAATTAACAAAGCCGAAAACCTGGCACGGAAACGGAAAGGTCTGGGCTTTGAGTTCTTTTTCCGTGTCCTGGTTATTGCCGCAGACCACAAACACCTGGATGCGGTCGGAAAAGGCTGCAAGCTCTTTCAAGATTTCTCCTGTGGGTCCAAGGCCGAAACTGCCGCTTGTAATCAGGATTGTGAATTTGTCTGATTTAAAATTCCATTTTTGAAGTGTCTCCGCCCTGCGCCCCTGCGGAAGAAAGGCCCGGCCGACCGGAATACCTCCCGCGATGATGCGGTCTGATGGAACACCGCGCTTCTCAAGATCCTTCTTCCCTTCTTCGCTCATGACCCAATACAGGTCAGTTCCGGGGTTCACCCAAAAGGAGTGCGGATAAAAGTCCGTAATGACGGTGATGAGTTTGGACTGAATGCGGCCTTCCATTTTGGCGCGGCTGAAAAGCTCGGCCGAGAGAAAGTGTGTAAAAATCAGGACCTCGGGTTTTTCATCCACAATGCGTTGAAGGAGGCTGCCGCCGAAAAAACGGTTGGCCGTGGTGCGCACCGGATGAAGCGCTTTGCTCCAGAAAGGCTTGTCAAAGAGTTCATAGCTCCAGCCCCAGGAACCAGGCGTGTATTTGACGGAGTAGTAGTAAACCGCAGGGTAAACGGAACGAAAAATGGCAGCCGTTGAATCCAGTGCATCTTCGCAGATGACGTCTGCTTCGGAAAGACCACGGTCGAGGAGTTCCTGGTGGATGATTTCTGCAATTTTGCGGTGCCCCAGCCCCGCATTTGCGTGAAAAATTCCCGCTTTCATGAAAACATCCCCGCAGCTTCTGAAAGATTGTTGAAACGGTAATCCGGTTCAAGATAAAGCGTGAACTTGCTTTCGTCGGCTTTACCGTGTCCTGTGCGGACAAAAATGGTTTTAAGGCCGAAACGTTTTCCTGCTTCAATGTCCGTGCATTTATCTCCGATGAAAAAGGTTTTTTCTTTATCAAATTTCAAGGTTCGTGCAGCCTGTTCAAAAAGTCCGGTTTCCGGTTTACGGCATTTGCACCCAGCCTGTTTGCCATGAAGGCAATAGTAGGCCGCATGAATCTTGACGCCGGCTTTTTCGAGTTCCCCCAGCATTCTGCGGTGCACGTCCCAGAGTGAATCTTCCCCGAAAATTCCGTCACCAATCCCGGCCTGATTGGAGATGATCACAATCTTGTAGCCGGCGTTCGTGATTTTGCGCAGAGCCTCGACGGCGCCCGGCTCAAACTGGAATTCATTCCACGACTTGATGTAATCCCCAAGCAGATCCACATTAATGACTCCATCGCGGTCGATGAAGAGAACCTTTTCAAGCTGCATCTTTAAACCTTTTCGGCTTCCTGCCGGCGTTTCATTTCACGGTATTTTGCGTAGGCCAGAAGCTGGTACAAACCGTGAAACACCGACATGAGGTAACCGTAAAAACCCGTGGACCAGCCTTTTTTCAGGAAATAGTTTTTCAGGAAGCGGTCGTAGCTTTTGCGGATACTGTTGGCGAGTGTAACCTTACGGCCGTCGCGGATCCACTTTTCGGCTTCAAGGGTGGTCTCGCGGTTAAATTTTCCGATCCAGCGTTCCAGTGTATCGCAGGAATAGTGAAGGATGTCGCCCTTCAGCTGGCCGCAGGAGCCGTGATAAATCACGCGCGGGTGTACGGAGGCCTCTTCATAATGAAACTTCCCCTTCTGAAAAAGACGCGCCTTGGAAGCCGGATAATACCCCGCGCCCTCAATCCACACGTCTCCGATAAAGGTTTTAATAGGAATGGCGTACACGATGTGCCCGCCTTCGTTTTTGGTTACAGCACCGGCTATTTCACAGGACAGTTCCGGGGTTACGCGCTCGTCAGCGTCCAGGCTGAGAACCCAGGGCTGAGTGGCCTGATCATAGGCCCAGTTGCGGTGGCGGCCTTCAATGTCCATTTTGCGCTGGAAGATTTTGTCCGTATATTTGCGGGCAAGTTCTACGGTCTTGTCGGTGCTCATGTCATCGACAACGACAATTTCCTGGGCCCAGTTGACCACACTCTTGAGGCAGTCTTCGAGGCGCTTCTCCTCGTTCTTGGCAATGATCACAACGCTGACAGGTGCTTTTTCCATAGTTACCACTCCTTGCTGGGTTCGTGCTAGTAAGCGTTCTTGAACGCAAACAGCGTCATAAAAAGAATTTCGAGATCAAAAATAAGGGACCAGTTCTCCATGTAGTACAAATCGTATTTGGTGCGTTCCACAATCGAGGTGTTTCCCCGGTAGCCGTTGACTGCGGCCCAGCCTGTAAGGCCGGACTTGATGCGGTGCCGCGCCATGTAGCGCGGAATGTCGTCGCGGAACTTTTCAATAAAGTGCGGCCGTTCGGGCCGCGGGCCGACAAGGCTCATATCTCCCCGCAGTACATTTAAAAGCTGAGGCAGTTCGTCCAGGTTCCAGCGGCGCAGGAACTGTCCTGTGCGGGTCCGCCGTTTGTCATCGGCCTGGGCCCAAACCGGCCCTGATTCCTTTTCCGCATTGACGCGCATGGTCCTGAATTTCAGGACATCAAAGACCTTCATGTCGCGGCCCATTCTCTCCTGCTTGTAAAGAACAGGCCCTTTGTCATCCATCTTAATCAAGATTGCCAGAATGATCCAGAACGGTGAAGAAAGCGCAATCAGGATAAAGGAAACCGTGATATCAAATGCGCGTTTCACGAAGCGGTTCCAGGGGTCGTCGAGCGGCAGAGCCCTGAACCCTAAGAGCGGCACGGTGCTCAAGTATTCCACGTCCACATTCCGGGACATGAGTCCGTAAAAATCGGCGCCGATTTTGAAATCCACCATTTTGTCTTCACACAGAAGAACAAGCTGCGTCATTTGGTCGCGCGTGGCGTCTTTGTCCAGAAGTACCACCTGGTCAGGTTTCAGGTTTTCGATAAAACTTTCAGCCTG
>CAYRBY010000063.1:9884-12014 GCA_964422635.1 uncultured bacterium
CTTTTGACTTTTTCCGGGATCTCTTCACGGATGAAATGGCGGGTTTCAAATTTTAGCACGGCCTCGCGAATGGCTTCCGGAGTCTGCTGTTCAAAAAAAAGACCGGTCTTCACGCTTTCAAGAGCTCCCCCTTTGCCAAAGGCAATGACGGGCGTGCCGCAGGCCTGGGCTTCCAGAGGAACAATTCCAAAATCCTCTTCGGTCGGGAAAAGAAGCGCTTTGGCTTCGCTTAAGAGAACGCGCAGTTCCTTATCCTGTACGGCACCAAGAAAACTGATTTTGCTGCTTTTCCGGAGGGCGCGGTAAGCTTCATCCATAGGGCCTGATCCCACAACCAGAAGGGGCCGGTCGAGCTGGTTAAAGGCCTCGATCACAAGATCCAGGCGCTTGTAAGGAACAAAGGCAGAAACCACAAGGTAATAATCCTTGGGAGCTCCGCCTGCGGGGGTATAAAAGGCATTGTTCACAGGAGGATGAATGACTTGGGCATCGCGGTTGTAATGGGTCTGAATGCGGCTGCGCACGTTTTCGGAGTTCGCAATGAAGTAGTGGACATTCTTGTTGGATGCCTGATCCCAGGCACGCAGTCTTGCCAGAATAAAACGGATGACGGGTTTCAAAAGAAAGGGCATGTTTCCAAAATAATCCTCTCCAAACCCGTAGAGGTAGCGCATGGGAGTGTGGCAGTAACAGATGTGGACAGCCCCTTCGGGAAGGGGGATCCCCTTGGCCACGCAATGAGACGTTGAAATGACAAGATCCGCTTCTCTGATTTTCACGGTGCTGATGACCCAGGGCAGTATGGGAAGAAGCCAGCGGTAATAGCGGCGTATGCCGGGAAGATAGTGCAGAAAAGAAGGAACAATCTCCCGGTTCTTCAGGACAGGACTCAACCCTTCACGGTTGTAAAAGAGCGTATAAATGACCGCCTCCGGATAGATTTCAGCCAGGGCTTCGAGGACTTTCTCCCCTCCTCGCATATGAATAAGCCAGTCTTGGACTAGAGCAACTCTCATCTGGATAGAACTTTCTCGTAGAGGGCCAGGGTTTTGGAGGCCGTTTGCTGCCAGGAAAATTGGGCTGCGCGGCGGAGACCCCGTTCACGCAGTCCGGATCGGTAAACCGGGTCGGTTTCCAGCTTCCGGATGCCCTGCATCATATCATGATCCCGGCAGGAATCAACTAAACAAGCGGCATCTCCGGTCACCTCCGGGATAGAGGCATTCGGAGATGCCAAAACAGGTGTTCCTGAGGCCATGGCCTCAAGGAGGGTTAGGCCAAAACCCTCATAAAGGGAGGGATGAATCAAGGCTAAAGCCCCCTGATAAAGCGGTTTTAATTCATCGTCCGCCAGGCCTTCTACATGGACGATGCCTTCCCCTGTTTTGAGGTCCGCTAATTCCTGCATATCGGGTGGATAGTACTTGTCCTTCCGGCCTGCCAAAACCAGAACCGCCTGGGTGTGCCCTCCCCGTTTAAGGCTCCGGAAGAGGCGGATCAGCCAAAGGACGTTTTTATGAGGTTTCAGGGAACCCACAAATAAAAAGTAAGGGCTGCGGATGTGGTGTCTGGCGAGCGTTGCCTGAATGAGGGCCTCATCGCGAAGAGCGTCAAAACGCGGTTCCGCTGCTTCGTATATAACGGAGATCTTTTCCGGATCAGCTTGAAAATGACTGATAAGGTCTTTTTTGGTGTGCTCCGAGACTGTGATGATGTGGTCTGGCAGCTTCACCGCAGCGCGGATCATGGTGCCGGCGTAGAAAGCCTGAAGGGGTGAAAAAAACTGCTTCCTGAAAATCCAGTGGATCAAATCATGAATCGTCACCACCAGCCGGGTCTTTCCTTTCAAAAGCGGAACATTGTAATGAGGGGCATGCCAGAGGCGGCATTCCCTGAGCTGAGCGGGATAAAGAATCTGTTCTGAAGGAGAATAAATGCGCGAAGTGAAAATTTTAAAAGGGGTTTCCGGAAAAAGGTCCCGAGTGCCGGGTACGCCGTAAAAACAAAACTTGCGGCGGTCCAGTCCACCCGACTCTTTCATGGCTCCAAGCAGTCCCCTGAGGTAGGTTCCAATGCCTGTGTGGCGGATCATGCGGGTGTCGATTCCGATGTCAAAAGGGGCGCTGCTCA
>CAYRBY010000064.1:0-6035 GCA_964422635.1 uncultured bacterium
TGCGCCACTTGATAGGTCTTTTGAAACCGGAAAGCGGTTCTGTTTTAATCGACGGGGTAAACATCGTCAAATTGTCATCCGATAAAATGAATGAAGTTCGAAGAAAGTTCGGGATGCTCTTCCAAGGGGCTGCACTTTTTAATTCTATGACGGTCGCGGAAAATGTCGCCCTGCCTTTACGCGAGCACACAGACTTATCTGATGAGATCATCCGTATTATCGTGAAGGTGAAGCTGGAGCTTGTCGGCTTGACGGGGTTTGAAGATTTTATGCCTTTTGAAATTTCAGGGGGAATGAAAAAGCGAGTCGCTCTTGCCCGTGCGATTGCGCTGGACCCTAAAATTGTTTTTTATGATGAGCCTGGTGCGGGGCTGGATCCGATTACCGCCAGCATGATTGATCAACTGATACTCGATCTCAGCAAAAAGCTCAAAATCACGACTGTTGTTGTCACGCATGAAATGCAAAGTGCCTTTCGTATAGCGGACCAAATCGTGATGCTTCATAAAGGAAAAGTCCTTGAAATGGGGACAGCGGAGCAAATTAAAAACTCTTCCAACCCGTATGTTCAGCAGTTTATCAACGGGGAACATGAAGGCGCGATTCCCTTTAAACAAACGAGTGAAGCGTACTTAAAAGGATTGCTGGAAACATAGTGTTCATCCAGGATCCGGAGGAAACATGAAATACTCTTCGGCCGAAGTTAAATCCGGAATTTTTATTTTTATATCGCTTGTACTGCTTTTCGCGTTGACGTTTGTTGTGGGGCGTTACGTTACAGGCGAAACCAATGAGTGGAAGATTCGTTTCGGGTATATAAGCGGTTTGGATGAAAATGCTCCCGTGTTTTTTGCCGGCCGGAAAGCCGGAAAGGTGGAAAGAATCGAAATCCTTCCGGGCGAGCTGCGTCCCATTCGTGTGACTATCCGCCTGGCAAAGGAAATCCTGCTAAGAGAAGACTCTAAAGCTAATATCGATATGCTTGGGCTAATGGGGGAGAAATTCATTGAGCTTACACCGGGTTCAGAAGCCGCCCCCTTTTTAAATGCGGACTCCGAGATACAGGGCGATGATCCCATTCCTCTTTATGTGATGATGCATAAAATGAATACCTTGACCGATCGCTTCGATGAAATGATGATCATGATGAATCCGATGCTTGCAAAAATGAGTACATTTATGAATGGTCACGAAGAAGAGATTGCCCGCACCATCACAAATGTCCATGAGATCACATCTAATTTGAGAGACTTAACCCACGATTTAAAATACCGTCCCTGGCGCCTGGTCCGAAAAAACTCCTAAGGCGTTCATGGCCCTTACCTCCAAATCTATTTTTCAGCGGAACTTTATTGCTGCGCTTGGTATTGCAGCGGTCCTTTTTTCTCTCCGGTTTTTTCAAATTGTAAATTTTCGGGAGGCGGACTCTGTCGATCTACGTCTTCTTCTCCGAGGGGAACATAAGGCTCACCCCGACCTTCTGCTTGTCGAGATTGATGATGCAAGCCTTGAAGTTTTAGGTCAGTGGCCGTGGCCTAAGCGGCTTCATCTGCTCATGCTTGACATTCTTTCCAGGTATCATCCGCGCCTTGTGTTTTATGATGTTCTCTTTACGGAAGCCGATGAAAAATCCAAGGACGACGAAGCCTTGTCTCGGGTTATGGAAAAATCGGCCAATATTATCCTTCCTTTTTTCTATCACTCCGAACAGCCGCTGGAAGCTTTTTATCCGATTAAACTTTTTCGTGAATCCGCGAAGGCTATTGGATTTATGAATTTTGCTTCAGACCCTGATGGGCATGTCCGCCGAATACGTGCTTCCCTTAAAAATGGGGCGGCGGAGTATTACCATACAGCCATGCTTGCGGTGCTTTCCTCCTTTCGTGACGAAGAATTAGCTCGGCGATGGATTGGATCGCTGCCTGTAAATGACCGCAATGAGCTGTGGATCAACTTTCCGGGCACTGTCTCTTCTTTTACTCATGTTTCATTCCGTAGCCTTCTTGATTTGTCCCGTGAGAACAAAGAAGAGGAGCTGAAAGAATTGCTCCAGAACAAAATTATACTCGTGGGGCAAACGGCGCGCGGAAGTCAACACACCCGGCCTACAGCCTTTTCGACGGACACTCCGGGAGTTGTGATTCAGGCGAGCGCCATGCATACGCTTTTGAGCCGAAAATTTCTTCTTGAAACAGGCCCGGTTACCGCCTTGTTGCTGATGGTCTTTCTGTGCTTATGGACAGCACTTCTTATAAGTGCTGTTTCAGCTAGAAAGGCACTTATTCTCGTTCTTGGGAGTATCGGTGCATATTCTCTTATGAATTTCCTGCTGTTTTATTTTTCTGGAGTTTTGCTGCCCTCATTTATGCCCATTATTGCGATGGCGCTTACGTATGTGAGTCTCCTTTTTTTTAGTAACTCGGACATGCGGTTTCAAGGGGAGCTCATGAAGCGCGAGCTTGCCATGGCGGCCAAGATCCAGGCGACTTTTCTTCCTGAGGCAGCTCCAAGCGTTTCAGGTTTTGATATGGCCTTCAAATGCCATTTTGCAGAGCATATTGGGGGGGATTTTTATGACTGGGCAGATTTTAGCGGAGGAAGGATGGCTTTTGCTGTTGGCGATGTTTCAGGTAAAGGGATCCCCGCAGCCATTTATATGGTGTGTGCCATAAGTGAATTCCGCCGCGAAAACAGGGCAGGGCGGAGCCCCTCCAAGACCCTCAAAGCTTTAAACGTACAGCTTGCCACGCAGACTTATTCGGGCATGTTTTTAACGATTACCCAAGTGGTTGTTGACCGGCATGAAAAGTCTCTTGTTATGAGTTCTGCTGGGCATGAGCCTTTTCTCTATTATCATGCTGCATCAAAAAGAACTGAAGTTGTTGACCCCCCTAAAGGTCCTCCTTTGGGGCTTTTTACAGACGCGCAGTATGAGGATTTTAAAATGCATTACGAGGATGGTGATGTTCTGGTGCTTATTAGTGATGGGGTCAAGGAAAGCCGGGATTTGAAAGGGCGCCCTATGGGGGTTTTCAACATCGAGGAGTATCTCCGTGAGCATGCCCCGTTTCTCTCTTCGGAACAAATCGTCCAGGGCATTTTTGAACTTATGGATAATCATCTCAGCGGATCATCAGCTCATGATGATCGAACTATTTTTTGTGTCAAATTTGGCCAGCGATTTTAGAACGTTTACAAGCATAAAGAGCTGTGCTAGCGTTAAACAACTTGATAAGGAGAACTTCCAATGAAACAGCTGATTAAAAAAATCACAGCAGGGATGTTGTTTGTTTTAAGTATCGCTGGGTTTTCTGGAGCCGCTTCCGCTGAGGGGACGGCTGGAGATTATTTTTATGGGATGGGTGCGAATTTGGGGCGAGGGGTTCTAAACATCGTCACGAGCCCTGCGGATATCCCATGCACCATGACTCAGGACGCCAAGGATCAAGGGGCTTCAGGTTTGGCCACGGGGTTCGGGAAGGGATTGCTTTTTATGATGCGCCGAATTGTGGTGGGTGTTGCGGAAATTGGGACGTTTATTATGCCGGAAGAAAGAACGATTCCTCCTGTTTGCCAAAGTCAACCGGCTGCCCAAGTAGCTTGAGAGACTGTCTTGAAAAACAAAACTACAAAATCGGCACTCCCGAATCGAGCTTTTGTTTTACTTGTTGCAAGGCGTGCGATGCTGGAGTCCATTATGGATTTTTGGCTAAGGCAGACAGCTTTCAAAAAAGATCCTGATGAGGCGTTTGCGGTTATTTTGGATGATGATGGCGAAAATCTGGAGGCCGCCATCCGACAAGGTGTTTCTCAGGGGATTCAGGAGTTTGTTTTCTTGAGATTTGGGAGGCTATCTAATCGCTTGACCCGGAAGGTTCTGCCTGGCGTGATCGAAAAAGTTCGAAGAGATTTTCTGGGGCTGGACTTTCACTATGCCAGAGGCTAGCCTTTGCTTCACTAGTTGAAGGAAATTAATGGAAACAAACAAAACTGATCAAAATCAACCTTTCGCATCTTACAGCAAGCATGTGCTGGTATGCACAGGCTCTAAATGTGCCCCTGATAAAAGTCCTGAGCTTTATGCAGCGCTAAAACGCAGGATTAAAGAATTAAGTCTCCACAAGGGGGCATCGCGAACCATCCGTAGTCAATGTCAATGCCTGCAAGTCTGTAAGGATGGGCCTATTGTGGTGGTTTATCCTGAAGGTGTCTGGTATCGGCGTGTTGATTTGGCTCTCTTGGAACGGATTATTCAGGAGCACCTGATCAAAGGCGAGCCTGTAAAAGAGGCTGTTTTTTCACCAGACGAAGTATAGCCCTGCTGAGTTCAGAGAACTTATTTTTTCTTCCCGCATTGTTTCTTGACTGGGGGGGCTCGATTCATATAATAGCCCCATCCTGCACGTCATTTTCCTAGGAGAGATCCCACAGATGCCGGGTTCGTTGAATGGCCCTCAGAAGGTTAAGCAAGACCCTGAAGCTCAGGACGCACAATTTTTTGCGGCCATTGGGTATCTGAGCTTTCTTTGTTTCGTTCCTCTTGTTTTCAAACGGGGTAATTCCTTCGCGGAATTTCACGGCAAACAAGCATTGGTTTTGTTCCTCTTGGAAATTGGAGCTAGTATTATCAAGATTGTGCCCGCGTTGGGTGATTTGGTTTTTACGGTCGCTTTCGTTGTATTTGGTATTCTCTCACTCATTGGTATCACGAAGGTGCTTATGGGAGAGCGCTGGGAAATGCCAGTCATCTATGAAACAGCGAGCCGTATTCGTTTCTAGTGACTGGTTTTTGATCGGCAGGATGCCTTTTTAAAAAGTTCGCCTCTGGCGTGATCATTTAGGCTTTCCATGCTGCTTGGTAATAAAAAGAAACAGGAAGAAGAGCAGAATTGGTGTATTGTTCTGACAACTCTTCGAAACGAGATCGACAAGAAAAGGGTTGCGAGAAAAATCTCCGAAGTTTTCTCTCTTTCTCTTGAAGAATCCCAGGATCTTGTTTCAAACACACCTATCATTCTTCTCGATAATCTCTCCCGTGGTATTGCGGGCAAGGTTAAAGATTATTTCAGAAGCGAGGGGGCGGACCTCGTTCTGACCAATGATATTTTCTACAAGCGTAAATGCTACCGCACGGTTTGGCCCGAAGCCCCCAATCTTTCCTTTTTGAATCAGTGGGACGAAGACAAAAAAAACTCTCCTTCTCCCAGCTCTGATGGACAAGCACTGCGTGCTGATGAAGCGCTTGAAGAACTCCGCACGATGAGTCAAGTCCCTCCACCAGCCCCTTCACGTGAACGAGAAATGGATTCTAAGGGGTTCTCTTCTGCATCAGAACGAAAGCAGCTTTTTGAAGAACTAGAAACCTGGCGGCGCGAGTGTTTGACGCGGCGAGTTGAGGTCGAAAAGCTTCAAGCCGCGCTCTCTAAATTTAAAAATGATACGCCATCAATCGAGCGCTCCAAATATTCAGCTGTTCAGGAAGCTGAACTTAAAGAGAAAGACAGACAGGTTCGGGATCAGCAGGCGCTTATTAAAAGTCTTCAGGAAAAATACGATGCTTTGCATGAAGAGTACCGCCAGGCCCGCAGTTTTTTCGAGGAGAAAGTGGCTACCAGCAGCCGAGACTCTGTTGATTCTAAGGGTAAGCTGAAATCTTTGGAAGATAAAGCGCGCGCTCTTCATGAAAAGAACCAAATCCTTGAAGCTCAGTTTGAGAAGGTCTCTTCTGAATTGAAACAGTTGCAAAGCAGGCAAAATGAGGATCTGCGAGTCAAGGAAGCCACCATCAAAGAGCTTGCAGATCAGCTTGAGAGAGCACGTAAAAGCTCAGATTTGATGGAGGCGGAAATTGCCAAGCTTAATGATCAGCGTAAAGCGGTGGCCTTGTCTCAGCAAGATCGTCAATCTATGGAGTCTAATCTCCGAGGGGCGTTGGCTGAACAGGACAGACTCAAAGCTATTTGCCAAGAGCTTGAAAACAGGCTTCAAACCCATGTTGAACAGCGTGCGCAGCTGGAGGCCCGCCTTGCAGATGA
>CAYRBY010000064.1:6135-11559 GCA_964422635.1 uncultured bacterium
GAAAAAGAAATTGTTGAGGGTAAACAGGCTCAGCGGCATCTTTTGGAACAGGTGAAGAAAGAAAAGCCTGGTTTGCAGGGCCGTGCAGCCAAAAATGAAGTCCTTTCATCTCCCGCCCCGGGCGTTGCAGAACAAGAATCGGCTTCTCATGATTGAGCTTGTGCTCAATAAAATTAAAGTCGACGAAACACGCAGCGAGCAAGTGATCATATTCCGCGAAAAAAAAGGAACCCGATACCTGCCCGTAGTCATTGGTATGGCCGAAGTGAATGCTATTAAGCTTCGTTTGAGCGGTGTTAAACCCCCGAGGCCTTTGACACATGATCTTATGGCTCAAATCATTGCCCAGCTTGGAGCCAAGCTGTCTAAGGTTTATATTGACCGGTTGGAACAGCAGACTTTTTATGCGAAGCTGGTTCTTTCACGAAGCGGGCAGGAAGATTTAATCATAGATGCGCGTCCTTCCGATAGCGTGGCCCTTGCACTGCGTGCAGGAGCGCCCGTCTTTGCTTCTGAAGAGGTTGTTGCTAAAGCAGGGGTCAAAGAAATATAATACCGCTCTTAAAGGTACTTCGAGAGAATGCCCCCAAGTATTGAACCTTTCTAGTGAATTAATATTTTTCTAACGGCAGGCTGGATTTCAAGGAGCCGATATCGTATGAAACAGTATCAAGTTATTATTATAGGCGGCGGTGGTGCAGGACTTACGGCGGCTATCTATACCTCCCGGGCGAATTTATCCACGCTTCTTTTTGAAAAACTGACGCCTGGAGGACAGATTGCTGTTACGGATTTAGTTGAAAATTATCCAGGGTTTCCTGAGGGCGTTCTCGGGCCTGATATTGCCATGAAGATGGAGGAGCAGGCCAAACGTTACGGGACCGAAATTGCCTATAACGAAGTCCGAACTCTCCGTCGCCAGGAGAACGGTTGTTTCTTAGTGGAAACTCCTTCCGAATCCTACGAAGCTCAAAGCCTTATCCTTGCAGCAGGAGCCTCTTTTCGCATGTTAGGAGTCCCCGGGGAAAAAGAACTTACCGGTAAAGGTGTTTCTTATTGTGCGACTTGCGATGGAGCTTTTTTTAAAGGTAAAAGACTCATCGTTGTTGGAGGCGGGGATTCAGCGCTTCAAGAGGGGCTTTTTCTGACGCGCTTTGCCACGCAAGTTACGGTTGTTCACCGCCGCGACAAATTGCGGGCAAGTCCAATTCTTCAGCAACGGGCAAAAGAACACCCCAAAATTGATTTTATATGGGACTCCGTTTTGGAGAAAATTGACGGACAGGGAAAAGTCGAGTCTGTTCTTCTGAAAAATCTGAAAACAGGAGAAGCTAAGCAGTTTCCCGTTGATGGCGTTTTTATTTTCATAGGCCACGATCCGAATAGCAGCTTTCTTAAAGGCTTCGTGAAGATGGATGAGCAAAATTATATTGTAAGTGACGGTTCTGTGAAGACGTCTGTTCCTGGCGTTTTTGCTGCGGGCGAGATCCGGGCAGGGGCGACTAGACAGCTGGTTGCTGCGTGTGGTGAAGGGTGTGAAGCCGCTTTGGCAGCGCAGGAATATCTTGAGCATCTATGACTCGCCGCATAACGGCTGCAATGATACTGATAGCGTTGACATCCGTTGTGGGCACCTGGCTTTTCAGTGTAACTCCCAAAAGCTTTCGGGGTCCGGGGAGTTCGATTGGCTTTGGGGCACCTAAGGAGAGTCTGGACTTCACACTTCCAGAGGCTTCCAGTGGAAAACAGCTGAATTTCTTTCAGTGGGCTGATGGAAAACCGGTCCTATTGATTTTTTGGGCGACATGGTGCCCGACATGTGTCTCAGAAATTCCAAAGCTCATCGAACTCGAAAGCAAAGCCAAGGCTTCAGGCCTTTTTAAGATCTTAGCGGTACATGTTGGGCAGTCAGAAGTATCCCTGGATGAGTTCATGAATCGCCAGGGGATTGATTATCAGGTTGTTTTGGATCAGGAAAGTAAAGTAGCCTCAGAATACGGTGTGGTGGGGCTTCCTGTGGCTGTCATGCTTGATCGCACGGGTAAAATTCTTTATTATGGTTATTCGTTGCCTGACCCAGGTGAACTTATAGATAGGCTGGGTAGAAAGTAGTCTGACTTTTTTGAGCGATGCATAATCAGCCGCGAATTCAGGAGGAATTAGATGAGTTTTGAAGGCGATTTCAACCAAGATATGAAAAAATTTATCCAGATGCTCAAAAAGCTGCTCAGGAACCACCCTCTGCAAGACAAGATCAGGGATTCCCAGGAATCTCAAGGCGGGAACGATATCAACATGAATATTTTTATTTTCCCCCTTATCCCGTTAACTCCGGAAGAGATGGATGAGCTCGAAGAGATCTACGATCCATACGCCTTCGACGAAGAGAAGATTTCTGAAGACTTAAACACACATCTTACGGATAGCGACCTGGACTTTCTTCGTCGTTATGGTATCCGTTTTTAACGGGATCTATGAAAACACCCGCTTTTCTCCGCGCGCTAATTCACCTCATGGCCTTCGCTGTTTTTTTTAATACTGCCGCCCTGGCAGTCACATTAGAAAAGCCATATGATCATTCTCTTTGGGATCAATTTCTGAAGACATATGTCAACGATAAGGGGGAGGTTGACTATGCAAGCGTTCAGGCTCACCCTGAACCGCTTTATGCATATCTCGACCAAATTTCGAGTTTGAATGTAAAAGATTTTATATCTTGGCCCAGGGAGGAGCGCCTGGCGCTTACACTCAACCTGTACCATGCCGGCGTAATTTACCAAGTTATAAAACATTACCCGATTAAGACAATCCAGGAAATACCGGGGGTTTGGGATTTGCCCTCTGTGAAAATAGGGAAGTCCGTTTATAGTCTCAATAAAGTCCGTGATAGTTTGCTGATCAAAGAGTTTCGAGACGAAAAAATTAATGCAGCGCTTTCATCCGGAGCCCGGGGGTTTCCGGTGCTCAGAACGGAAGCTTTTACGGGTCCAAAACTTGAAGGGCAGCTTTATTTGGCAGCACGTGCATTCGTAAATGATCCCGTGCGAAATCCTATCGTGGCGGGGAAAAAGCGCCTTCAGATTTCGCGCATTTTTAAGTGGTATGCCGAGGATTTTAAATTGGACTTTGGTGCGCCGGACGAAGATGGGAAATTTGACGTGAGAGAAAATGCCGTGCTTGGATTTCTTGCCTACTACCTCGATGATAAATCGAAGATCGAATATCTTGAAACCCGGAATTACAAAATTAAATACCCACCATTCGACTGGGGCCTGAATGACTGGCGCTCCACAGCATCCTCCGCTTCGTCGGCTGCTTGACTCCGGTAATGGCCTCGTCTTCTCGAATCCGTGCAAGCCTCATCCAGGTCAATGCCGGTAATAAAATTGAAGATAATCTTAAGAGGTTAGAATTTTTTTTGAGAAAGGCGTTTTCTGTTGAGCCGAATTTTGTGGCTCTTCCAGAAAACTTTGCTTGGCGTGGTCCATCAGCGGACTTGACCGAAGTTGCAAATAATTCCCAGATTATTATTGAAAAATTTCAGCGAATCGCCCAAAAAGAGAATACCGCAATTCTTCTGGGCAGCCTGATTGAGCGGTCTTCCGATCGCCGTAAATTTTATAATACATCTTATTGGATTTCCGGGAAGGGAAGGATTGCTGCAAAGTACCGAAAAATCCATTTATTTGACATCACGTTACCCGGGAGATTTCGGGTTCGCGAATCGGAACATATTATTCCCGGAAGAAAAACTGTAATCTTCAAGACGGGTAGTGTTAAAGCGGGATTAAGCGTGTGTTATGATCTGCGCTTTCCCGAACTCTACAGGGATCTTTCCGCGAAAGGCTCAAAAATTCTGTTCGCGCCCTCAAATTTCACCTATGAGACAGGCAAGGCACATTGGGAGGTTCTGCTTCGAGCTCGAGCTGTAGAAAATATCTGCTTTGTAGTTGCTCCGGGGCAGGTTGGTCGGCATCCTGAAAGCGGCATTCGAAGCTATGGGAAAAGCCTGATTTTAGATCCCTGGGGACGTAAACTCGCTGAAGGTTCCTCGGAGAAGGAAGAGGTCCTGTGGGCCGACCTGGATTTGACGTGGCAGGCAGTTCTCCGGAGGGACTTTCCAGTTTTGAAGCATAGACGCCTGGGTTAAATGCGCTAACCCTATACAGCAAATCAAGTTGCACAGGCTACAAAACATTTGACAGACGGGGCGCGATTTCTTATACTTCTCACTCATTTTGGCTTATACAGCCGCATTCTATTTGAAGCAGTCTGAACAGTCAGAAAAGGCAGGCCACGAAGTTATGTCGACGTACGCGATTGTAGAAACCGGCTCCAAACAGTATTGGGTTGAACCGGATGCTGTTCTTGATGTGGAACTTTTGGAATTAAGTGAAGACCAGAAAAAAGTCGAGCTGACTCAGGTTCTTTTTGCAAAAGATGGCGAAAATTTCAAAATTGGCCAACCGGTTATTGCAAATGCTAAAGTCATTTGTGATGTCATCGGAAATATCAAGGGCGAAAAGATTATCACTTATAAATTCCGCCGCCGCAAAGCCTCCCGTAATATTAAGGGGCATCGTCAGCCGTATACGCGGTTGAAAGTCAAAGAAATCAAGTTTTAAATATTAGTTGAGAGAGGCTCGTCATGGCACATACAAAAAGCCAGGGTAGTACAACAAACGGAAGAGATTCTAACGCGCAGAGACTTGGCATTAAGGTTTTTGGCGGACAGTTTGTGAAGGCTGGAAGCATCATCGTTCGTCAGCGCGGAAATCGTTTTCGTGCAGGCACCGGAATGGGAAGAGGTAATGATTTTACGCTTTTCGCCAAGCAGGCCGGATACGTTGAGTTTAAACCCAACCGCACAGTCAATATTCTTCCTGCAAAATAATTCTGTTTCATTTTTGCATTTACAACAAAGGCTAAAAAGCGCCTCATTCGCTTTTTAGCCTTTTTCCTTTTTTAGAGTATGAATAACACAGACCACATTAATCTTACAGTTCAGTCGGGATCCGGGGGGAATGGCTGCGAAAGCTATAACCATCGCACGGACCGGAAAGCCGTGCCTAATGGCGGAGATGGCGGAAAGGGCGGCAAAATTATTTTCCGTGCAGATGTAAATGCACCCGCTATAGCGAACTTCCGTTTTCGTCAGCGTATTATTGCTGATTCTGGCACCCATGGGGGGCCCAATAAATGCCGCGGCAAAAACGCAAAGGATACAGTCGTCTTAGTGCCGGTTGGCACGCGTTTGCTGGATCGTGAAAAAGGGCTCCTTATCCGTCATTTGGACTCCCCGGGCGATGAGGTTGTTGTTGTTGAGGGCGGGCGCGGCGGCGTTGGCAACCAAGGCGGGAAAAAGACAACCCTGGGTGAAAGAGGGCAGGAGCTTGAACTGGAATTGAAATTTAGAATTCAAGC
>CAYRBY010000065.1:0-9596 GCA_964422635.1 uncultured bacterium
TCATCAACTGGGCGAACTCACCGGAAAGTTCAGGATCCACGGTTTCAAGCTTGCCCTGGTAAACTTCACCGAGGCTTCCGTCCAGAGAAATCCAATCGCCTTCCTTGACGACCGTATTGCCCACGCGGAATTCCTTCTTGGCGTAGTTGATCTGCATTTCGCCGCAGCCTGCGACGCAGCATTTTCCCATGCCGCGGGCCACAACAGCCGCGTGAGACGTCATACCGCCGCGGGCTGTCAAAATACCCTTGGCCGCAAACATTCCGCCAATATCTTCCGGAGATGTCTCAATGCGGACCAAGATGACCTTGTCGCCTTTGGCTGTCCAGGCTTCAGCGTCTTCCGCATTAAACACCACACGGCCGGTTGCTGCGCCGGGAGACGCCGGAAGACCTTTCACGATCTTCGTACGCGCCTGCTTCGTGTTGAACATCGGATGAAGAAGCTGATCAAGCACACGCGGGTCGACACGCATGATCGCCTCATCCTGAGTAATTTTTTTCTCTTTCACAAGCTCAACTGCCGTACGGACAGCCGCAGCTGCTGTGCGTTTACCGTTACGGGTCTGAAGAATGTAAAGTTTTCCTTCCTGAATCGTGAATTCAATATCCTGCATGTCACGGTAATGATTTTCAAGCTTTGCACGAACCGCCACAAGCTGCTTGTAAATCCCGGGCCATGTTTTGGACATCTGATCGAGCGGCATCGGGGTGCGGATACCGGCAACAACGTCTTCCCCCTGGGCGTTCACGAGGAATTCCCCATAAAACTTGTTTTCACCGGTGGACGGGTTACGAGTAAAACAAACGCCCGTACCAGAGGTTTCTCCCATGTTTCCGAACACCATCGACTGAATACTGACAGCCGTACCGAGCAGCCCGAAGATTTCATTCAACTGACGGTAGCGGAGTGCACGGGGATTGTTCCAGGAATTGAAGACGGCGTTGATCGACTTACGGAGCTGTTCATACGCATCCGTCGGGAAATCTTCGCCTGTGTGCTTACGGATCACCGCAGAGTAGCGTGCCACAACTTCCTTAAGATCCGCAGCCGTAAGATCAGTGTCATTTTTGACGCCGCGCTTGCGCTTCACATCTTCGAGCTCATGTTCAAACGCGTCATGATCAACTTCCATGACAACGTCACCGAACATCTGCATAAAACGGCGGTAAGCATCCCACGCAAAACGTTCGTTTTCGGTCTTGATGATCAGTCCCTGAACCACATCCGGGCTAAGACCAAGATTCAAAACCGTATCCATCATACCCGGCATGGAAGCTGCTGCGCCGCTTCGCACGGAAACAAGAAGCGGGTTGTCGCGGTCGCCGAACTTTGCGCCCATGGCTTTCTCAAGCTTCGCCATGTTTTCGCGGACCTGCTCTTCAAGACCCTGCGGCCACTTTTTGCCGTTCTTGTAGAAAAGATCGCAAGTTTCGGTCGTGATTGTAAAACCGGCAGGAACCGGAATTCCAATGCTCGTCATTTCGGCAAGGTTCGCGCCTTTGCCGCCGAGCAGTTCTTTCATCTTCGCATTACCTTCGGCCTTCCCGTTTCCAAAGAAGTAGACGTACTTCGTCGACTTGCCTTTGGAGGCGGTTTTTTTGTTCTTTGATTTCGACGCTGTTTTCATGCTTGTTCCTCTCCTTGTTTCTTTTTGTAAGTTTATTAAGACGGGATTGTTGAAAGCTGCTGGTCAATCCTGGAAAGCACAGAAAGATCGGCCAATTTTTCGGTGTAAATACGGTTAATCTGTTTCATCAGGGCCTGGCGGTTGCCGCGGATCTGCATATCCTCAACATTCACCATCACCTGATCAAAGAAATCATGCACAGGCCCATAAAACACTTGTCCGAAAAGCCGTGTAGCCTCTTCAAACTTGCGGTCCTGAACCCGTTGCGCAATATCACGAGATTTGGTTTGAATCAGTTCATACAGTTTCTTCTCCACGGGTTCACGCAGGAACTCCGGGTTGACAGCAGCCTCAGAGCCTTTAGCACCTTTGGCAATATTGCTGGTTCGTTCCACCACTTTCCCGGCTTTGAGAAAATCTTCGGACGCACTTTCTGAAAGCCGGTTCAGCGCCTCGAAACGTTCATAAACATCCGCAAGATCTTCGGAATCCGAAAGCCAAACAGCCTCAAAAATTTCACAGGCCCGGGTTCCCGGCTTTAACTGGAGTTCAAAAATCATGCGGTCTTTAAAAAATCCTTTAAGGCGCGTCACGAGTTCCGGCACCGTAGGCTGGGGCTTCTCAAAAGTTAATCCCGCGGGCCTGTAAAAGTGCGCAGAAGCATCAATCGCTTTACCGATATTTAAGTGAAATTCAAAAGCCCGGATTGTTTTTACAATGCTTCCGGCAGCACGCCGAAGGGCATAAGGATCCTGGCTGCCTGTAGGTTCAAGGCCGGTCGCAAAAGCCCCCGTCAAAAGATCAAGGCGATCCGCAATTCCAAGCAATGCTCCGAGCGGAGTCATTTCCTTTAAAAGCTCCTTGTGGGATTCCGAAAGATTCTTCGGGAGATACTGGGTTCCAATCGCGTTGGCAACGGAATCTTTCTCGCCTGAAGCCTTGGCATATTCACGGCCGACCAAACCCTGAAGATTGGGAAATTCAAAAACAAGATGTGTCATCAAATCGGCTTTTGAAAAGCGCGCGGCACGAACAAGGTCTTCCTTCAGACCGCCCTGCCCAGCCTCGTCCGCAAGCACCGCGGCCAGTTTTTCAAGCCTTTCGGTTTTATCTTTCATGGATCCAAGTTTCCCAAGATAGGCAATCTGCGCCAAAAGCGGGAGCTTGCTGGCAAGCGGCTCCTTGGTATCTGCATGAAAAAAGTAGCGGGCATCATGAAGGCGCGACATCAAAACATTTTCATAATCAAAACGAATGCGGGCCAGACCTGATCTTTTTCCGTTCATCACAGCCACAAAACGGTTCTCAAGATTCCCTTTACTGCCGCGGATGGCAAAGATTTTCTGGTTCTTTTTCATGCAGGTCTCAAGCACTTCGCCGGGAAGTTTAAGAAAGTCCTTATCAAACGAACCCTCGAGGAAATAGGGCTCTTCCACCAGCTGAGCCGCCATGTGTACAAGCTCTTCATCAAACTCTTTCTGCGAGAACTGGGTTTTCAGCGCTTTACGAATTGCCTCTTCACGGTCCGAAAGTTTAAGAACCACATGCGCCTTCTTTAAAAGCTTGGCATAGGCTTCCCAGTCTGAGGACTTCAAAATAAAGGGTTTCGGAGAAAGAAAACGGTGCCCATAACTTTTGTTTGAAGCTTTGACATCACCAAGCTGGAGCGGAAAAATCTTTTTATCCAGAAACGCCGCGATCCATCGGACAGGACGAGGAAAGGCATAACCGGTGGGCTCCCAGCGCATCCTCTTGGGAAAACCAAGCCCTGCAAAAATCCCAGCAAGAAGTCCCGGCAAAACAGCCAGGGTGCTTTGGCCTTTTTCCAGTCTTTCAAGAACCACAACTTTCCCTTTTGGCGAATCTTTGACGACAACCTCTGAAAGCTGGGCATTTTTTCCGCGGAGGAAACCTTCCAGGGCTGGCGTTGGCTTGCCGTCAGCGCCATAGGCCTTTTCAAAGGAAGGGCCCTTCAATTCAAGATTCTGATCCTTTTGACGTGCCGCCAAGTCTGAAATAAAAAGGGCGATGCGCCGGGGGGTAGCTTCAACCTGGACATCAGAATGGTCGAGACGATTTTCCTCCAGAGAGGCTCTAACCTTTGCTGCGAGATCCGCATAAAGAACGTCAAGCGCGCCCAGCGGCAACTCTTCAACTCCGATTTCAACAAGAAGATTTGGCATGTTTTTAGGAATTCTCAGGACACTGCCGCTTTTTTGGCAGGTTTCTTTTTGAGAAGCGGGTATCCTTGCTTCTCGCGGGATTCCAGATAACCCTTGGCACAAGCGCGGGCAAGCGCTCTGACACGGCCGATGTAACGAGCACGTTCATTGACGCTGACAGCACCACGGGCATCCAAAAGATTAAAAGTATGCGATGTCTTCAAACAAAGGTCATAGGCCGGGAGCACCAGGCCTTCTTCTATAAGGCGCTTGGCCTGGCGTTCATAATCCTCAAAATGGCGTTTATAGAGTTCAGGATCCGAGGCCTCAAAATTGAACTTTGAAAATTCCCGCTCGGTTTGAAGATGAACGTCCCCGTATGTGACCTTGTCATTCCACTGAATATCAAAAAGAGAATGTTTTTTCTGGAGGAACATGGCGATACGTTCAAGACCGTAAGTGATTTCGGAGGAAATCATTTCAAGGTCGATCGAGCCGCACTGCTGAAAGTAAGTAAACTGCGTAATCTCCTGGCTGTCGAGCCACACTTCCCACCCCAGCCCCCAAGCACCCAGCGTCGGTGATTCCCAGTCGTCTTCCACAAAACGGATATCGTGCTCAAGCGGATCAATACCGACAAACTTCAGACTGTCCAGGTAGAGCTGCTGGGAATCCTTCGGGGCGGGCTTCATAATAACTTGATACTGATAGTAGTGTTGAGTGCGGTGCGGGTTTTCCCCGTAGCGGCCATCGGTCGGGCGGCGGGAGGGTTCCACATAAGCCGCATTCCAGGGTTCAGGACCCAAGGCTTTAAGAAAAGTATGCGGTGAAAAAGTTCCAGCCCCAACTTCCAGGTCATAGGGCTGCATAATAAGGCAGCCCTTCGAACTCCAGAATTCATTGAGCTTTTGGATAAGCTGTTGAAAGGTCAAAGGCTTCGGCATAAGGGGCAGGATTTTAGCAAAAGCGCCTCCTTAATGCAAGAAACCTTGTGGTTATGCGGCCTTGGCTGTGGCCTGGTAGGCGGCCAGATAGGTTCCAACAGTCTCTGAAAGAAGGCTTTGAACCGATGGCACGATGTACCCCTGAGGCCCTGTTGAGGCAGTGATACCGGCTTTTCGAAGGAAATCAGCCAGAAGCATGCCCTGTTTCGCGGGCTCCAGCTGGCCTTTGAGCTCTACGGCTGCCAAAAGCTGAAGCTGGGTCATTCGAACCAGAAGCCTTGCTTGGTCTTCTTCCCCAAGCTTGCGGATCTCCTCTGCATTCAAAAGAAAAGCTGGAATAGCGGCATCCAGGGCCTCTTCGTCCGGGGGCTTCGCAAGAGAAACCGCGACAGATTCCTGTTTCAGGCGGTTAGCCATAACAGCTTCTTCCTGAGCTCTGATTTCAAAGAGGTGTTGAGCCTGCGGATTTTTCTGGAAAATGCCATATGCGAAGAAGCTTTCCTTAATGTCCGAAGCTCCTTCTCCAGCAATATAAACAACAGGCTGAGAAGGTACATGAACCGCGCCTTGGACAAAGAGCTCCACAAATAATTCCCGGACACGCGGCGAAACAGCCTGGAAAATTCTGGCAGGCAGAACAGCCTTCCCACCTTGTGCAATTAAATTGGAAAAGACCCGGGCCATAGCTGTTTTTTCCTGCATGCCGAGTCTGAGTGGGGCTGTTGACTGAACAAAAGAGGGCATAAGCGTCATCACGCCCGCAAGCCCCTCAGCGGCAAAAGCGACAGGCAAAATCCCTGCCGTCATCTGGACCGCAACCGCCAGCTGCTTTTCGCGGAGATTACGGTCTTCTTCTGATGGCGAAGTCAAACGAAGTTCGGAGCGCGCCATAAAAACAGTCGGCTCGCCTCTGGGAGGTACGGCTTCATTGCGCCAGTTCAAATAGTTAGCAACGTGAACTTCCGGTGACTGAAAAAGGATGCGCATTGCCGCTGCCATAGTCCCGTGTCCGTAGAGAACCACCGTCTTACCGGCATACTTTTCGTTGAGTTTCAGCAGAAGTTCCCGTGCACGGTCCAGCAGGGTAAGAAAGTTTTCACCACTAGGGGCTTTCATTAGCGCATTCAGATTCCGGTAAGCTTCCATAAACTTCTTTTCTTCCGCACCCCTTTCAGCTTCGATCTCCGCGGCATCTTTTCCATCCCACTCCGCAAAGTCAATTTCAATCGAGTCCGGCTCCACCTCTGCTTTTGCGGGAAGTCCCGGAACAGTCTTACCGGCCTCTGCCAAAGAAAGTTCTGAGGTTTGTTCTGTCCGGCGAAGCGGAGAGCGAAGGAATACAAGATCTTCTGTTTTTAAGCCTTGCTGCTGGATCCATTCCGCGAGTTTGGAAGCGCCTTCCACAACCTGCCGTTTTCCATCCTCATTGAGCAGGTTTTCATCTTTTGAGTCCGAATGTCCGTGAAACACTCCACGCTTATTGGCATCTGTTTCGCCGTGAGGAATCAACACAAGGTTAAACTTCAGGGGAGGCATCTCATAGTCAGGACGATAGCCAATTTGCCCGTCACGGCTTTTGAGTTCAAGGCCTAGTTTCTCCAGCAGCGCCTGATAGGCTTGCATGTTCGCTTCATCTCCCGGGCGAAGGCTGGCTGCCAAATAGGCTTCCTGCTCAGGGCCAAGTTCAAGGGCGGCTCGTAAACGGTTTCTGTATTCAAGATCGGGTTCTTTTCCAGAAAAAACTTTGAACATGGCCGCCGCCCCCAAAACCGCAAGCTCACGGGGATCGGAATCACTGCCCGCTTCGGGTTTTTTGAATTTCATGATAATTCCACGATCCACACTTTTGATGACTAGGTTTTGGTTTTCGTCCCAGGAGAAGAAGAAATTATCCGGCCGGTAATCAATGTAAACATAGCCGCCCTCCTTCAGGGACTCGATCAGACCCAGCCATTTTTCCGGAAACTGTTCCTGGAAACGTTGAATCACGGCATCTTCCGCCCCCTGCAGAAACCCCGGCAGGGTTTTACCTTCCACAAATGTCATCACAATCGCTTCAGGCATTGAGATGCCTAATTCGTTTTCTTCTTCAAACACCTCCAGATTCCTGGGGATCGCCGCCTTTTCTGGAGCATCTCCCACCTTGCTGAAAAAACTGTCATTCACATCGATTTCAACGGAAAGCTGACCCTGCGTGCTCATTTTGTCGATCGCATCCGTGATATCCAGGCTCGTGCCTCCGATCACCTTCAGCACCACCTTTTGGTCAGTCGAAACATTTCGAAAAAGGTAGGCGTCCCCAAAAGTACCAGCGCCGAGTTTTTTAACAAACTCATAGCCTTGGCCTTCAAGTCTGGCTTTATATTTTTTAAATAATCCAAAGATGCTTTTTTGCGCACTTATCGGCCGGGTTGAGCCAGCATCCTTGAAAGCCGGTGTTTGTAATTCAATGGCTTCGAGGATGGCTTCAGCTTCGTCAAAACGGGCTGCATCACCCAGCATCCGTGCTTCAAAGAAATTCAGGTTTTGCTGAATAAGAAGTTTGTCAGGGCTTTCCATACGATAGGCATTAATGAGCGAACGGGCAGCGTCGTAATCGCCTTCGTCAATCTGTTTTGCAATTGCGCGCAGACGTTGGTGCTCCTCAAAATCCAATGATGCTGAAGACTTATCCCCTTCCTTCTCGGTGCGAAGTTCCGAACGGAACAGCTCAGGAATTTCTCTTTCAGGCGCGGCCGCGGTCTTCAGCCGGTTGATAGCCTCAGAAAGATCAAGATCCCGAATCTCGGCATCAAGCTGCCAGTCTGTAGTCCTGCCAGTAACGGGCACGATAATGTGTTTCCCCTCTTCAGTAAGAGAAGGTAGAGCTTTCTCAAACTTTCTGCTGTATACCGCATTGGTGAGCGGCAAAAAGGGAGAAAGTTCGGATTCAAGATAACGCTTCACACCCAGCGTCCCCACATACCCGAGTCCAAGACTAAGAATCAAGCGGGCCATCCGGTTGTTGTCCTGATGCGGCACAAGCATGACCGCATCAGCCATACCCCGGACAATTTCATAAGTGGTCGGCTCACCTGTTGCAGCGATGCCATCCACAAAACGGAGCGCATCGGGATTAAAAACAGCCTGATCTTTCGGGATCAGTTGCCCGGCCTTCAGAGACTTGAAAATATGGTCCACACCGGGAACCTGGGTCAGAAAAACCTGGACATCCGGACGAATCAATTTAACCTGAGCAACCCCGCTGCCCAGACCGGCTGAGCCGCCGGGAACCCAAAAACGAACTTTACTGAACTCCTTTTCATTGCCGACAAATTTAATGAAATCCTGAAAGTCCGCTGAAGAAACAGGAGTTTTACCCTCAACCGCCTCCCCTTGAAGACGAAACCATTGATCCAGCGCTTCGAGCATAATCACAGCATACGCCGCAACACCCATCGCTGAGCCATGCCGGATATAATGTGCAGTGTCAGGATGCGTTTTTGCATATTGATCCACGTATTGGCTGGCATCTTTGTATTCTTCAAAGTAGGGGGCACTGCTTTGAGCTTCAATATGCGCTCTTCCCGCCTCATCCGCTTTTGCGTATGCACGCAGTTCATCTTCAGAAAATTTCCGGTTCACTACCACGGCCCCCAAATCCTTCATCGCCTTTATTTTTTCAGGGTTGGCACCGCGCGGAACAAAAATAACCGCTGAAAGCTGCTGGGCATAGGGCGCATAGTAAGGATGCTTTTTGAGTTTTTGAACAAGGGATGCCACAGCCTTGCCCTGGTTACCCGTGGATTCCGCAACAACCATCTCGAGCTGGGAAAGCTTTTCAGGGGTCTCAAAGTAACGGGTCAGCAAATCTGCGGCAAGATAAGGTTTAAACGATCCTTCCGGCAGTTCGGGCAAGTAATAGAGGTAATATTTATTGCTGCGTCCCGTTAGATTCTTCATTGCCTGATCCAGCATGTCATTGCGAACTAGAGGAATCTGAAACTTGCCTTCGCGAATGTCGTTCTCACCGACCTCCCCAATACCGGACCAAAAGTGTTTGAGGATTTTCTGCGCCCGCTCAATCATCTCCAGAGTCACTCCCGGATAAGGTGTTACAGGTCCCTCACGCCGCCAAAGACTGCTCTGAACATCAAAAGCCGGTTCTCCAAAAGGATGTCTCAGTTCAGATCGCGGCAGATTAAAATGGGTCTCTTCCAGGAGGAAATGTTCCAGGGAGTTTAGCCCTTCGTTCAAGGCTTCCGCTTCATACCCTTTTTCTTTTAGAGAATCTAAAAAGGTTTTGTGATTGTCATAGACGCTGTCAGGTTCCTTGCCAAAAAAAGATTTTAGAATGCGGGCCTGGTGCAGAAGGTCTACAAGATCACGCCCCTTCAAAGAATTTTTCTTTGCAGTTCTCAAAATTTTCTCAAAGACAACAACAGCTTCGAGGAGTTTCGGGTAATAAATCTCAACACTTCTTTGCCTTTCGGTGTAGCCTCGGGCGATTTCCCTGTCCATAAGATCAATCAAGCCGTCAAGGCGTGCAGCAAAGGGAGACAAGCCGGCCGCTTGAGGTTTCCCAAGTTTTCTGAGCGCCCGGTCAGCATGAACCTGCGCGGTTGCCAGGATCTCAAGTACGTCTTCGTAAATCGTGACATCACCCATCGTGTGGGTCCTGCTGTGCTCGGCAATAGCAGCAAGCCCTTCGGCAGCGTTCTTTGCCCTGAGCAAGGTGCGCGCCTGCATGCCCTTGGATTTATCCAGAGCAAGGGTTTCCAGCACAGGCTTCAGCAGTCTGTTGAACACATGATATTGAAAGGTCGGAGTGATCACGGCCAAGGCAAGACGGTAACTATTGAAAACAACTTCGAGTTCCTG
>CAYRBY010000065.1:9696-11370 GCA_964422635.1 uncultured bacterium
ATTGATACACCCGGTCCACAACAAGGGCTGCAGGATTTTCGATGTCCCAGGGTGTTCCCTGCGGCTGAGCCTTTTTCCTGCGCCCCTCCGTTTTCGGTCTTTCAGGAATTAAACGAATCTGAAAAAGAGTCTGCATCAAAAGATCAAGCACAGCGTCTGACTCTGTAAAGGCAAGCAGGTCCCCTGCCTGTTTCGCTTTTGCAATCGTGGCAGTTTGATCGGTGTCTCTCACCCAAGGCGCTTGATCCGAGCGAAGCTCAGAACGGTCAACGTTTTGAGCGCTTTCAGCGGAAGCCGTGCCATTTCCGGAAACTTCTGCCAGATCAAGATACTGATCGAGCCTTGCGACGGCTTCTTGGAAAGCTTTTTTATTATTGCCCGCTTTGGCTATTTCCACTTCATTGAGACGAAGCTGAAGCTGCCAGGCAGCTTCAGAATCTCCAAGCTCATGAGAAGCTGCGATAGCTCCCAAGAATGAACTCATGAGTTCCACAGAACGGACATAGATCACACCGGCTTTCTTTTCCCGGTTATCTCCAACCACATGAAAGGGAAGAAGTCCGGCCATAAGACTTGCGTGCGTAAACAAAAGACGTTTGCGCCAGGCAACAGAGTCGGGTTCAAAAGGAAAAAGCTGATCGCTATCCGGATCCATAATAAATTTCATAAAATCTTTCGAGAATTGATCAATGCGTCCCAATGTCATCAAGGTCCCGGAAGCCTCGTCATCAAAATAGTTAACAAAAACGGCTGCCTCCTTGTCCTGTGCCGGGAAAGTTACATCATAATGAAAGGTGTCATGATGATCTAATGCCAGATCGTAGTACCCGAAGTAATTGTGAATAAGTTTGGCAAAGTCATAAAGCGGGTCATTTCCTTCTGGGATGTACTTGGGATCAATCAGTTTGAAACCTTGGACCTTTCCGCTTCGGAGATATTCAAAGGGATCAATAAGAATATTTCCGGTGTGTAAATCCCCATGCTGTTTGGCCAAATAGGGCGGCTTGAAAAGCTCTGGATGGAGCTGGTTGATCCTCCGGAAAACACGAAGCATCGTCGGAAGATTGAGAAGCAGCGGCTCTTTTTCCCCTTTCATTTCCAGATAAGGTGCGGCGAGAAGTTTTTTCATCCACGGAGATTTTTCTCCCGCTTCCCGCCAGCGCTGCTCTAATTTCTGAAAGTGATATTTCTCGGCAAAATCGTCCGGAGTCGGGTTTTGTTCCTGCGAATAGAAATCCGGCGTCAGGGTTCTGTAGATATGCTTGATGGTTTCCAGGAGGCTCTGGTTAGTTCCCAAATGTCCGCCCATCATGCGGCCAAAGACATCATCACCGCTTGGGAAAGCCTGCTGAATCATGATGGACAAACTGGGCCAGGAGAAATCCTGCATTCTGACCACTGTCCACCCGTCATGTTCTTCGATGGAATAAATCTCAGGAAACCACCGTCCCGCAGGGTTTCCCGTTTTTTGAAGGGCCTGCATGTAGCGGGCCTCTGCCAGAAGCTTTCCTTTGTCCTCAGACGTTTTGGCGCGCTTTTCAATCACCGTAGTTCCGTCGGTGTTAATGATTCTCTGGACCTGGCTGTAGGAGCCGCCCGCAAGCTCTGTCTTGACCGTCTCATCAATCTCATAATCAGAACTGCGTTGTGTCGGAATCCAAAGCCTGAAAACAC
>CAYRBY010000066.1:0-1674 GCA_964422635.1 uncultured bacterium
GGCAAAGAATGGACGCGCCGCCCAGCCACACATGGTCCTCCACCGTGACGGGCTTTCCCAGCTCCAGACCGCGGCTTCGTTCCAGGGCGTCTATGGGATGAGAAGCACTGTAGATCTGGACATGGGGTCCCATCATGACATTGTTTCCGATCTTGACCGGCGCAACATCCAGAATGACACAATTGAAATTCAGATAAACATTATTACCAAGTGTAATATTCCGGCCGTAATCACAAAAAAACGGCGGCTGAAGCCATAAATTCTTCCCCACGGCTCCGAAGAGCATGCGGCAAAGCGCATGAGATTCATGGTTTTCACGGAGGTCTTCCAGGTTCTGATTAATACGCGCGAGCAGGGTCCGCGCTTCTTTCCGCATCTGGACAAGTTCCGGATCGAGAGCATTGTAAAGCTGGCCCGAAATCATTTTTTGATATTCGCTCATACGCAGCCTCTAGTGATATTCCACGGTTTCGGTTTCAGGAGTCATTTCTTCCCGCACAGGCTCAGGCGGCGGAACGGGGCGGTACTGAATCGAGTTTTCAATGGTCTCCCATTTCTCGACTCCAGAATGAATCCCGTCAACACCCGCGATTCCAACATAAGTGAAATACGGCACTTGATGAATATCCAGGAACTCTTTTTTCTCGGCAGGGCTCATGGTGATGGCCCAGGAGAGGGTTTCCTGGGCTTTCAAAAGAGGAATGGTAATGCCGGTGCGGTGAAGGGCATTATTTCCCTCCGTTACAAAGCTGGCCTCAACAATCACATTCTTTAAATCTGAGGAAAGCGGATTAAACAGTTTTCCTTTGATGAAAATCGCGGCTGCTGTTCTTTCTTCCGCTAATTCCTGAAGTTCAAGACTGGCCTTCTGGCTTTTCCCATCCACACCCTGCCCTGCCGCCTCAATCGAATACGGGGCCTTCTTATCCTGAGCGATTTCAGCCATGGCCGTCCCGGTGCCTAAGGCAGCCAGAATAAAAAGAGAACTCATCAGTTTTTGCGTTCTTTTCATAAATTCCTCCGCAGGCATCATTCTACTGTTTTATGCGAATAAAGGGATTGGAAAAATTTGTCCTGTCATCATTTTCCAGCTCGCTCCGGGAAAGAGAAATCCGCGATCACGGGAAGATGGTCTGAGGCTGTCTTTTCCAGGGACGTCCGCAAAGCCGCCACGGGCTCCGCCGAAAAACGCCCCTTCTTGAAAATGTAGTCAAGGCGGCGGATAGGCCATTGGCTGATCCAGGTGTGCCCAGGCATTCCTGAATCCCGGTGAACATCTTCCCAGCCCGAGAATTTTTTATAAAACTCCGAACCGGGCGTGAAATTAAAATCCCCGCAGACAATAACAGGACCGGGAAAGGATTCCCCGGGTAATCCTTTGGGACCCAGAAGCGCGGCCATCTGCCGCTTCAGTTCAGGCGCCCAAAGACTCAAGTGGGTCGTCAAAATCTGGACAGGCTGCCCGCGGAAATCAACTTCTACCCAGAGGACGCCTCGCGGCTCAAAAAGAGCGGATTTGCCAAGCGACGGAAGATGCCAGGCATGCACTTTTTTCAGGGGATAACGGCTCAGGATTGCATTGCCGAAAGTCTGCGTGTGCTCACCGCAAACGGGATGAAAGTGAAACTGCATTTCCAGTTCGCGGGCAATCGCGGCGGCTTGATCTCCGCCAAG
>CAYRBY010000066.1:1774-11230 GCA_964422635.1 uncultured bacterium
GAAAATGAAACGGCCTGCGCCCCGGAGCACCAGCCAAAAAGCATCAGGTCGCCCCGGCTTTCGTGGCAAAGAAGCGCGGCTAAATCTTCGGCCGTATTTTTTAAATACGGGTGATCCGGGCCAAGTAAAATTTCCGCATCCTGGGGAAGCCGGCGCGTTCCATTCTGAGTTTGAAAAAGGACTTCTCCATTTTTGAGCGGCACGGCGGCCATCGGAAGCGCAGGATATTTTTGAAGAAGCGCCGAAGCAAAGGCTTTCTTGTCTTCATCCTGCAGCGGAACGGAAAAATAAATCTGGCTGATCGGGCCAAGCGTTGTCACAACCGGGCGTATATCATCTCCGGTTTTTTCAAATTTCCTGGAATAGGCCGTTCCCATCACGGTATCGCCCCAGGCTCCCTGCCCCCGCGAAGGCCGGTAAGGTTCATGGTTTTTCATGGCCGCCTGGGTTTCCTGAAAAAGTTCCTGGACCGCATCCTGAATGCGCCGGCCCGCGGCCTTTTCAAAGGGGGTCACCTTCACCTGGCCATGGTCCGAATAAATCCAGACATCATAAGAGCGCCGTTTGGAACGCATCGCGTCCTTCCAGATTTTACGGATTGCCCGGTCAATCCCGCTCAAACTCCAGTACGCAAAACGGGTGGAGGGACCGCGCCTGTGCGCCTGCTCGTCATAGCCAAAAAAATTCACCTGCACAACGGGCAGGCCGCGGTAAAGATCCATCCGGGAGTGGGCGGTAGCAATTTCACGGACAAGCACGGAGCCTAGAACCCGCATAAAAATAAACGACCATTCCATAAGAACATCCTGCCCCTTCAAGGCGCCTCGGACAAAATCAAAAAAGGCCAGAACTGCTTCAAGCGCACAAAGGAGAACAGCCCGCAGAGGGGCAAAAGGGCTCATGAGCCAGGTCACGAGAATCGAGTACGGATTCCAGGCCTTCAGTACGCTGACCCAATCCGCGGTTGAAGCGCAGACATGCGATTCTGAAGCACCTCCGGAAAAAATGTTTCCGTAAGCACTGCCGCCTGTCATCAGGCCTTCTCCTTCAAGAAGCAGGCGTTTTTCCATTTCCTCAGCGCTCGCGTGTTCAAACATGGTGAAAACTTTTTGGGTTTTCCGGTCTACAAACTGGAAAGCAGGAACACATTGGGTTTTTCCGAAGAAAAATTCCCCCTGGAAAGCGGGCGTATTGGAAGGGATGCCGGAGTACACCGGATGCAACCGGTAGTGCTCATGCCTCATAAGCCATGAGAGAAACGGCATGTGCCCTTTTCTCATGGCCGACTGAAGGTCCGGATTTGAAAGCCCGTCGATCTGGATAAGCACCAGCCCGCGTCCGGACGGCGAGGCCTCTGAGGGCTGAAGCCCCAGCAGGCGCATCTGCCACTCCTGCAGTGAGGCGCGCGCGCCCAGACTGTCAAAAAATTTTCGAAGATTCATATCACAGCACCGGTTCTTTTTTACCTGCGGCGGAAACCGGTTCTGGATCTTCGGGCGAAGCGCCGTTGATCTTCTCAAATTCCTTCTGAAGCTCGCCATGTGCGGAGGCGATAAACTTTTCAAAATCATCACAGGCGGTGAGAACCTTGCGGTTGAGCTCCGCCAGCTCACTTTCATAGGTCCTTATTTTTTGCGTCACAGCTTCGGAAACAGCATCAAGCCGGGCGCGGTCTGCTTCCGGAATATCCTTGGCCTCTCTGCGGATTTTCAGAAGCTGCTCCATCCAGTCTGCACGGAGTTTCTCAATTTGTTTTTGATAAGTCTGGGTCAGGGTTTCCTTGGGATGCTTTTCCGAAACGGCACTTTTGACAATCGCGGATCCCGCGGCTCTTCCGAGGTTAAGAAGCATGCCCAGCTCTGTCTTGAAGCGGCCGATCAACCCTCCCCAGTGATTGCCCCGCTCCAGTAATCCTGTTTTGTACTCCTGAATAACACGGCTGTAAACTTTCAGCGCCTTTTCCGCACAAACATCCACCGAGAATGTTTTTGCAGTTTCGAGGGCTTCTTTCCGGATGGAGGCCCACTGGGGCCCAGTCCGGCTGACGCACCAGTCCAGTGCAGCGGAAAATCTCTTGCGGGACTCTTCCATAAGAAGCCGCCCGTTTTTCTTGTCTTGCACGACTTCGCGCACGCCCGGAGCGTCAAGCCCTACCACAGGAAGCCCAGCCGCCATGGCCTCGGCGATCACAATGCCCTGCGTCTCGCTCTTTGAGGCAAAAGCGAAAACATTCATCGCATGATACGCCGCGACAAGCGCCTTGCCCTTTTGGACGCCGGCGAAATGAACACGGCTCAGCACACCCCATGCACGGAACATTTTTTTCATTTCCCTCTCGGACGGCCCGCGCCCCACAACAAGAAAATGGGCTTTGTGATTTCGTTTCAAAAATTCTGCAACCGCTTCGGTTAAGAAGGGAAGGTTTTTTTCTGGAGCCAGCCGGCCTGTATGGCCCACGACAAAAGCACCTTTGGGAATCCCGTGAAGACGACGGAACACGGACGGGGCCTCCGCAAAATGTTTCACATCAATTCCGGTCGGAACCACCGTAATCGGGCTTTTAACTTTCCTCTCTTCGAGAATACGTCCCACGCTCTCGCTCGGCACAATGACATGGTCAGCCATTTTTGCGTACCCGGTGGCCAGCTCCACCACAAACTGCTGCATGGCCTGCTTATCCATCGCAAAGTGATCCGTGTAATGCTCAAACATGGTGTGGTAGGTAAAAACCAGCGGGATTTTTTTCTGCCCGCACAAGCGGAGCGCAAGATCTCCCATCAGAAAGGGATGATGGGAATGGACGATGTCGGGCTTGTAATCGTCGATAAGACTTTGAAGAATTTCCGGCAGCGGCAGCGTAATGGAAAAATCCGTGCTGACGAATTTCTCAATCGATGGGACGCGGATAACATCGGTTTCATTTTCCGGCATTTTCGGAAACACCGGGGCCACAATCTTGACCTTATGCCCGCGCTCACGAAAAGCGTCACTGAATGTCTGGATCGATTTTTCAAGTCCTCCGACAATCGGCGTGTAGGTATTCGTCATCATCAAAATTTTCACGTATCCGCTCCCCTCGTTAAAACAGCCTGTTTTTGATTGGCAGCAGCCGTGACGGGGAGGTGCCCCGGCAGCCGTATTTCAATGCTCTCAGGAGTCTTTGCACCTTCAAGCTCCCATTCCACGCGGACCTGTCCATTTTCCTGGCAGACACGGACCTGGATCGCGCCCCACGGTGTCGGCGTTTTTCCAAAAAACGCATCCTTGCCCGCGGCATACCACTCCGGAAGAACCCCGGAGCAAAGAATCAGACGTCTACTTTCTTCGCGCACAAAACACGCCCGAATCATCAGCACCCATTCTGCCGAGGCCCACACATGCTGGCCGTCACCCATGCAGCCGCCAAGGGTCTGTGGATGCATGGCCTCAGGCCATTGCCCCGACGACGACGCGAGCTTTTGAATTCCGCGTATCAGCTTTGCAAAACGCGGGTCGCCGCTCCTCAGCAAAATTTGCGCAATGCCGAGTGTTAAATAAGGATTGATTCCGGAGTGGCTCATTTCATGGAAGAATCCGTCTTTGATGAAGTGCCGGCTCAAAAGATATTCCACGGTATCCTGAACACGCACGTCATCGGCCGCCCAAAGAGTCAAAGGATAGCCCACGGCCAGCGATCCCACGGCCCCTGTGTCCAAACGCCGGTAGGGCGAGGCGGGCATAGCAGAAGTACGCAGGCGTGCCGAAACACGGGCCAAGCTCTCTTCGATGCATCCCATAAAACGCCCGGCGGTTTCGTTGTACCGAACAGCCTCTTCGCGTTCCCCGTATAAATTCATAAGGGATGCTGCGGATCGGAGCCCTTCGACCCCCCAAAAATCATCCCAGTAGTAATAATCATTGGGGCCCAGATGTTCGGCGCTGAAACCTGCGGGAAAAAGCCCTGCATGTTCTTCCCGGCTCTTTTCCGAAACCCTCTTCTGCTCAATCCAGTGTGCGCCCTTACGGATGGCTTCTTTCCAGGCATCCTTGGGTTTTGCTCCGGTCAATTCGCAGTAACGTTTAAAAATCCACAAAACCTGTCCGTTGGAATCCCATTCTCCGTCCTGTGACCGGAAGTGCCCGCCAAAAAACTGCCTTGCGGGAAAATGATCGAGGATTTTTTCAGCACGCCGCGGAAGGTTTGCGGCCAAAAGCGCATGGAGAATAAAAACTGCGTCGCGGAACCAGAATTGCCGGTAAGTATAAGGACCTGGAAAGGCTTCAACGCCGGGTGTGTGAAGGATAAGCGTCTTGACCCCCGTGTGATAAAGGTAAACGGTCTCCGGATCCGCGCATTCGAACCGGCAAAAACCCTCCAGTGCTTTTTTCCAATTCTCATCCGCGCTCACTGGCTGAGAGTCAGCAGGGATCGATTTCGAATTCAACGGGATGCGCACTTTCACCTGTCTTACAACGCCTGCTTCCAGGCGGAACACAGCGGCAGCCGTTGCCATCCCTGCGGCACACTCGATTTCGGGGTGAATTGACGGTGTTTCAGAAAGAGGCGGATGTTTCCGGATTTTCTGATACACGTCACCTTCCCGGTAATTAGAAAGAAAGTTTCCTTCGGGCGCAGGATCAAACTGGAGATGCTGTTTCTTGTTAATTTCCCAGCCGGTTCCATTGCCTGTCAGAGAAACGCGCTCCACGTCGCTTATCCCTTCAGCATTAAAAGGACGCAAAGCCACCGTAAGCCAGGCCGGACATTCCGAGACTGCGTCTATTTCCTGCAGGCAGAAAAAACCGGTTTCATTTCTTTGAACGGAAACCCGCGAAGTCAAACGCAGGTTTTGCCGGACCGTTTCGGTTCGAAGAATCAGGTTGGCTGTGTCTTCCCATCTTTGAACCGCAGTGACCGACTGGGAAGGCAGGAGCGATTCACCTTCCGCGGGAAGAATCCAGGCATCAACCGACCATCCGTCATAAAACGGCGTCAGAAGGCCGCGCGGATCCACAAGCGGATATTCCGCACATTCGGGAACCCCGACGGCAGTCCAGTTGCGATTTGTAAGATTGATGTGAGTGAGAGAAAAAGCGCGCGGAATAAAAGAAACATCTTTGGGATTGAACTGCCGCACCACCCAATACGGCCAGATCCAATCCAGATTGTGCTGGATGGCCTGGACGTTCACCAGCCCCCGCGCCTGAAGTACGGTTGCGAGCCTTAAAAGTTCAATCGGAGCGGCCACCTCAGAGGGCTGTGCAAAGCGCTGGATTTTGGAAAGGAGCGCAATCGGGTCAAGAAAGCCCTGTTTCAAGGCTATGGCCTTAACAATGTTTCTCCAGGGGAACCACTTTCTCCACATAGATATCCTCATGGATTTCCGGATGAAAGGCGTTGGGAGAGGGATCTCTATTTTAGAAGAACCCCGCCCAAATCCCCAGCACAATTTTTGAGGCTGGTTTCGGGGCTGCCGGATCTTGAAATTAACCGCGTCTGATACTCTGAATAACCTTATCCAGGCTGTGGAGAAAACGGGAGCGGTCCTGCTTTTGAAATGCGGGGGGTCCCCCGCCCGCAAGACTTCCGGCATCGCGTAGTTCACGCATCAAATCCCTCGTGGCCAGAATTTCACCAATATTGGCTTCGGAAAAAATACGGCCTGTGAAATCAAGAGCGCGTGCGCCTGCTTTAATGGCCCGGTACGCCAGCGGGATATCTGCGGTCAAAACAATGTCATTTAAAGAAACATGCTCCACAATCCAGTTGTCGGCCGCGTCGCTTTGGCCTTCTACAAGCACCAGACGGGCGCCTTCCTGTTCGGGAATGCGCATGCCGGAATTCGAGACATACGTGACCGAAAGCCCGAAACGTTTTGCGACACGGGCCGCCTCTTCTTTGACTGGACAGGCATCAGCATCCACGTAGAGATCAAGCAAAGGAAGTTTTCCTTAATAACGCCTGGCGGGCTTTGAGGTTTTAGAAGGGTCCGCGGGCGCATGTTTTTTGGCCAGCCAGATCCAGTGATGCCCTCCGGCTTTTTGCCCGGAGCGAGCACTCACGGGAATTTCTTTTACGGTAAACCCTGCCGCATGCAGACGGCGTGTGAAATCGCGGGCAGGTACCGCGGACCAAACGGCCAGGACGCCGCGGTTTTGTAACGCATGATACGCGGCACGAAGACCGTCTTTGCTGTAAAGGCGGTCATTGCCTTTTTGGAACAAACTCTCGGGGCCGTTGTCTACATCAAGAAGAATCGCGCTGTACGTTTCTTTTCCTTCCTGGATCATTCTCGCCACATCGGTCTCATGAATTTTAACCCGCCGGTCCGTAAGCGGCTTGCGCGCCAGATGGGCGAGCACTCCCTGGTTCCATCGCACAACTGCGGGGATCAGCTCCGCAACCATCACCTGCGACTTCTGCGGCAGAACATCCAGCGCGGCACGGAGGGTAAAGCCCATGCCAAGACCACCCATCAAAATCTTTGGATCCGGAAATTTTTTTATTTCTTCACAGGCAAGCCGGGCCAGAGCTTCTTCGGAACCGTGCATTCGGCTGTTCATCAATTCCGCGCTGTTGACCTTGATTGAAAAATCCGAATCATGCTGAACCAGACGGAGCTCTTTCCCGTCAGAAATTTTTACGCTCTCCACCAGGATCACGGGCTTCATGCCAGATGCCCCTTGATCTCATCCGCGAGCGCGGCCGGTTCGAGTTCAGTGCCAATGAGGTGCGAGTTCCAATCCGTCCCCACGAGATAACCTGCCTCTTCAAGATGAGGAAGAAGCCCTCTCAGAAATTCAGGAAGGGCAAAGGCCTTAGGAGCATAATCAATCCAGTTGTCTTTAGCACATTGGGCCGCGTATTCCTGTTCCGACCAAAAGGGCACAACCATCGCACCTTCGTTTTCCGCTTTTGAGCACTGGCTCGCGGCAAGCGTGTCTCCGCCTTTATCAAGGGCCCAGACCACCTGGGTCTCGACCACTCTCCGGACAAACCTCTCGTGCCTTTCTTTCACTGCAATCGGGCTATCGGGCATAGATCCTTTGCTCTGAAATAAACTGACTGTTGCGGGGATCCTGAATGTGCCGCAGAGGATAACACTTTCGGGAGGTTTCAGACAGATGGATTTTCTTCGGTCTCAAATGCAGACACAGGATTTTTCCAAGTGACGGCTGTCACATCAAGGCAGATAAGTCAGGTCCAATATGAAATTGAGCAAAAGGAGGTGTGTCATGTACAACAAACATCACCTTGCTATTAACAAACCCGGCACCGAAGGCGCACGCAAGGAACACCGCAAAGGCCTTTCCATTGCAGAGCTTCATGAATATGCCGCAAAGCACCGTGCACATAAAGAGAATGCTTCAAAAACCCGTGCGGATCTGATTGCGGACAAAAAAGAGCCGTCTTTCGGAGATGTTCCGGAACCTTGCTGACAGGGTTTATTTGATGCGGGTATGAAAACGGCTGTTGAATTCATCCAGATGGATCCAGGATAAAAGATCCGGCATGCGGTCTATGTAGAATGTTCCGTTAATGTGATCCACCTCATGTTGAATCACACGCGCGTGAAAACCTTTGACGGTTTTGATCACGCTCTTACCTTCCGGGGTCACGGCTTCGAAGGTGACTTCTTTGGAACGCGGCACCAGCCCCCTGTAGCCGGGAATACTGAGACAGCCTTCCCAATCCGTTATCGTTTGCCTGGAATATTTCAAAATACGCGGGTTAAAAAACATTTCCAGGGGAAAGCCTTCGGCATCCGGATAGCGTTTGTTGGCTTTGCATTCGAGGACAATCACGCGGTCTGAGCATCCTACCTGATTGGCGGCGAGGCCGACTCCATTCGCTGCGCGCATGGTCTCCACCATGCTGTTAAGAAACCGCTGAAGCTTCGCACTTTTCATTGCCGCCTTTTTCAGGCTGCGGCATTTGCAGCGAAGCACAGGATTCCCGATTTTAACAATTTTGAGAACGGCCACGATGGTTCCCTTGCTTTAATACGCGGACAGAGAGGGCCTTAAAGAGTACGGTGGCTTCCATCACAGAAAGGCTTATTTTTGGATTCACGGCAGCCGCACCAGGCCACCTTTTTGCCTTCGGCGATTTCTACAATCACTGGGGACTTTCCAACCGCTTTAGTCTTGTGGCTCCCGTCGCAATAGGGCTGATTGGCGGATTCGCCGCAGGCACACCAGGCTTTACGACCCGGGGTTTCTTCTTTTACATACGGCGACTTCTGGATTCCACTCATGAAAAACTCCTTGGATTAAAACTTTCGGGTTGGCTCAGCCGACAATGATCTGGTTTTTTCCGGAACGCTTGGCGGCCATAAGGACGGCATCGGCCTTTTCAATGAAGAGTTTCTTGTTGGCCCGGCAGCTCTCATCGAAAACCACGAGACCTATACTGACGGTAAGCGGCCCAAGTTCGGCCATCACCTGATGCTGGTAATCAATGACGCTGGAGCGGATACGTTCGGCCACGGAGCGCGCTTCATCCAGATCCGTTTCGGGAAGAATCAAAAGAAACTCATCGCCGCCGTAGCGGCCGAGAATATCAATCGTGCGGATGCTGTCTTCAAGAAGGCGCGCGAAAGTCTGGACCACCTGATCACCCACAAAATGCCCGTAGGTGTCATTGATTTTCTTGAAGTCATCGATATCAATCATCATGCAGGACAAGGGCCTGCCGTAACGCACCGAACGTTCAACCTCCCGCTCGACCTCAATAAAAATATGGCGCCGGTTATAAAGCCCGGTCAGATCATCGGTGCGTGACTGCCTCTCAAGCGCGGTTTTCTCGTTTAGAATATTTTCATCGTTTCTTCTGCGAACCGTAATGTCCTGCCAGATCCCGACATAATGGGTAATCTCGCCTGCGTGATTTTTAACCGGATTAATCACAATGGACTCCCAGTACTCCCCGCCGCCTTTCCGGCGGTTGCACAGTTCACCCCGCCATGGTTTCCCGGCAGAAATAGTGTTCCATAGGTCTTGATGAATCAGAAGCGGGGTGTTGGGTGATTTGAAAACGCGGGGGGTCTGGCCTTTTAACTCGTCCAGAGAATAGCCGGTCAGCGTGGAAAAGACAGGGTTCACATAAACGATTTCCCCTTCACGGTTCGTGATCAGGAAAGGACAGGAGCTTGCGCGAACGCACCGGGCGATAAGGGGTAGAAGGGCATCATCGATACTTTCAGAATGATGGGGGTCGCAGGTCATGGTTTCTATTCTCCACGTTTCAAAACATTTCGGCAACTGGTTACTTGGGCCTCATATCCGGCCCCTTTAATTATACCCGGTCAATTCATTATTTGCCTTGGTCAGCCTTTTCGTTCAGGCTCGCCGCGAGGTCGGGGCGGGTTTCCTGCAAAGCCGCGGCCGATTCACGCAAAAGTTTTACGCGGGCTTCCTGACGCGCTTTACCTTCCGGAGAATTCTGATCTTCTTCTTGCTGCGAACCCCGGTTTG
>CAYRBY010000067.1:0-2181 GCA_964422635.1 uncultured bacterium
AGGAAAAGAACAAGGTAGCCGCCCCAGTGAATCAAATCTTGTAAGTTATGCACAAAACCCCCTTTAATGGCTATGAAAGATAAAATCGCGTTATTATAGAAAAAAAGGACTGCGGAACAAGCGGTTTCCTTGAGTAAAAAGGATTTACCGCATTAGTATTTTGCGAAGCTCCGGGTGATTTGCCAGGGAGGGGTTTTGTTTTACGGCTCTTTTAACGGCATCGACCATTTGCGCAGGCATCCCCAACCGATCGTAAACTCTCGCGAGGTTCAAATACACACTGGGGTCTTCAGGTACAAGCCTGGCCAAGATCTCAAACTCTTCCAAAGCTTCCGGCAGCCTATTCAACTGCTCATAAATTTGACCTAACTGGAGAAAAATAAGCGGATAACGAGGGTACATTTCAGCCATCCTCTCAAGAACAGCAATTTTTTCCTGATCGCTTCCGGTCTTCATGGTAATATCCACAATCCGGGTCATCGCATCAAAAGAACTCTTCTTAAACGCAAGTACCTTGTCAAAAAGCGGCAATGCTTCCGCCCACTTCTCGTTCGAATAAAGTGCCTCGGCCTGGATTTCCTGGTACACCACATAATCAGGTTCAATCGCAAGGGCCTTTGCTGATTCCTCAAGTGCCCTCGGGTAATTTTTAGTTCTCATATAAATCTGATAAAGGGCTGCATGGGCCTCTGCCAGGCTTGGGTCCGCAGCCACGGCAGCTGTCAGCTCTTTCTCTGCTTCCTCAAAGCCTTCAAGGCGCAACTTTAAAATGCCTGAAAGTGCAAGCGTGCGAGCATTCTCAGGATCTATGCCTTTAGCGATTTTCAAAACTTCATCTACATCGTGATACATTCGTTTGGCTAACAGCCCTTCGGCCACTTCCTGATAAAATCGAAGATTCGACGCCGCAGGAGGATCTATTTTCACGACGCCGTAGTCATACTGGCGAAGCGCGTTTAGAAACATGTAGTTGCGATCAAACGTTTTTGTGTAAAGGCTTCGGGGGGCTGAAAACTCAAGCCTCGGAAGATTGTCCGAATGAAGTTCGGAACGCTGGGAAAGACGCCTTAACTGGGCATCATCGAGCCAGAAACTGGAAAAAAGCGCTTCCGGAGTCCTTATGCCATGAGGCGCCAGGTCACTCCGCACCACAGCATTTTCTTCAAACCTCTTTTTCACGAGTGAAAAATCAATGGAACGAGGCGCGTTATAACCTACAAGCATGAGGTCCGGATAGTACGAGGTCCAAAGCTGTACATAGGGGAAAGCCTCGGTAAAGGTTTTAATAATCATTCCAAGGTCAGACGAAGACATGCTGTAGGCGTGTAACCATTGACAGGCAATACCATCAGGCTGAAGGCGGCTTCGCATCGTCTTAAAATGTTCAAGAGAAAAAAGATTGGCAACCCCTGCCATCCAGGGGTTGGAAGGCTCTGAAATGATGACATCATAGAGATCAGGACGCACCAGCAAAAAATTACGTCCGTCATTAACAAACATATGAACGCGGGGATCCTTGAGGACATTGCGATTCAGATCAGGAAAAAACCGGGAAGCTTCAACAACAGCTTTTTCAAGCTCTACCCCATCAATCGTTTCCACTGCAGGGTGGGCAGCGACGGCCGCTAAAGTAGAACCGCTTCCGAGCCCGATCACAGCCACCTTCTTAGGATTATCATGAATTAAAAGCGGAAGATGCCCAAGCAAATACTGCGTAAAAGCGTCATTGTTGGAAGCATCAACCTTTCCGTTTACCGCAAGAGAGACATTGTCTTTAACTCGGGCTACGCTCACTGTCGCGCTCAATCCTTCCTTATAAAAAAGAATCTCGCGGTCACGAAATGAATTTAGGAACTTTTCTTTTGAAACCCCCGCAATACGCGACGGATTTACCGCCGTATCGCTGGCAATCAGGCTTGTATTCCAAGGCTTGACGAATACTCCCGCAAGAAGCACTAGAGCCAGTGAAACACCGGCCCCGATAAGCCTCTTATTAGACCGGCTCTCTCCTCGTTGAGCTAAAAAAGTAACGATGCCTATCCCGGCATTAATTACTGCCCCCAGGATAAGGGTCTTTTGAATGCCAATGAATGGAACAATAAAAAAGCCTGTCAGTGCAGCTCCGAGAATCGTCCCTACGGTGTTCGAAAAGTAAGCGGTGCCCACATCTTTTCCGAAATA
>CAYRBY010000067.1:2281-4084 GCA_964422635.1 uncultured bacterium
CGCGTATTCGATTCTATTTTACGGCCGAAATAAAGCGCTCCCAGTCCGAGCCCTGCCATATAACTCGACAGAATGGCGCTTGTTGCGAAAGTTGTGTTTCCAAACACCAAAGAGAGCACCCGAAGCCAAGCAACCTGATAAACAAGTCCACAAGCGCCTGAGAAAAAGAAGCAAAGAAGGAAAAGCGGTTTATTGACGCGGGGCAAAGACAAATCGTTTTTTTTCAAGAAATTCCTCCAAGCATGCGGCCGTCATGGGTAACATCCTTTAAAGTTCGGTATTTAAAGACCAAACTTGACGGCCGCATGCCCGGGAAATCAGCTTTGCTGAGGAGGGTTGCTGTCGCGGACTTCTTCATGGGGCCGGTTATGATGCCGGGGTCTGCGATTATTGTTCCAATGCCGGGGCCTGCCTCCGTTTTGACGTCGGCGATGCGGCCGATGGCTGCGGTCTCCTGACGAAGATCCCCTGTAATGATCCCGCCCTCGGGGCTCGGGGGCAGCAGGTTTTTCGGCCTTGGGTTTTAACCATCCGAAAAGACGGCTCAAAAGTGAAGGCTTTTTCTTGGGGATAAACGTCTCCACCCCATTATCTTTCCAACCCTCCGTTATGGGGCGGTTTCCTCCACGGTGAGGCCGCCCGCCGCCGCGATTCCGGCGGCGCTGCCCTTCTCCGGGAGAATCTGCTTCGGTGACCACGAGGTCACGGCCTTTGAAATCGCGGCCGCTCAGCTCAAGCGCCATGGCAGCGTCCTTGCTTTCAACCATCTGAACAAAACCATAACCTTTGGATTTGCCGCTTCTTTTGTCAACGACCACGGTCGCTTCATGCACAGGGCCATACGGCTCGAACAATTTTTTCAGTTCCTCACTTGTAGCTTCAAAACTCAGATTGCCAACGAACAATTTGGTTTTCATAGTTCTTTCTATTCCCTTATGGGGTTATCGATGAGTCCGTCGGAGGAGTGAGGCTGATCCGGGGTTACGCATTTCTTCCCGAAATCAGCAGAAGGTCCAACCCTAACATTCCGGGCCTTGCCCAGCTATTGAGCCGGAACTGAGATCCGCCGTGAGAATAGGCGCTTTTACCATATCCTCCAGAACTCTATCATGAGCGCTTGAGCCTTGCGGCTTTTCGCTCTCGTTCCTGATGTATTAAAATCCAGTCACAAACCAGCCGTTTCCGCCCGTTTTTATGGGCTCCACGGAGCAAAACTCCTGTAATAGTATTAGGATTGATTCTTTCTTGCAAGCGTTGCTTCAAAAAATCTTACTTCTGTATCTTCGCAACGTCTTTACCTCATAAGAGATAAGGAAAGCAAAGGCGCAACAAAATGCTTTGCAATATCCCAAAAGAGCCTCTAACTTTTAATTAACCACGCCCCCGACAGGTTGTTAACATAAAGTTTTAGGGGCTTTCACTCGTTACTTCCATGTGAAGGGACAGACTTTCTCTTATGGCACAAAAAAAAGAAACCTTTGGACTTGTTTGCACGGGTGGAGGCGCACACGGAGCCTATCAGGTAGGCGTACTCAAATACATTCATGAGCACTTTTCTCACGGTGAAAAAAGCCCTTTTCAAATTTTTACAGGTTCATCCTGCGGTTCTCTCAACACAAGCTTTTATGCAGCCCAATCCTTCGACGCCCGCAAAAGCCGGGTGTGGCTGGAAGACCTTTGGATGGGCTTCCACATCCCAAGTTACCACGGCAACATGCTCCACAATGCAGCGAAACTTTTCTTTAAGGAATGGCGGAAGCCAAAAGCCCACCGCCACCCCACGTGGTCTTTACTAGATCCCGC
>CAYRBY010000067.1:4184-6895 GCA_964422635.1 uncultured bacterium
AGCGCGGCCATCGCCATGGGCGCAACTCACGTCCTTAGCATCTCAACGGAAAAACCATTCCCTGATGACTTACCCACTTATTCACCCCATTTCCGTCCTCGCATCAGCAACGTCATTCGAATGCTGTTAAACAGACTCAGCTACAATGCCGCTACTGACGAGGCTAAGGAAATTCAGGTCTTTAATGAGTTCTATGAGGCCTTGTCTAAAAAAACTCTTCGCCTTGGAAAAAACGAAGTCCCGCTGCCTCTTTTTCATCATGAAGCGCACCCCTATCACTATCGTCCCGCTCAAGTCTATGTCATTCATCCAAGCAAAAGAATTCAGCCTTTATCAACAGATGCAGACTATGGCCATGGGGAGAAAGTCAAGCGCCGCTCGACGCGTTTTATGTTCCATGACAAATTCATCCGGGATCTGATCCACCGGGGTTACGAAGATGCGAAGGATCAAAATCAACAGCTCAAAAACTTTTTTCACGGTAAAGCCGCCTCTGAAAGCACGGGGTGGCGCAATATTTTTGGGTTTTAAAAGATCTCCATCGCGTCTTGCCATCTGCTTTTTTTACACCTATACTACCGCCTCAAAATATCTTACTCATCCCTAACGCGCCTGTAGCTCAGTTGGATAGAGCATCTGCCTTCTAAGCAGGGGGTCACTGGTTCGATTCCAGTCAGGCGCACCATTTCTTTCCTGGCCGTTTCTCACGACTCACTCGACGCAATAACTGCCATGAGGCTCATTCCCGTATTGGTATCCCGGGACTTTTATAGAGCATTTGTGGGGGCTGGCGACCGTCGTCAAAGATGACGCATGGCGGGATTAACTGCGCTTGTTTTTTTCGCGGAGGGCTTCCCATTCAATCGCTGAGGTCACAATAGCTTCAAGGGAGGAGTGCTCAGCTTTCCATTTGAGTGCTCCTAGAAGCTTGGAGGGATCGGCAATGAGACTTGGGGGATCGCCGGCTCGGCGTTCCAAAAATTCAATATCAGGGATTGTTTTCAGACATTGCCCAATCATCTGAATCACTTCCAGAACAGAAAAACCTTTGCCAGTTCCTACATTAAAACTCTGCCCGCCCTGAAGGCTCTCTTCCTCGATAACCCGGACATGCGCCGCAGCAAGGTCGAGAACATGAATATAGTCGCGCACGCAAGTACCGTCCGGGGTTGGATAATCACGTCCATACACCTGAACTTTTTTGCCAGCCTTTATTGAGCGAATCACGCGAGGAATCAGATGCTCTTCTGGTTCATGGTCCTCACCTACCCCCCACTTCACAACATTTCCACATGCATTAAAATACCGAAGCGCAAAGGTCCTTAGCCCCAAGGCTTTTCCGCTTGAGTGAAGAACCTTCTCGTAAGCCAATTTTGAAGATCCATAAGCACAGGTTGGCGCATAAGGCGTATCTTCGCCAATGGGCATTTTGGGAGCGTAGCCATAGACTGCAGCGGTTGATGAAAAAAGAAACGCCCTTACCGGAAACTTTGAGCAAGCTAATATAAGACTCATGCTGGCGCCCAAATTATTTCCCCAATAAAGATCAGGATCGCGCGTTGACTCTCCAACACTAATGTATCCAGCCAGATGAATGACTGCGTCGGGGCGATGTTTTTCAAAAATCCGGAAGACAGCGGCTGTATCTTCCAGGGCGGCATTTTCCCATATATAACTTTTAACGCGGTAAGCACTCGATCTGCGAAGATCATCAAGTATGATGGGCGTATGGCGGCAAGCTTCAAGATGGCGGACAATATGGGCGCCAATATATCCAGCACCGCCCGTGACAAGAACTTTCATAATTTCAGCTCCTCCAAATAGGGTTTTATTTCAACCGCAAATTCCTTAACTCCATCCTGCCAGAAAGGAAGCGTAATCTTCGGGGTCCTGCATGTCTCTAAAACCGCAAAAGGCGGTCTTGGGGCAGGCCTGGGATAGTCTTCGGATAAAATAGCTTGCACACGACTTTGAACTTTCAACTGTTCAAAAAGAAAACTGGTCAACCCATACCAGGTCGTCCCGCCGTTTCCCGCCAGATGATAAAGGCCTCGGGTATTGCTTTCAATAAGTTTCCTGATGCCTAGTGCGAGATGAGGCGCATAGGTTGGCGAACCGTACTGGTCGGAAACAACACGCACATCTCCCTTGAATCCAAGGCGTAAAATGGTTTTTGCGAAATTTTTTCCCGTAACGCTGTATACCCAGGCGGTACGAACAATAAGATGTTCGGGGTTATACTTGGCAACTTCCAACTCCCCTTTCAACTTGCTATCTCCGTAAGCAGAAGAGGGATTGGGGCTGTCCCTTTCTGTGTAGGGGCGTCCAGCCAACCCGTCAAAAACATAATCTGATGACACATGGAGGATTGGCACCTGTCTTTCGTGTGCTGCTATGGCCAAACTTTTGGGACCAATCACATTTCCCTGATAGGCCGCATCACGGTCGGTTTCGGCCTGGTCGACCGAATTGTATGCCGCAGCGTTTAGAACCCAATCCACGGGGTGGGAATTTAAAAAATCTCTGACGTCGTCAAGGCGGGTAATATCCAGGTCTTGGTGTGGAGCCGGAATGACTTCATGATCAGATAAAACCTTTTGTAGAGCTTGGCCGAGCTGCCCTTGTGCACCCGTAATAAGAAATTTCAATTCCTACCCCTGCTCCAGCAAACGAAGAAGATGCTGGCCATATTCATTTTTCTTCATCGGCTC
>CAYRBY010000067.1:6995-11145 GCA_964422635.1 uncultured bacterium
TCACGTACTTGATAACCAAAAACGGTCGCACCTTTTTCCCTTTGGACGGCAGAACGAAGCTGCTCCGTAAGCCCATGACCATAAAAAATATTGTCCCCAAGAATGAGTGCGACAGAATCCGATCCGACAAAGTGGCGGCCTATAATGAAAGCCTGTGCGAGACCGCCCGGCTGCGGCTGTATCGCGTACGAAAGCTTTAATCCAAAATCCCGGCCATCGCCTAAAAGCCTGACAAAGCTTTCCTGTTCATGCGGAGTAGTGATAACAAGGATTTCACGAATACCGGCCAGCATCAGAACGGAAAGCGGATAATAAATCATGGGTTTATCATAGACAGGCATTAATTGCTTACTGACAGCACGCGTTACAGGATAAAGACGCGTGCCGGATCCACCTGCAAGAACAATCCCTTTCATGACGTCTTCCCTCCTTTTGCGGCTGCCGCACCAAGCCGTTCCCGGCCATATTTCCCTTCTTGAACAAGACGGCACCATGCGCTGTTTTCAAGATACCATTTCACAGTCTCAACAATACCGGTTTCAAAATAATGCGCAGCTTTCCAACCCAGCTCTTTTGTGATTTTATCTGCGTCAATCGCGTAGCGATGATCGTGACCCGGACGATCCGTTACAAAAGTTTTCAACTGCTTATAGTTTTTCATTCCGCGGGATTTTAAGGCTGAATTTTCCGAAGCGGGACGGAATTTTTCCAGGGTATCACACAAAGCATCGACGATTTGAAGGTTCGTTCTTTCGTTCCGGCCGCCAATATTGTACTTTTCTCCCAAACGGCCTTTTCGAAATGCCAAATAAATTCCGTCGCAATGATCTTCGACGTAAAGCCAGTCACGAACGTTGCTGCCATCACCATAAATAGGAAGATCTTTTCCCTCCAGTGCATTCAATAGAACTAAAGGAATCAGCTTTTCAGGATACTGGAAGGGTCCGTAGTTATTTGAACAGTTGGTGATAATCGCCGGCAGCTTGTATGTTTCATAATAGGCTCTCACAAGATGATCTGCGGATGCTTTGGAAGCAGAATAAGGCGAATTAGGCGCATACGGTGTCGTTTCTTTAAACAAACCCGTTGCCGGAAGAGATCCGTAGACTTCGTCCGTGGATACATGAAGAAACCGGAACGCTGCCCGCTGGACTTCATCCTGCTGCGAAATGTAGCCCAAGGCCGTTTGCAAAAGCACATAAGTCCCAACAATGTTGGTGTGAACAAAGTCTCCCGGGCTTTCGATTGAGCGATCCACATGGCTTTCTGCGGCAAGGTTCAACACACCGGAAGGTTGATATTCCTGAAATACGGACCGCATGCGCGGCATATCTGCAATATCGGCTTGAATGAACACATAACGGGGATCTTGAGCGACGTCAGCAAGACTCGCGGGATTTCCAGCGTACGTAAGCTTGTCTATAACGACGATTCGCGCCTGGGTGTTCCGAAGCAGGTAGCGGACCAAGTTACAGCCGATAAAACCTGCTCCGCCTGTGACAATTAAGGTTTCCTGATTCATGGGGCCTGCAAAATTGGGAAAGCCTTTAATGAAAAGAAGTTAAGGTGCTTTCTGAAGTATAAACGAGGGGCAAGAAAACTTCAAACATCCCTTTGGGATACTTTCTGCAGGGGCCGCTTCATATCCAGCGGTAAGGGGGCTTCAAACCTCAAGGACTCTCCCGACATAGGGTGAGGAAAGGCTATCGAGAAAGAGTGGAGAGCAGGCCGCCCAAAAGCCAAAGTCCAGTTTTCTTTTCCAAAAAGGCCGTACTTCGTGTCTCCAAGCAGCGGATGTCCGGAAGCTGCCGCCTGCACTCGTATCTGATGCGAACGGCCAGTTTCCAGCGAAACTTTCGCCAAAGTCACGGTCTTTCCATTCCAACTGCCTTCCTTCAAAACTTCAATATGAAGCACAGCTTCTTTCGCACCTAAAGCTCCTTGGGAAACCACATGGGACTCGTTTCTCTTTTCATCTTTCCAAAGAAAATGCCTCCATGTCTGCTTTGTTTTCACAAGCGCCCCAACAAGCCAAGCCTGATAAGTTCTTTGCAGATGGCCCTCTTGCAACGCTTTTGTCAGTCGGTCTGCCGCCTTGCTCCGTTTTGCAACAACCATAATCCCGGAGGTGTTACGATCCAGACGGTGTATAAGCCCGACATAATTTCTTCCAAAATGTCCGCGCAGCCAGTCCACTAGATTAGCTTCCCCAGAAATGTCGCCTTGGCTTAAAAGGCCCGCGGGTTTGTCCAAGACGGCCAAATGAGTATCTTCAAAAAAAATTTTGGGCGTGAGGTTTTCCATTTTCACTCAGAAGATCAACTTTTGAATCGCTCATAAAGAAGCCGGAAAACCCAGTTAGGGATAACCGCGAAAAGGAAAGCCACAAACACCCAGCGGCGGGAGACATAAACAACGGACTTCCGGGTTTCTAAGGCATCCGCAATTTGAACCGCGGCCCGCTTTGACGATGTGACCCAAAACTTGGACTTCCGCCCGGCTATCATGGGCGTGTCGACAAATCCAGGGCGTATGTCCGTCACTGCAATCCCGTGTGGAGAAAGACGAAAAAAAAGCCCCTGGAGATAAATGGACATGTAAGCCTTGGAGGCGCAGTAGGCTGGCGCCCGGGGGCTTCCGTGCTGGCCCGCAATCGATGAAACTCCAGCAAGGTGTCCCTTTCCTTGCTTAAGAAAATAACGCCCTGAAAAATCAGCTAACGCCGTAAATCCGCGGGCATTTATATCAATTGTCTCGCGCTCCAATTCCCACTGGAGGGCCGGATTAGGACGATTAATTCCGGAGTTAATAACAATCAAATCCATTCCTCCAAGCTCCTCAATTAAAGACTGAAGAGTGGAAACGGATTCCTCCGCATTTTCAACATCCATAGCTTTGAAAACTGTACGCGATGGGATTTCTTTTTGAAGTGATTCAAGGAGTTCCGTGCGGCGGGCTGTGAAACCAACATCATACCCCCGTAAGGCAAGTTCATGAACGAGAGATCTTCCGATCCCCGAACTTGCGCCAATCACAACAGCCTTTAGCGGTTTGGCTTCCGCCTTGATCCCGGGCATAGATCAGGATTTCTTCGGCTGATCCACAACTGGCTTAACCGCAAGAGCCTGTGCCGTAGGTGCTGCTGCGGGCTGCACAGCGGGCGCGGTTTTGAAAATGGAAGGCTGAACAGGCTGCGCTAAAACGATAGCCGCAGGAACCTGAATCGTGTCCAGAGGAACGATGCGAATTTTCTCATTCTGAGGCATCATAGCGGGATGTTCAGCTGGAAGTACATGAGCGGGCAGCTGCGGCTTTTTATAAACTTGCGGGGATGAAACGCCTGGACGAGCCTGAGCTTTTATGCCCGCCGCGGTCTGCAACTCGTTACGTTCCTCACGGGTTTCGAGGCTAACAGCCCGGGCAGCTCCCGGTACAAGAACCACTGTCACAAGAAGGAGGCAAACTTTACTGTCAAAGCCTTTTAAATTTCTTACCATACCCACCTCATGCACACAGGTTACTTAAATCAAATACTTGTAGTGTATTTTATGCTAATCTTCTGCGTAAAAGAATTCTTTTTTTTAGCGCCGGAGGTTTTCTTACAAATGAAGCAGCCCTTTTTCTTTTCAACTGTCGCTACCGCCAGGCATCTCGCCTTATGCGTTTTGGGGGGCATTCTTTTAGCCATACTTTTCCAGCCCCTTTCGGCATCGGCCGAAAACGGGGATGAAAGCCCTGAAAAAGCTCCGTATATCCGTCTTCGGGAACCGGAATTTCTAAGTTTTGAGGAGCTTTGTGAACTTGAAAGAAATCCATCCCCTGCCCCTGCGTTGCGTGAGAAACTCGAAAGATTCTGGAGAAGCCCGGTCATCAGCAACGAGGCCTACTACAGAGGGTCCCGGCCACAAAACCTGAAATCTCCTTTTCTGGGTCCCTATGTGCGCGTTGCCACATGGAACATAGAAAAATCTTATAACATTGAAGATGCCATTAAGGTTTTCACGTCCGAAGAAAGTACTGAGAGACTCATTGACCCCATTAAAATACCGAAGCACTTTAGTATCGGAAGACTGCTCACCCAGCGCAGCAAGCTGGAAAAAGCAGATATCGTTTTCCTCCAGGAGATGGATTACGGGGTAAAAAGATCAGG
>CAYRBY010000068.1:0-11104 GCA_964422635.1 uncultured bacterium
TGAGGTTCCAGCCTTGCGGAAGTGTATAGCTCTTGGAGCCGTCGACACCTTCGTAAGTTTTAATCTGTTTGAGACGGTTCTCAGAGTCATAGGTCAGAGTATCTGAACCGCGCGTGGTCATGTTGCCGTTCGCATCGTAATCAAGATTGCAATTACCTGAGGCAAGATCACGGCAAAAGGTCGGGTAATTGCTGCTGCCCGACCAAGTCACGGAGGTCACAGCATGAGGGCCGGGAGCGCCTGCGCCATAGGCCATGCTGCGGTTTCCTTTGGTGGTCATATTGCCGACAGAATCATAAGCAAATTTCTGGGTACCGTATGCGGAACCTACGGCCTGCGTGAGGCGGTTAAGATCATCATAGGTAAAATCCTGAGTCATGGCATTGACCACATCGGAGATATGCGAAACGTTTCCGTTGTTATCAAAGGTGTAGCTCAGGTCTTGGAGTTTGGTGCCGTCCGGTTTTTTGGTCAGAATATTGGAAAGACGCAGCGTCTGGGCGTTGTAGGTGTAGTCGGAGGTGACGTTGTTTCCGTATTTAAGATACGTGATCTGACCGCTGGGGTTGAAGTTGACATCTTTCACATAATCGGTGGTGACGCCGGACTTCACACCCTGAATGGTTTCCACATCACCAAAGCCGTTGTACGCGTAAGTCACAACTTCGGTGTCCGGATACGTGAGGGTGCGTACCCTGCCCATGGCATCGTAAGTACGGGTAAAGGTGTAGGCACCGCTGCTATCCACGGTTTGTTTGTCGGTAAGCACGCGGCCCTGCTTGTCATAAGTAAATTCATGCATGCCCGAAGCATCCACAACCTTGGTCAGGCGGCCTTTGGAATACGAGACCAGATTATCGTCGTAGGTGTAAGTGACATCCGTGTCCCCCGCAGGCACATCTTTCAAGGTGACCCTGTTTAAGGAATCATAGGTAAAGCTGATGACCTGGCTCTTGGCATCGGTTTGCGACTTGAGATTGTCGTTGAGATCATAGGTATATGACCAGGTGCCCATGTCCGGATCCACCATTCCGGTTTTCCGGGAAAGAGAATCATATGAAATCGTGGTTTGATTGTTCGCGTTATCCGTGGTCTTTTTAAGATTGTTCAGCACATCGTATTCGTAGGTTGTGGTGTAGGTGGCCCCGCTGTTGAATTCCTCGACTTTGACAAGACGGCCGAAGGCATCGTTGGTGTAGCGGAGCTGTTTCCCGCGCGGGTCTGTGGTGGTTTTTATGAAATCAGAAAAAGCCACGGTGGAATAGGTGCTGTCCGGATAATCCACACGCGTTCTGCGGCCCACGGCATCATAAGTGAACGTTGCTTTGGGTTTACTCGTATCGGTTGCGACATAACTTGTGCTGGCTGTTTCAAAATAAGGCACATACTGTTTAGACACAAGCCCCCGGCTGTTGAATTCCACACCGCCGGAAACAATCTGCTGAGTGCCGGACTCGGCCGGGCTTCTGCGCTGGATTTCGCGGCCCAAGCCATCAGTAAAGGAATAAGTTGTTAGATAAGCTGCGATTTCTCCCGGCGCGGAAGATTTAACCCGTGTCGTGACCGTTGAATAGCAGGTGCTCGTACAGTTTGAAGCCGGGTAATCGTAGGCAAATTCCTGTGTAGGCTCCGTGGAGGAATCAAGCGGCGCAATGACTTTCGTGACCCGGCCCAGAGTATCGTACTGAGTGGTAGTGACCTGGCTGTTCTGGTCTGTTGACGTAAGAATCTGGGCGAGCCAGGGGTCATAAGTGAACTGACGGGTATGGCTCATGGCATTACTGATCTGCGTGAGAAAAAGGCGGTAGGTCGTTTCGTAGGTGTTGGTGGTGGTATAGCCTCTTGCATCGACCACCGTAGCGACATTTCCGTAAACGTCGTAAGTCATGGTCGTTTTAGGATTATTGGTGCAAGTGCCCGCGGTGCCGCAGCCGGACGCGGTGTTCAGCCATTCTTCTTCCTTGGTCAAAAGGCCTTTGGTGGGGGCTGTGGTAATAGACGAAGCGGAATCGTAATAGAAATAACGCTCGGCTTTGATTGTGGTTAGATCCGTGTCATAAAGCGTGGTCTTGGACAAGGTGTTCACAATATAGGTTCCCGAACCTGATCCGGGCGCAGTCATGGCGTAGACATACGTATTCGCGGTTTTGCGTTCGTCCCCTGTCACATCCACATCGCCATACTCCGTGGTGGACGCGAGATTGCCATACGAGTCATAGGTAAAAGCCTGACGGGTTTGCTTGTAGGTACCGTCGCCATCGTAGATATACGCATCGACCTGGCTGACATAGACAAAATAAACACCTACGCTTCCGCCCCAGGGCTGGGTACTTGACCACGTGGTCACTTCTTTTGAAAAGAGATTGTTCGAGGAATCGCGGACTTCTTTATTCAGCAATCTTCCCTTATTAAGACTGTCCTGACCAAAGGTGTGAATGGTTTTGGTGCCCACGGCATCGCTGACGGTAACTTCGCGGAACCCCCGGAATTCCCGTTCCGCGGCGTCATACATGCCGCCTTTATAGGAATAATTGGTAACATATTCATTTCCCATGCTGTCCTGCTGCTTGACCTGCGAGACCACCTGAATGGGAAAAGGCAAACGCTGCTTGCCGTTGGTATCCGTATTGTCAGATTGAGTGGATGCCGCATAAGAGACAATGGTTTTTCCGCCCTTACCGTTATTGATTTCCTTGAGAAGATCCGGGTAAGGGCCTTTGTTCTTTTGGGATTTCCAGGCCGTGTTGGCCGCAAGGGATTGAAGCCGGTCCGGAAGCCCGTCCCCATCCACATCCGCGACATCCAGGGCCTGAGTACCCGCAGTATCGGTCCAGCGCGGGTAGCTGTACCGGACAGAACTTGTCATATAACCGATAGTTCCATAATCCTGAAGGCTCGTAAATCCTGTGCCCGTGTTGTATTGGACTTTCCAAACTGTATTGTTGTCCGCGGCCTGAATGCGGTCAGGCAGACCATCTCCGTTAATATCAAAAAGATCCACGGTCTGTTCCCCTGAATCACTGTAATGGCGGATGTAATAACGGCGGCTATAAGAATCAAGGGTGTAAATCGGTCCAAAGTCCTGCATGGTGGTGAAACCCGTGCCCGTGTTCCACTGCACTTTCCAGTTACTGTTGGCATCCGCGGCCTGAACGCGGTCAGGCAGACCATCCCCGTTAAGGTCAATGACATCGACAAAAGTTTCATGGGCGGCACTGACAGCTCTAATCACATCCCGTGACGAGTAGGTCGTCATTTCTTGCATGGTGCCCCAGTTCTGCATCGCAGAAAAACCGCTGCCCGTGTTGAGCTGGACTTTCCAGGTGGTGTTTCCCGCTTCACTCATCACGCGGTCCGGAAGCGCGTCACCGTTGATGTCGAAGAAATCCACAAGGGTTGTAGAGGGGTCGGTTCCGGGCGTGTAACGGATATGGTCATAGCGCACGCTGCCGCTCACCATTCTTTGAATCGTGCCCCAGCTGGAATTGCTGGCATCAAAACCTGTGCCGTTATTGATCTGCACAGTCCAGGAAGAGTTGGCGTCCTGCGAAATAATGCGGTCAGGAAGACCGTCGCCATTGATATCAGAAAAATCAGTCACCTGTTCACGGGCATCGGTACTTTTGGAAACATAGTCATACCCGGACCAGGAACTTGGTTTATAAAGAGTCCCAAAATCCGTCAGTGATCCGAAACTCGAACCGCTGTTAAGCTGGACTTTCCAACTGGTATTGCCGGCCACCGCCTGGACGCGGTCGTTTTTTCCATCGCCGTTCACATCAGCCAAATCCGCTTCGGTATCGCTGGAGCTTGTCACTGCACGGATAAAGTCATAATCACTTGAACCTGTGGAGGCCCTAAGAATGCCCGAAAAATCGGCCATGGTGTCAAAGGCTAATTCCTTATTCTGATAAACAAAAGAAGTTGCCGGAAGACTTGTGGTGCCGTCTTTGCCGTATTCCGTTACGGTAATCAGCCGTGAGCGGCCCGTGGCCGCGGAGTATTCATAAGCCAAGACGTATTTTCTGGCGAGTTGATAAGTACCGCCGCCATCCTTGACCTTGACCTGAATTTCTTTAAGCCTCTTGTTTGTTTCAACGCGCGCGCCCGTGATGTAGGAAAAGCTGGTATCCGTGCGGCTTTCAAGCGTGAACTCCACTTTGTGCGTGTGCGCAAACGACTGGGTTTCATTGCCGTTGTATTCGATGGAAGATAGATAAAGTTCGCCCTGGTCGGTGGAATACGATAGGGTCATGTAATTGCCGGATGTATCCACGACTTTTGTCAGCGCCCATTTGAAAGTCCCCAGGCTATTCGTTTGGCGCTCAGCAGAAGAAACCCCGAAATAATGTTTGGTGCCGGATTTGTCAGTGACCACCCAGTTATTGTTGGTGGAGTCATACATGAACTTGAGAAACATGGCCTCGTCTTTGGCCCGGTATTCGTTGGCCGCAACAGACACCAGCTCTGAAGAAACACCCTGAAACGAAAAGACAAATTTATCTGTAGAATCATATTTGGGCACGCCCTTCTTGACATCGCGCTGAATCCAGCCAAGATCAAGCCCCCAGCCCACTCCCAGCCATGAACTTCCGCCGCTTGAGGAATAAGAAAGATTAAGGCTGGGCTGGACGTTTTTCCGGCCCGGCGGTACAAAAATAGGAACACCGGTCTGAGCGCGTCCGGTGAATAGATCGGCCTGAAATGATTTTAAAACTCCTGCGCTATCGGCAATTTGTCCGAGCTGCCCCGCCGCCGTTCCTGAGGAAGTTGAGGAAGACCCTACGGCAACAGCAAGTGCGGAACCTTCTGTAACGGTATTGAGTGCCACGGCCAGGATCAGGCAAAAAGCAATTTTGTTTTTCATAGGGACCTTCCTATTCACCGGATTTATTTAAGGGGCCTGCGGTAAACATAAGCGGATTGCGTTTTGGTGACTGTCCCCTGCGGGTCAATCACATCGAAACTGTGACTATGCTTTCCCAGATCTGCGCTGCTCAGCGACCAGGAAAGAGAACTGCTCGACTGCGCACTGACTTTTGTAGTGCCGTCTTGCTTTGCACGGTATTGCAGGGAATCTCCGTCAGGACTGGATGCGGTCACGGTGTACGAAGCACTCTGATCGGAGAAGAACCGGGCGTAATCAGACGGCGACAAAGACTGAATCGCGGCGATCCGGTCAACTCCGCTGATGCCTGAAGCGGCCTGGAGCGAATAATTCGTACTGGAAAGACTTCCGGAACCGGAACTCCCCAAAAAGCTTTCCGCCACCTTGTAAGAAGAGGATTGAGCGTTTCCGCCCCCTGAAGTGAAGGCGGCGTCAGCCATTTTGTAATTCGTACTTTGCATGTCGGCAAAAGCCGGAGTGCAAAAAAGCAACACCGCAAACACAGCCACAGCATGAACCAGATGAGAAACCGTTTGTCTCCTGTCGGCGTTCATACGCAACTCTCCTTAACTCTTATAGGGAAGATCAAGATAAACAAGAATCTCGCGGATCGCTCTCCGGGCCTCAGGATCTTCAATATTTCTCAGGTCCATATTTTTCATGCGCTCCCGGGCTGTTACTTCTCTGCTTTGCCGGCCTTTTCCCTTGATTTGAATTTTTTCGGGCTTGGCAAAGGCGCTCGACACGGGAAGCATCAACGCCAAAACCACAATGAGAATCGCTGTTCTTTTCATGAGGGCCTCCTAAATTGCAACGGCAATGCCGTTGAGTTCAGCATTTCCGGTGACGGTGACTTTCCATTTAAGCTGCGTACCGCTCGGCTGCGCCGCAAGACTGCAGTAGCTCTCCTTGGTGCACTGCGTCCAGGTCGTGCCGTTATCACGTGACACGTAGTAGGTAATACTTCCCGTGCCCAAAGTCTCATCAGCGATAACCAAAGCCGCAGACGGTGCAGAAGGTTCGGAGTAGGCATTGGAAACAACTGTGGCTGTGCCTGACTGCGTCTGCTGTTCGTAGACTTTGAAATAAGTGTCAATGTCGGTGTAATAAGTGGCCCAGGTTCCCCCGCTGCTTTTGGCAATAGAGGTTCCGTTCGCATAAGGATTGCCGCCATTGGATCGCCTGATATTGACGTGGTTACTGCCGTCACCAGAGGCTGAGACGTTTTCGATGACCACGTGATAATCGGTATTGGCTGAGAGATTGACAGCGGAAGTAAACGTGGCCGTTACTTCCTCATACGTGGGATAGGTGGATGCAATGGAGGAAACGGCTATTGCCGCGGATTCGCCAAGCTGCGTTCCCGGAAGACCGCTGCTGTCGCTGTAAATGCGAACCTTGACGTTTCCGGTGGGACTCCCCACGCGAGACCATTTGAAAACCGCTTTGTCTACGGTCACAGCTGCGTTATGCCGGAACTTTTGACCGAAACCGCTGTACGTCGCGCTGACGTTGCTGAGCATCTCGGAAAGATCATTTTCAGTAGTGCTGGACTGAATCACACTGCCGCCCGTAGGCGTGACAATCACATCGTAATTCGGTGTTCCCCGCCAGGTGTAGTTTGAAGATGAACCCGCTAGAATGCCGGTCGAATCATTAAAAGTATCCACGACCATATCGCCCATGCTATTAGCAGAAGCAAGTGTGTAGGCATCCAGCTTGAAGTTCGTCTTTGCGATCATGGCCGAATTATCCATCACGCCTTCGATGTTTTTATGCGAGAGCGCGTCATGCTGAGTCTGCGTAAAGGCATTGGTCACATTTTCAGCCATATAGGCGTAGCCGGTGGTGGCAAGCTTGATGCGGGGCGTCATTTCAGCGTCGGCACCCACCGTAATACCCAGCCAATAATCCGCCGAGAAGGCCAGTGTGATGGGCGTTGTGCCGCCAAGCGTCACGCTGAATTTTCCGGAAGAAACAGATACGCTGGACTGCGTTTCTGTCCAAAGAGCCGTCCCTCCGGTAGAAACGTTGTAGAGCTTGAAAGTCATCGAATAGGTGCCGGTGAGATAATTGCTTGAGCTGTCTTTCAGGATGCCCTGATAGCTCATGGTGGTTGGCACTGAAGCAAAGACGCGAGGCGTCCCGCCGGATACTGCGGTAAGAAAAACTGCGGTGAACAACGCGGCAGCTGCGCGGATTTTTTTGAATTTGTATTTCTGGATCATAACTCCTCCCGTGAGTCGTTTGATTAAACCCGGGGCGGAGTCTGCGCCTTTTTATGTCATGGCTCAACGCAGGATTTCAGAAAAATTCAAAAGTGGCCCGGAAATAGGGCCAAAAATGCCCTAAGTGGCCCGTTTCCGGGCCACTTCGAAGGGAAAAACCGGAGCAAAAGCGCGCTCCAAGCTCTAAATGTGCTGGGTAATGGTGAGGATGGGAAGAAACAAAGCGATGACAATGCCGCCGATGACAACCCCAAGGAACACGATGATCAAAGGCTCAATCAGGGAAGTCAACCCGTCAACAGCCGCATCAACCTGGGTGTCGTAAAAGTCTGCAATCTTCATAAGCATTTCTTCCATTTCGCCGGTTTCCTCCCCAACCGCGATCATGCGGACCACCATCTGGGGAAAGACATCACTTTTGATGAGCTGGCTTGAAATGGTTTCGCCTTTTTTCACGGATTCCATCAAGGAAGTAATGACAATTTCCAGGCGCCTGTTTCCTGAAGTCTGCGCCACGATCTCAAGGGACTGAAGAATCGGAACACCGCTTCGAACCAGCGTCGCCAGCGTGCGTGAAAATTTGCTCACCGCGACTTTGAGGAGAAGCGGGCCAAAAACAGGCATTTTGATAGAAAAAGAATCCCAGGCCAGACGGCCGGGAGGTGTTTTAATAAATTGGAGAAATCCAAAAATAGAGCCGCCGATTCCGCCCAGCACCAACACCCAGTTCGCAGCCATGAACCGGCTGATGTCGATGAGCGTTTGGGTAATCGTGGGAAGCTTGGCATTGAGACCTTCAAAGATTTCCGCGAACTTTGGAATGACAAATGTCATCATACCGAATGTGATCAGGAAAGCGATGGCCGTTACAGAGGCCGGGTACATCATGGCGGACTTTACCTTCTTCTGAAGAGCACTCGTCTTTTCAAAGTAATTGGCAACTCGGTCTAGGATTTCTTCCAGACTTCCGCTCGACTCACCCGCCCTTACCATGTTAATAAAAAGAACGGAGAAAACCTTGGTGTGCTTCTGCATGGACTCCGAAAAACTTTTACCGCTCTGCACATCCTGGTGCATCTCTTTGAGAATGAGTTTGAAACTTTCTTTCTCCACTTGCTCAGAAAGAATATCCAGCGCCTGAATCAAAGGAATGCCGGCCGCAACCAGTGTGGCCATTTGACGGGAAAAAACCACGAGGTCATCAAGCTTGACCTTGCCCCCTTTTCCTTTCTTCTTGGCCGGCCCCTTTTTCATGCTGAAGACCTTGGACTCTTTGATCTCAGTGACCCGGACAATGATAAATCCCTGCGACCTGAGAGTACCGATAAGGGTGCCCACATCCGGGGCTTCCTGAACACCGGTTTGGTCCTTCCCTGTCTTGTCCTTAACGAGATACTCAAATGCTGGCATAGGTCACCTGTCCGAATCGGTCACGCGAAGAACTTCTTCAAGCGTCGTGACCCCTTGTTTAAAAAGCCCGAAGGCATTTTCAAAAAGTGTTTCCATTCCTTTTTTAACGGCAGTTTCATGAATCACATTGCTTGATTTTCTTGCAATGATCAAACTGCGGATGTCGCTGTCCACCTTCATAACCTCAATCGTCCCAAGCCGTCCGTAATAACCGGTCTGGTTGCACTTGGCGCATCCTGCACCTTTGTAGGGCGTGATTCCGGCAAGATCTTTTGCATCGATTTTGCAGCGCCTTAAAACATCGGCCGGAACCTGGTACGGGGCCTTGCAGAACTGGCAGACCCGTTTCATCAGACGCTGGGCCGCCACACAGACCAGCGATGAAGCAATCAAAAAGGGCTCAACGCCCATGTCAATCAAGCGCGTCACAGCACCGGCTGCGCTGTTTGTATGCAGGGTACTGAAAACAAGATGCCCAGTCAGAGCGGCTTTCACGGCAATGTCCGCCGTTTCACCGTCTCGGATTTCTCCCACCAGCACAATGTCCGGGCTTTGACGAAGAAGGGATCTCAAGCCGCTGGCAAAAGTCAGTCCCACCTCTGACAACACCTGGGTCTGCGTAATACCTTCCACTTGATATTCGACAGGATCTTCAATCGTCATAATGTTACGGTCAGGAGTGTTCAGAGTTCCCATGATCGTATACAAGGAAGTGGATTTACCGCTTCCAGTCGGTCCCGTGATCAGCATCATGCCATACGGATGCTTAATGGCCTCGGCAATAACGGCCGTGGGCTTCTCTGTAAACCCCAGTTTATCCAGCCCTGACTTCAATCCCGCTTTATCCAGAACGCGGAGCACGATCTTTTCCCCGTAGTAGGTCGGCAAAACGGAAACACGGAAATCGACCTCTTTCTCGGCCATGCGGACACGGAAGCGGCCGTCCTGGGGAATGCGCTTTTCGGTAATATCCAAAGAAGAAATAATTTTTACACGCGCCACCAGAGATGGATAAAGGTCACGGGTATGAGAAAAAGATTCCCGAAGGGCACCGTCAATTCGGTAACGGACACGGAATTCCTTTTCGTAGGGTTCAAAATGGATGTCTGAGGCACGGGAACGCAAAGCGCCTTCCAGAATCAGGTTGACCATCCTGACCACCGGGGCATCGTCGACACCCTTTCCAGCCGGAGTGCCGCCTGCTTTTTCTTCACCTTTGTCTTCCCGGATAACCTCCAGGGCATCTTCGTCAATCCCCTCAATGATCTCATCAAGGTTCGTGCCTTCGGAGTAGTAATTCTCAAGGGCATGGGAAATCATCTTGGGCGTTGCGAGCACGAGCTCGACATCGCAGCGGGTCAAACCCTTGAGGTCATCGCGCATCAGAAGATCAAAGGGGTTGCTGGTCGCGACCGTCAAAAGACACTTGATCCGCGCGAGAGGAAGCACCTGGTATCTGTCAGCGACTTTTGCGGGCACCATTTTCAGAATGTCTTTTGAGACTTTGAAAACAGGCAGATTCAACGTGGGAATACCCAGTTCAGCGCCGAGGAATTCCATCATTTCTTCGTCTTTGACAAGATCGCGTTCGACGAGAAGCTGAAAAACGGTTTTCTTTTCTCTCAGGGCCTGAGGCGCGAGCTCCCGGATCTGCTGGGCGGTTACCCGTCCGCTCTGCACGAGCTTTTCAGCAATCTGGTCTTTGGAAAAGGCTGAGATCATTCGCCGCTCCCTTCCCCGGCATCTTCCGCGGTCACCCTGTAAACCTCTTCCAGCGAAGTATCACCGTCGGCGGCCTTGCGAAGCGCGCATTCACGCAGCGTGGTCATGCCCAATTCCCGGGCCTTGATTTTTATAGCCTCCGATGTCGCGCCCTGCATGATCAGCTCCAGGATAGGCTGTTCCATTTCAAGAAGTTCCGTAATCACAGTACGCCCCGTATACCCGGTTCCCCGGCAGCTTGGACAGCCTTTGGGTTTATAAAAGGTGGTGCGGGAGGTGTCTGCCCCCAAGTCACGAAGGACGGAAGTCTCCACATCATAGGGAGAGCGGCATTTGGAACAAAGCCGGCGGAGAAGGCGCTGCGCGGAAATCATGATCACGGTTGACGCAATCAGAAAAGGTTCAAGGCCCATGTTTGCCATTCTCGTAATCGAACTGGCGGCATCATTGGTATGAAGCGTGCTGAGCACAAGATGTCCGGTCAAGGCGGCCTTGACGGCGATATCGAGCGTTTCATTATCGCGGATTTCACCAATCAGGATAATGTCCGGGTCCTGACGGAGGATCGAGCGGAGCGAGGCCGGAAAAGTGAGGCCGACCGATTCTTTGACATTGACCTGGTTAATGCCCGGAAGCTGATATTCCACCGGGTCTTCAACCGTTGTGATGTTCACATCCGGGGCATCCAGATATTTAAGGACTGAATAGAGCGTTGTGGTTTTCCCGCTTCCGGTCGGACCCGTGACAAGCATCATGCCGTGGGGTTTGCGTGAAGAGTCGCGGATAATCTGCTGTTCCCGATCATTGAAACCAAGCTTTGAAATGTCGTGACTTTGGGCTGTGGTGTCCAGAATAC
>CAYRBY010000069.1:0-10793 GCA_964422635.1 uncultured bacterium
TATGTGGATCATCCGGAATACGGCCGTACACTGCCGCGTCTTGAAGATTATCCGGCGGCGGTTCGTCCGGTGAAGGAACGTCAGATTCGTTTGCGTGACAATTTGATCAAGTACCTGGAAAGCATTGCGGGTGATGCAACAGCCAGGAATAATCTTAGTGCCGCTTTTGATGCGACCAAGCTGGGCCGTCTCGTCACACAGGTTTTTGGTGCGGGTATGACGGAACTTCAGGTTCTGGAAATTGACGGTCAGAAACGTATTGTAAGCCAGACACAGCTGACCGGGATGCCGCGTTCCGAGCTTCGTGAAGCTGCTCCTGTTTCCAATGCTATTGAAGCAACACTCGCGTCCGGTAACTTTACAGCTGCGGAACGCGCTGAACTGGCCAATGTGATCCGCCTTGCCTTCCCGAATGCGGGCGAGCAGGCTCAATTCCTGGCTATGCTGAACGGAACTGACATCGACAGCCGGGTCAAGGTTTCGTTTGTGAAGAACAATCCTCTGTTGACTGGCCATAAGGTGGCCCTTGTGAACCACCTTGCGGACGGAAGCTCTTCAATCCAAGTGAAACTGGAACGCCTTGTGAATGTTGAGAACCCGAACATCGCGGCGGAAGTGGATCAGCGGATCCGGGCCCTTAACCTGAACCTGTGGATCAGCCACGAATTGGCGCACGTTCGTAACCATGCCTTGATTGAAGGTCTGGAAAGCCAGGGCGTGCAGTCGCTGGATGTTCTGCATGAAGTGTTGGCGTATCTTGGAACCCTGCAGCAGTTGGACGTGATTGTCGCTGCGGAAGAGAAAGATTCCCTGATTGCCCAGTACTTTGAAATCCGCCGCCACAATCTTCAGGGTTTGATTTCCATGGCTGCTGGTAAAAATGCCCAGCTGCTTCTGAAAAACTACGATTCACCGGAAGGTGTGAAGACGATCCTTGACGGTATTCTGGCCTCACAGGCCCTTGTGAATAATCAGCTGCATCCGGCTCAGGCCGTTCTGTTGGGTATGCCGCTGGCTGACATGATGACTTATGACAAACCCTACTCCGTGGCCTTGGGCGGCGCTCTTGCCAATAACAAGATCTGGAAAACCATCGCCGAGCAGGTCTATGGCAATCTCGTGCAGTTTGCCGCAACGGATGCGGCCATTGAGAAACTCGCCGGCTCTCAGGAAGCGGTGGGCGGTAACATGGCGGTTGTGGTGGAAGGTCTTCCGGAAGGTGTGACTGTGGATGAAGCCAGTGCCGCAATTTATGAAGCGGTCAAGAAACATGCGGGTGACAAGTGGGCTGGCCTGGTGGGCAAGAATCCGACGGGAGATTACCTCAAGGAAATCCGCCGTCAGCTGGATACGGCGCTTATGATGGCGCTCCTTGGTATCAAGGATATCCCGAATGAATTCTTCTCGCAGCTGGGCTATGACCGCAAGGAAATGATGGTCATCGATCAGGTCGCTGCAGAAGTCACCGCGTACTTCGTGGCTGAACTCGAAGTCAAACAGTCCGCGTAAAAAAATGGGCAGCCTCAAAAACGGCTTTCGGATTCCCGGAGGCCGTTTTTATTTCCCCCCTTGTCATGCTGTCAAAATTAGGATAAAAGCTTTTTATGGCAACGCTTCTTATTAAAAACGGCACTCTTGTTTCTTCCCAGAAAATATGGGGAGCGGACATTTACATCCGGGACGGCAAAATCGAAAGGGTGGGGGAATCCCTGCCCTTGGGCGCAGACGAAGTCATTGATGCCAAGGGGCTTCATGTTCTGCCGGGCGTTCTGGATCCCCAAGTCCATTTCCGCGAACCCGGTCTGACCTGGAAAGAAGATCTGCATACCGGCTCCATGGCCGCGGCAGCCGGCGGAGTGACCAGCTTTTTTGATATGCCGAACAATGATCCCGCGATCACCACCCGAGAATTGATGCAATCCAAGAAGGCCCTGGCTGAAGCCAAATCCCTTGTGAATTACAATTTTTTTATTGGAGCCACGCCGGATAACCTGGAAGAAATCAACGGGGTATCCAATGTCTGCGGGATCAAGATTTTTATGGGTTCTTCGACCGGAAATCTTCTGGTGGAACGGGAAGAGGATCTTGAGAGGATTTTTGCCAACGGTTCGCGTTTGATCGCAGTGCATGCTGAAGATAACGCGGTCATTGATGCTAATAAAAAGAACTTTTCAGGAACTCCCGGATTTGCGGATCACCCGAAAATCAGAAATGAACTGGCTGCTCTGACGGCCACAAAGCGGGCTGTATCGCTTGCCCTGAAACACCGGCGCCGACTCCATATTCTGCATTTGACTACCCAGGAAGAAGTCGAGTTTCTTTATGCCTTCAAGGACCATCCGTTGATCTCTTCTGAAGTTTGTCCCCAGCACCTTCTGCTGCATGCCCCGGAGATATACGAAAGGCTGGGTGCTCTTGCACAAATGAATCCTCCTTTGCGAGAGAAGCGCCACGGAATGGCGTTGTGGAAAGGCTTGAAGGACGGGGTCATCAAGTGCATGGCCACGGACCATGCGCCCCATACCCTGGAAGAGAAGGCTCTTCCCTACGGAAAGGCGCCCTCCGGAATGCCAGGGGTACAGACGCTTCTGCCTTTGATGCTGGATCAGGCGGCCAAAGGACAGTGCTCCGTTCAGGATGTTGTCCGCTGGACCAGTGAAAATACGATGGCTTGTTTCGGTGTCCAGAACAAGGGGCGCCTTGAAGCCGGTTATGATGCGGATATCGTGCTGGTGGATCTTAAGGAAGAGCGCGAAGTCCGGAGCGAACAGATGTTTACCAAATGCGGCTGGACCCCTTATGAGGGGATGCGCCTCAGGGGATGGCCCAAAATAACCCTTGTTCTGGGGCGTACCGTATACCGTGAGGGGATTATCAACGACTCTGTGAACGGTTCAGAAATCGAGATCCAGGCCCCCTGGGAAACCCCCGTACAGGCATAACTCCGGTTTTTCGCCGCTCTTTTGCCAGATTTTTGCCGTTGCAATTTGAGACCCTGCCCCTATAATGTCCGCATTATTTGGATAGTCCTAAAAGGCCTTAAAGCCTCAGGTTAAACCTTTCCCCCGGTCCTCTAGCCGGGACATTACCAAGCGGATAAAACTTTGACTTCGTCTGCCTCAGAGACTCTTCGCCGGTTGCCTTTACATGGTTTTTCGGTAGCCCATGGCGCCAAAATGGGTGCTTTCGGACGCTGGGAAGTTCCTCTTTATTACTCCACGATTCTGGACGAGCACGAGGCCGTACGGACCTGCGCCGGCCTTTTTGATATTTCCCATATGGGGGAGTTCCGCATCTCCGGCCCGGGAGTCATTGAGTTTCTCCAAAAGCTTCTCCCGAGGAATGTTGAAAAAATGTCTTTGGGTCAGGCTCTTTACATGCCTCTTTTGAATGAAAATGCCGGGATCATTGATGACATTCTTTTGTACCGGATTGAACAGGAAGAGTACTTCTTTGTGGTCAATGCGGGCAATGTTGAAAAAGATTTTGCCTGGATCCAGCCCAAGGTTCCCAAGCACCTCAAATTTGAAGACCTGAGCGAGCACTATGGTCTGATTGCGCTTCAGGGGCCTCTTAGCGCTTCTCTGGTCGAAGCCTGTTACGGCGAAGCTTATGCCCAGCTTCCTTATTATCATTTTAAAACCTTTCGCGACGGCATGATTTCCCGAACCGGATACACAGGGGAGGATGGCTTTGAAATCATGGCCTCCAAAGACCAGATTGCCGCTCTTTGGGAAGAGTTGATGGAGGCTGGCGCGAAAAGGGGGCTGAAACCTATCGGTTTTGGCGCCCGTGACACGCTTCGCCTTGAAGCCAGTATGCCGCTGCATGGGCATGATATGAGTGAATCCATCAACCCTCTGGAAGCGGGTATCGGCTGGGCCATTGACCTCAATAAAAAGGGGTTCATCGGTGAAGCCCGCTTGCGCGAAGTGAAGGAATCCGGCCCCGCAAAGAAAAGAGTGGGCTTTGAAATGCTGGACCGCGGCATTCCCCGTGAACATTATGAAATCCAGAAAGACGGCAAGACCATCGGCGAAGTGACGAGCGGAACCTTTTCGCCGACGCTGAAGAAAAACATTGGGCTTGGCTATGTGGCGGCAAACGAAGCCTTTACTGGAAACGAGATTGGAATTGTGGTTCGGGACAAGGTTCTTCGTGCACAGATTGTTCCGCAGCCTTTTTATAAACGCAAAAAATAAACCTGAGGGAAGAATCCCCAAGGGACTTTTGAAACCGGAGGCATTATGAATTTCCCGAAAGAACTGCGTTACACCAAAACCCATGAATGGGCCAAAAAAGAAGGCCGTACGGTTACTGTTGGGATTACCGACTACGCCCAGAAAGAAATTTCGGATGTTGTATTTGTCGAAGTGCCGAAGGCCGGTCAGGCTGTTCAGGCCGGAAAGCCCGCAGCCGTGGTCGAATCCGTTAAGGCCGCCTTTGATATTTACTCGCCGGTTTCAGGAAAAGTGACCGCCGTGAACCATGATATTGAAAGCGATCCGGGCATGGTCAATCAGGAATGCTACGGCAAAGGCTGGTTTTTTACCGTTGAGATGTCTGCGGAATCAGAATGGGACAACCTCATGACCTCTGAAGTCTACGAAAAAAATCTTAAAACGGAAGTCTGAGCCATGCACTTTCATCCGCTGACCCACGACGACAAACAGAAAATGCTGGAAGACATCGGTGTTTCCTCTTTTGAGGATCTTCTTCGCGGCATTCCGGCATCACTTCGAAATCCGAAAATCGCGGTGCAGGAAGCTGTCAGTGAGTTTGAGCTTCAGACCCTGCTCCGCAATCTGGGGAACCGGAATCATTCTTCACAGGATTATCTTTCTTTCCTTGGCGCCGGCAGCTACGAGCATTTTGTTCCGGCAGCCGTTGCCCAAGTCATCGGACGTAATGAGTTTTACACGGCCTACACACCTTACCAGCCCGAGGCTTCCCAGGGAACCCTGCAGTCCATTTACGAGTATCAAAGCCTGATTACGGAGTTGACGGGGCTTGATGTTTCAAATGCGTCGCATTATGACGGCTCCACGAGTCTTGCGGAAGCCGTGCTTCTTGCGGTGCGCCACACGGACCGCACCAAGGTTCTTGTGTCACGCGCCGTGCATCCGCACTACCGCCAGGTGATTGCAACCTATCTTCGCGGAACGCCGTACTCCATGGTCGAATTTGGTTTTGGCGAGGATCATGCTTTTGACCGCGCTCAATTTGAACAGCTCCTTACGCCCGAAGTTGCGGGTGCTGTTTTCCAGACGCCTAATTTTTTTGGAGTTCTGGAAGACCTGGAGGGCGTCAGTGACAAGCTCCACGAAAATGGATCTCTTCTCATCCTGACGGCCAACCCGCTTTCGTATGCGGCGTTGCGTTCGGCTGGAGAGTGGGGAGCCGACATTGCGGTCGGCGAAGGCCAGCCTTTTGGTCTTGCCCTTCAGTTCGGCGGTCCGTATGTGGGGTATTTTTCCACCACACGAGCTTTGATGCGCCGGATTCCGGGGCGTCTTGCGGGTTTGACGCTGGATTCCGAAGGCAAGCGGGCGTTCTGTCTTACGCTCCAGGCCCGTGAACAGCATATCCGCCGCGAACGTGCCGCTTCGAATATTTGTACCAATCAGGCGCTTTGCGCACTTGCGGCTTGCGTGCACATGACCCTTCTTGGTAAAGAGGGTATCCGCGAAGTGGCGGAGATCAATATGGACAGGGCTTCCTATCTGCGCCGCCAGATCGGCCAGACCAAGGGTTTTAAAGTTCTTAAAGATCAGCCTGTCTTTAATGAGTTTGTGGTCACGGCTGAAAAACCTTTTGATGTCATTGAAAAGAAACTGCTCGATAAAAAAATATTCCCAGGTGTTCCACTTGAGCCTTTTTATCCGGAATTGAAAAATCAGTTCCTGGTTTGCGCGACGGAAACCAAAACCAAAGAACAGCTGGACACTTTTGTCCGGGAGCTTTCCCAATGCTGATCAGCGATAATAGCCAGCTTAGTTTTGAAAAAAGCCGTGCGGGCCGCCGCGGAGCTTCAATTTCCCGGACTTATTGCGACAAAACCCAGGGCCTAGAGGCCACACCGGACAAATTCCGCCGCAAACGTCCGCTGGTTTTTCCGGAAATGACGGAGCCTGAAGTGGTTCGCCATTTTGTCCAGCTTTCGAAGAAAAACTTTTCCATCGACACGCATTTTTACCCGCTTGGAAGCTGCACCATGAAATACAACCCCAAGATCAACGAATGGGCCGCGGGGCTTGAAGGTTTTGCCAAAGTGCATCCGCTTCAGCCGGAATCCACAGCTCAGGGCATCCTGCAAGTTTGTTATGAGCTGGAACAGGATCTGCTTCAGATCACAGGGATGAAAGGATTCACGCTTCAGCCTGCGGCCGGAGCGCATGGAGAATTGACAGGCATGATGCTGGTCCGCGCTTACCATGAATCGCTGGGACAGACCAAACGCTGCAAGGTGCTTGTCCCGGATTCCAGCCATGGCACCAACCCGGCAAGCGCGGCGCTTTATGGTTATCACGTTGTGGAACTCAAAAGCAATGCCCGCGGCCGCGTGGATCTGAAAACCCTTGAAGAACAGCTGGATGATGAAATTGCATGTCTTATGCTGACAAACCCGAACACGCTCGGCCTTTTTGAAGAAGACATTCTCAAGGTTACCGAGCTTGTGCATAAAAAAGGCGGCCTGCTTTATTACGATGGCGCGAATTTCAATGCGCTTCTTGGTATTGCCCGTCCGGGGGACATGGGGTTTGACGTGGTTCACCTCAATCTGCACAAGACTTTTTCAACACCTCACGGCGGCGGTGGTCCTGGGTCAGGGCCTGTGGGTGTAAGCGAAAGACTGCTGCCGTTTTTGCCGGGCCCCATACTGGCCAAAGAGGGAAACCGCTACTTTCTAAAAGAAGTGGGGCCGAAATCCATCGGCCGCGTGAAATCCTTTTACGGCAATGTTGGCATGCTGCTTCGTGCTTTTACTTATATCCGTTCGCTGGGGCTCTCGGGCTTGAAGAAAGTCAGTGAAGACGCGATTCTGAATGCCAATTATCTGAAGGAAAAATTGAAGAAAATTTTCCCGATCGCTGTGGATGAACCCTGCATGCATGAATTTGTTCTTTCCATCAAGAACACCAAGGCCCAGGGGATTCACTCGGGCGATATCGGAAAGCGTCTTCTCGACTTCGGGATTCATGCCCCAACGGTCCACTTTCCTTTGGTTGTGGAAGAGGCGCTCATGATCGAACCGACGGAAACGGAAAGTAAAGAGACGCTTGACCGTCTTGTGGAAGCGCTGGAGAAAATCGCAGAAGAAATTATCCGGAACCCGGATATGATCAAACGGGCACCGCATACGCTTCCTATCCGGCGTCCGGATGAGGTGCTGGCTGCGCGCAAGCCCGTGCTTTCTTACCGGGATCAACTGCGCGAAAAAATCCTCCTCGCCGAAGGCGTTCCGGGCTGAACGCCGGGAGACGCATGCAGCCCCGGTTATCCTCCTTCTCTGTTGTAAGCGCATCCATGCCTTTTCAGATGGCTTTGGATCAGCTTTTGTTTGAGCGCGCTGTCGAGGCACATCAGCAAAAGAATGCCCAGCCCCCTGAAGCCTTGCTTCGTTTTTATTATTCCTCGGAGCCGTGGATATCCATTGGGTATTCTCATGCGGGCTGGAAAACCCTGAATCACCAAGGGGTGCCGGAAGCCTTTTTAGAGGAGAGCAAGCGGGTGCCTTTGTGCCGCCGGATGACAGGCGGCGGGCGGGTGCTTCATGGCCGAGACCTGATGTTTACCCTGATTGCACCCAAGGACATGCATCCCCGCTATAAATCAGTCATGGATAGTTATACCCAGATACATGAAGTTCTTCAGCAGGCCTTGAAGGCCGTTGGGATCAATGCCGGTTTTTATCAGGACGACAAGCCGCTGCCTGCCGGGAAAGATTGTTTCCTTTTTCCGATTACCAGTGATTTGGCTGTTTCAGGAAAAAAAATCGCAGGAGGCGGGCAGAAACGCTCATTGGGTGTTCTGCTTCATCAGGAATCCATTCAGCTTGAAAACACATCGCTCTATGAACCCTTGATGACAGAATTCTCTGCCAGATTAAGTGCCTCGCTTGGTTGTGTGGGGCAGACAGCAGATTGGCAGCCGGAACTTTTTGATGCGGCCGAAAATCTGGGCCGTGAAAAATATGAAATCCTTTCAAGTTATACTACTGCCGAGGTTGTATGAGTGACGCTGAAAGCATGATTGAGAAAATCGAAAAAGTCGTGGAAGAAAATGAACCTTACACGCTTGAGGCCTTCAAGTTTGTCCTCGACGCTCTTCATGAAACCGTCACCAAACTGGACAAGCCGCGGCATATCAGCGGGCCTGAACTCCTGCAGGGGATCCGGCTGTATGCGCTCAAAGAGTTCGGCCCCATGGCCAAGACGGTGCTGAACTACTGGGGCATTACAGAAACGGAAGATTTTGGGAAGATTGTTTTCCTTCTCGTGGAAATCGGCCTTTTACGCAAACAGCCGGAAGACAAGATCGAGGATTTTAAAAATGTTTACCAGTTTGATGAAGCGTTTGCGGCCGGTTACGATGCGCCGGATGCCTGAGGAAAAATGATCGACGAAAAAGAAATTTTAAAAAACCTGAATCCTTCTCAAAAAGAGGCGGTGATTTGGGATTTTTCACCCTTGCTTGTTCTGGCTGGCGCAGGCAGCGGCAAAACCCGCATTCTGACCTCGCGTATTGCTCACCTGATGCTGCGCGGTGTTCCGGCTTTTCATATTCTTGGTGTTACTTTCACGAATAAGGCTGCCCAGGAAATGAAAGCCCGTGTGACACGTATCGCCAATCAGGATGTCTGGATCAGCACATTTCATTCGACGTGCCTCAAGATTCTGCGTTCAGACGCAGGGCGCCTTGACCTTGACCGCGGATTTATCATTTACGATGACGGGGATCAGCTTGCACTCATCAAGGAATGCTTGAAAGAGCTGAACCTGAATGAAAATCAGGTTCACCCCAAGGGGATTCGCGAGCGGATTTCCCGTTCCAAGGATTTTCTCACCACCCCGTATCAATTCGCAGAAAAGGCCCAGGACATTTACGAAGAAACCGTGGCCAAGGTCTATCACCTCTATGAAGAGAAGCTGAAACGCCTCAAGGCTCTCGATTTTGGCGATCTGATTATGAAAACAGTGCAGCTGTTTGATCATCACCCGGACGTACTGTCAGTCTGGCAGACCCGTTTCCGCCATATTCTTATTGATGAGTATCAGGATACAAACCATGCGCAATACCGCCTCGTGAAACAGCTGGCCTCTGCAGAGCGTCATATCACAGTGGTCGGAGACCCTGACCAATCGATTTATGCGTGGCGCGGCGCGGACATAAAGAATATTTTGAATTTCGAAAAAGATTATCCGGACGCCGGCATCATCAAGATGGAGCAGAATTACCGTTCCTCAGCTGTGGTGCTGGATGCGGCTAATGAAATTATCCGCCATAACAGGATCCGTAAGCCCAAGGCGCTTTGGACGGACCGCGAAGGCGGGGAGAAAATCACGCTCTTTCAAGCCTTTGATGAAAAGGAAGAGGCGATGTATGTGGTTGGGCAGATTCTGAAGCATCAGAGCATGGGGAAGACGCTGGCGGACCAGGTGATTTTCTACCGCATGCATTCCATGTCCCGTGTTTTTGAAGATATGCTCCTCAGGTCCAACATTCCCTATAAGATTGTGGGCGGTGTCCGCTTCTATGACCGGAAAGAGGTCAAGGATCTCATTGCCTACTTCCGGGTGATTTTGAATCCGGCTGATGACATCAGCCTTAAAAGAATTTTAAACACGCCGGCGCGCGGTATTGGCAAAAAGGCGGTTGAGACCGCGGAGGAAGTGAGCCGCAACCTCAAGATTTCATTTTTTGAAGCCTTGAAGCAGGCTGATTCCTTTCCCGACCTTCAGCCACGTGCCAAAAAAGCAGTGGCGGCTTTTCTTCAGATGCTCGCCCAGTTTCAGGCCAAGGAAAAAGAACTTTCCGTTACGGATTTGGGCCACTGGATTTTGGAAAAGACGCGTTACGTTGAAGAATTGGAAGCGGAAAAAACAGCCGAGGCTGTGGATCGTATTCAGAACATCGAGGAACTTTTTACGGTCATCAAGGATTTTGAAGATGAGCCGCGCGCGGAAAAGGCAGGGCTTGCGGAGTTCCTGGAATCCATTTCGCTGCAGACGGGGCTTGATCAGTGGGATCAGGGAACCAACATTCTGACACTGATGACACTTCACATGGCCAAGGGGCTGGAATTTCCGATTGTCTATATGGTAGGGCTTGAAGAGGGGATCTTTCCTCATGGCAATTCCTCTACCGACAGCGAAGAGGATCTAGAAGAGGAGCGGCGGATTTGTTACGTGGGTATTACGCGCGCCAAGGACAAGCTCTACATGACCTATGCCCGTCACCGCCGTCTTTATGGGGCCATGCAGCACAATCTGCCTTCGAGGTTTTTGACGGAAATCCCGCATTCCCTTTATGATTTAGGTTCTCAAGGTGCCCTGGGGGTTGCCGGGCGCGGCAGTTCTGATGACGATGATATTCTTTATGACGACCTTATTTCAGGCCCTGACGACGACGATGTTAAACGTCGTATCTTGTTTGATTAAAAGTATTTACGAAAAATAATCCCTCCTGTTTTTCGACTTCCCATTTTTGACAATCCCTGTTTTCGCCGGGTATTCTTTGGGCATAAGGTAAAGACTTATTAAAAAAACAAAAAAATGAAACGCCTCCGACTT
>CAYRBY010000070.1:0-10670 GCA_964422635.1 uncultured bacterium
CTAGCCTGCTTAAACATTCCCAATAGACCTTCCGTTTTAGGAGCCGTTCTTTGGAGCAGGGCGGCCTTATGGAAATTCCAGCGGGCAAAAACAGACAGGGCCAGATTTTTGTCAATCATTTCATTGTAGACAAACACATTCGTAGGCACCGCAAACGAGCCTTCATGAGTAAGCTTGACGATTTCAGAAGCTCTCTGCGGCCCAACACGTTCATTCAGCACTTTAACGGCTTCCGATTTGGAGAGTGGAAGAATTTTGTTGATCACATCAATGGCTTCAGAAAGACGCAGCCCCGAGGCCTGAAGGCTTTCTACCGCATCATTGCCGCTTGCGCTCAGCATACGCATAATGCCGATTGCCTCAGATTCATCAGCCGCCATAAAAAAACGCGCCAGCCAATAGCACTCCGGCAAATCCTGTGTTCCGCCGTCTGAGAAAACATGCCGCCGCGTCAGTGATGTGATGAAATAACCTGGGGGCCACCAGCTGTAAATCAATGCATTATTAGGGGTTTTATCGCGAATGGCTTGCATGCCGGAATACCAGATGTCATTCATGATCGGCTCGCTTTTAAGAGCAAGCGCGTGCGCAAACAATAGCTGCATCGGAAGGATCACGATCAAGGCCGCGGATGCAAAGACCGCTTTTCCCAAGCCGCGAACACGCTGAAGCAGGCTGCTCAGATTTTCGGCTGAAAACTGACTCCAAAGACCTTCAAGAAACTCAATCCCCATAGCAACAAAGATCGCCCCTGGAAGAACAAACAAAAGGGCGAAACGCTCTGTGCGCAGCGAGAGAACAAAAAGCGGAACGCTCAAAATTAAAACTACCACCCAGCGCGAGAACATTTCTTTCTTTTCCGAAAACCTGCTGAAAAATGGCCCGGAAATCAGCCCCACAAAAAAAACAGCTGCGGTCACAACATTACCGGTCAGATAAACCATCCGTTTTAAACTGACCGTACTGGTCTCACCTACCATGATAAAAATATTCGGCCAGGATTCCGGCTGTCCCGAAGAGTACTTGGCCAGATACTGGGCTCCTCGGCTGATGTATTCAAGAAATCCCGCAGGACTAGCGCTGATCATGGCACATAGGACAGCAAACAAAGCATACGCTCCCAAAAAAACAGGTGCGTTTTTCAGGCTGTTCTTATGGCCGACCCATTGTCCGAGACTCAGAACAAAGGCGCTTCCAAGAACCAATAAAAAGATGAACGGCCAGCCGACCCAGAAAAAGACATAGAGACCGGTCAAAGCCCCTCCCCCCACTCCCCACAAGACGGCTTTGGGCACCGAAGGACTCCTCAACGCATAAAAAAAAGAGGCTAGAATCAGGCAGGGAAACAAAAGGTTGTATGGATCCGTATCAAACCAGCCATAGGAGCTTCTCTGAAGGAAAATAGGGGACAAAACCAGTGCCAATCCGCCTGCCGTAAAAGCTGTCAAACCAAAGCCCAGGCTGCGGCACAAAATAAAAAATCCAAGAACGACCAAGACCATTAAAAACAACGGAACATAACCAAGACCTTCCATGAGCTCAATTCCGGGCCGAACCCAAGAAATTAATTTATAAATGGCCACGCCGACAAACGGCTGCCCGCCAAAAGGGACCCAATACCCTTTCGGATAATGTCTCAAAGGATCAAAAAACTTGCCGCCTTCAATACGTTCAGCGACTCGGCCTGTTTCAAGGAGACTCTGAACCTGGGCTAAAAAATGGTACGGGTCAGATTCAAGAAGATAATGGCGTGTCACTGGAGGCGCATTCGTTCCCGGCATGTTGCTCATAAACTGTTCAACCGCACCTTGGAAATGCGGCTGATCGCTCTGAATCAACGCCTCTGTCTGCTGCTCAGCAAAAGCCTTCCGGGCTGCAGGCGGAATCTGGCTGCCTCCGGTTTCCAATTGGCGCAGGATTTGTCCCTGCAGTGCTTGGCGGACCGCCATTTCAGCGATTTTGCGTTTTTTGTCCGGAGAGCTGACGCTGTGGGGCATTAGCTCATAAGATCGAAAATAAAGCCCAAGAGTCAGAACAAAAAAAAGCGCCGCCGCCGCTCCCAGGCAATTCCGGGCTGAAAAGCCGCACTTTTTAACCGATCCGTTAAAGTCCACCTAAACCTCTCAGGAAAAGCTGCCGAATCATTGAAAGATTAGACGCGCCTTTAAAACATTCATTCAACCGCGCCACGACCCTAAAAAAGGGCCTCTGTGAATATTTCTGACTACAAAGTATTGATCATTATTCCAGCTCTCAATGAAGGCCGGGCCATTGGACGGCTCGTTCAAGAGATTCGAGAACTTCACCCTTCTGTTTCTATTTTGGTCGTCAATGACGGTTCTAAAGACGACACGGCTCCAGAGGCCCTCCGGGCCGGAGCCTTCGTTGTTTCGCTCCCCTACAATCTGGGTATCGGAGGTGCTGTGCAAACCGGATTCCGCCTGGCTTTTGAAGAGGGTTTCGATGCCGCCGTTCAGATCGACGGCGATGCGCAGCATGACCCTCGTTATCTTGAAGCTGTTTTAGGTCCGGTTTTAACCGGCGAACTAGACTTATGTATCGGAAGCCGCTTCATTTCTCATGAGTCCGGATTCAAATCAACTTTTGCACGCAGGATCGGAATAAGGTTTTTTTCATGGCTTCTGAGCTCAATTACCCGCGTCCATTTAACGGATCCAACATCCGGCTTCAGAGCCTCCGGCAAAATGCTCATTCGTCATTTTGCCGACTACTACCCTATTGATTTCCCGGAACCAGAAGCCATCCAAACAGCTAAGCGCCTGGGAGCCAGGATCGGCGAAGTCCCTGTTAAGATGCGAAAACGCCTTGGTGGTATCTCCTCCATCCGGATGTTTAAGACCCTTTATTACATGATCAAGGTCACACTCGCGATCCTCATCGATACCTTGAAAACAAAAAACTGAAGGAGGCTGCCCCGTGCAAGCCAAAACCTTTGCTATCCTCACTGCCATTTTTATTTTCTGCCTGATTCTCGATTTAATCCGGCGGCAAAAAATGACCTTTAAATATTCCCTTTTTTGGCTTTCGTCGTCCGCCATAACCCTTTTGTTTGCTTTTTATGACACGGCACTGATGCAGCTGGCAAAACTTGCGGGATTTCAACTGCAGAGCAACTTCATCTTTTTTCTATTTCTAGCGGCGATATCGGCCCTATGCCTGTTTCTCACTGTTTATATCAATGAACAAAATAACCGCACAGAAACTTTGGCCCAGACGCTTGGGATTTTGGAGTACAAGATCCGGCAGCTGCAGGACGAACTTGCGCGGCAGAAATCTCCAGATTCCAAAAAACCTTCTTAAAGCTGGACCCGAGATGCAGGTCCGCTTGCATCTGCCGTCGACGGGGAAACTTCCTCTTGAGGTTCCTCTCCTAGCATTTTACGGCGCACAATTTTAGAATCCTCTTCCATCATGGTCTCCAATGTACGGGCAAAATCGTCCTTACCCTTTGCCTTGAGAATCGTAATGGGCGTCAGAGCCTCCGGTTTATGATCCGTGATGATATAAGCCACGCCCAGGTAATAATAAGCCTCTGCGTAATCCGGATTTGTCTGAACCGCTTTCTCTAGGTACTCGACAGCTTTCTCAGGCTGCCTCTTTTTTGTCAAATAGAGCCACCCTAACCCGAAATAGGCACGGGAAAATTCAGGGTAAATTTTTAAGGCTTCCTTAAAATACTCTTCCGCCAAATCATAATCTTCGAGAAGCCCTGTATAAATGATGCCCAGGTTGTTCTGGGCGTCAGCCAGTTTGGGGTCGAGGCGAATGGCTTCCTGGAAAGCTTCGACCGCAGCATCAGCGTCATCCTGCTTTTGGAGATGCGCAATACCGACAGCATTGTGAAGCTGGGCAATTTCGGGGTTCTGATCCCTCGCCTTTTCAAAGTTTTCAAGAGCTGCCGTGAAGTCGCCTTTGTCCATGGCTCTCATGCCGGCTTCATAAAGGTCTTTTGTACTTTCAGATCGGCCTTGAGGAACGCTGTACAAACAAATGAAAAGAGCCATGAGGGTCAAGACTTTCCGCGGGGCTGCAGAAATCGTCATGTGAAATCCCTCAAATGGGTTCGGCCTGAGGATTCGAAGCGGCCGCATCAGAGGCTGGAGGCGAGGCATCCGCTGGGGGCTGAGGTTCAGACGGCGGTGGAGCTTGTGTGCCCAGCCCTTCCTCGGCAAATGGTGCCATATCCTCAGAAGTCATGAGGATGCGCGTAATATCCATGTTGCACTTCATGTTCGTCCCGGCCTTGCTTTTAGGAGCTAAAACGTAACGTGTAATCTGAAATAGATTGTCAGACTCCTCCAAGGCATTCATAAAGACAAAAACGCTGTGAAGATCTCCTTCAAAATCAAGCGTTGTCTTATAAAGTTTATAGATAGGTTTCTCTTCAATTTCGCCCGGCGACACATTGGCAATTGCGATCGAATTTTGAGCCGCAACGGTTTCCAGCTTGCGTAAAAGCGTCGAAATAATTTCTTCCTGAGTCTTTTCCCCGGTATCCAGATAACCTTCATACTTCTTGTACTCGTGGTAGATCCCTTCTTTAAAAGAAAGAATGCGCATGTCCCGCTGAATGGCCTGCGATTTCGCTTTGATTTCTGCGTCAAGCACTGAAATATTTGAAAAAATCGGACTCAGGACGATAAAATCCGTCAGCACAAATAGAATCGTCCCCACGGCACCGTAAAAAAGCGCTCTTTCCCTGGGCGTCAACTTGTTGTAAAGGTCTTTAACCTTATCAATCACGGGTTAAATCTCCTGATTGAGCTGGCATTTGAGGTCAAAGTCGGCAACTTCCTTGCCGCCTTCTTTTCGGGTTTTGGTCTCATTCGTCGTCACGTTGCTGAAATAACCAGAGTTTTCAAATTTGGTTACCAGGGCAAAAACAGCGGACATAGTGTCTGCCGTACCCAAAAGCTGCAGATTCCCTTCCTGATCGTAGCTGAAGCTCGAAAGATAGATTTCCGGACCGATCAGGGATGTGACTTTATCAAACACATAAAGTCCTTTCCCCCTGTAATCAATGAGATTTCGAAGCACGCGAGCCTTTGTGGACGCCCGTTCCAGGACGCGGGCCTGCGTTGAGACAGATTCTGCTGTCTGATCAAGCCTCTCGATCAAATTTCGCTTCACATAGATTTTACTTGCTAGAAAAACGCTGAACATTACAAGGCAGGTCATGATCAAAATGCCAAGCGTTACAATTTCCCGGCCCCCTTCTCGGAATTTTCTCTTTAACTTGATCTCCTTTGGGGTCAAATCAATCCTAAGGCTCTCCTCCGCCGCAACTGCTGACATGAGTTCAAAAAAAGACTCTGAACTTTGCGGGCCGATTTTCTCTTTAACTGCCGATGACACCTGAAACTGATTGTGATAGGTCACAAGCTTGATGGGAAAGCCAGGGGCCTGCATGGCAGGCAGAGATTCACGAATAACCTTTTCGAGACTTTCAAGACCATTGGTCAGCCCGGTCATCACCAGGGCTTTGACAGGCTGCCCCACCCCATGATCCTGATAAGATGATACGGATTTGTTTAATTCACTCACAAAGGACTGCTGGGCGGCTTCCAAGCCGCTCCGGAAGTGAGATGCGCCGACGGGAATGCTGCGGACAAACACCATTTCCCGTTTGTCTATAATCGTAAGGTCTGAGGCATCTTCATCCACATGGATACCCGCAATTGCTCCGCTCATATGTTCAGCCGGGAGCAGGCGCTGATAGAAATAGGCGACACTTTCAGAAGCAATCCCAAAACGAGCGACGAAGATTCCTGCCCTGTCGAAAATTTGGACATAACGGTCAATCAGTTTTCGATTGACGATAATAAGAAGGACGTTGGTGTAATGCTGCCCGGGGGTAGTCATGCATAAATAATCGATCACAATTTCATCGCGGGAATACGGGGTGTAACGACCTGCCTGCAAATCGATGATTTTGCTGATTTCCTCGGGATCATTCGAAGGCATATCAACGTTTTTAGAAATAAAGAGCTTGGAAGGAATGATGCACAGCGCCTGACGTCCTTTAAGCTTCCACTCCCGCCAGTTCTGGGCAAGATACTGGCTGATTTCAAGGTCAGCGCCCTCGCCAAAAACTTTGGAACGGAAATCCTCAAAGACAACCTGATTCCCAACCTGCCGGGCCAAGGCAAGCTTGACGTGACCGCCCGAAAGATCCACAACAACAAGTTCGGGTGTTTGGGATGTTTTAAAAGCCGCTTTTGCCATAAATAAATAGACCCTTCCCTACGCCGCGCAGCCGCCTGCCGGCACAGAGAGAATTTTCACTTGGTGACCCGTCTTATTACCATCGTCATAACGCAAAGAAACCCTTACGGCTTTAGGAGGACAAGGATCCTTCCAAAAGGACTTCCACTCAAAGATCTTTTTCTCAGAATCCTCATGATAGTATTCAAAAGAACAATCTTTGAGGGCCGCCCCCATAGGCTTGAAAAGAGTGTCATCAGCTTCTTTCTTTGGCAACAACACCGTCCGGAACGATTCTTCGCTTCTCATCAAAGAACCCACCGAAGCATCATAGCGGTACCGGACAAAAACAGGTTCCTTGATTCTATGTCCATCCCGGTCCATTTGGTCCTGCGTTGAGTAAGTGAAAAACTCTAAAGCTTTTTCTTCGCCTTTAAAAGTTCTTTTGGTTCCGCGGAAAAGATTTCTCAAATCTGAAGCTGTCTTTTCAAAGACGAGATTAGACTCTATATCCGGCTTAATTTCAATAGCTCTCCGCCACAACCGAAGCCCTTGGGCAAACGTCGTATAAATTCCAGTCCCGATAACGGCCATGATAGTAACGGCAAGCAGAAGCTCAATCAAGGTGAACCCTTCCCTGGAGTATTTTTTTTTATTAAGGAACTTCAACATAAAAGGTTCTGGAGACGCTCTTTTGTATGGCACCGCTCTGCCAGGAGAGGACAGAAACCGCTTCATAAAGTTTTTTATCGGCTGATATCGGACGATAGCTGACTCCATAATAGAAGACCTTATCCTGCTCGGTAATCACTTGAACAGATGAATCTTTTGAAAAACGTTTTGTCCTGCTCAGCTCTTCCTGTAAGGCCCAGGCTTGATTGGCGAGTACGCGGTTTGCCTTAACCCGCGTCTCGGCTTCATAAAGAGCACCAACAGCCCCCAGTAAAGGCCGGTAAACCACAAGCAAGCTTGACCCTAGTATGATCACACTCACGAGGACTTCAAAAAGAGAAAGCCCTTTTTGTCCCGCTCTTTTACTTTTACTGCCAATTAACGACGTCATCATCCGCTTTATCCTCAGCAGGATTCTTTCCTATTGAATGGAGGTCGTAATCATGAGGACGATGCGTTCCCGGCGAGGAGTATTGATACGGACGCCCCCAAGGATCAACGGGCGTTTTTTCCAGATAGGGCCCGTTCCAGTTCTGGGGTGTCGGTGACGTCACTGGTTTTTTCATCAACGCATCCAACCCCTGTTCTGTCGACGGGAAAAAACCATTATCCAATTCATAAAGCTTAAGGGCAGTTGGGATATTAATATTCACGTCGGCATGGGCAGCTGCTTTTTTAGCCTGCTCGGACCGTCCCATGAGACGCGGAATAACCATGGCTGAAAGGGTTCCCATAATGATCACAACGAGCAAAATTTCGATCAGGCTGAAACCGTGCTGACGATTTAAGATTTTTAAAGCCGACCTTGTCATAAACAGCCTCCGGGACATTTTAGGAAACCATGGTATTCATACTGAAAACAGGTAAAAGAACAGCGATAATCAAAACTCCAAGCAGACCCCCAATAATAAGGATCATGGCCGGCTCTAAAAGACTGATCATAATTTTTACGGCCTCTTCCGTATCTTTTTCATACCACTCGGCTATTTCCTTCAAGGACTCGTCGAGATTCCCTGACTCTTCACCAATAGCAATGAAATGGCGGGCAAAAGCCGGAAAGAGCTGGGATTTGTGCAGCCCTTCACTCAAATGGCCCCCTTTTTCAACTGATTCACGGCACGCCTCTAGCTCCTGGCGGACGCGAAGATTCCCCATCACAGGAACCGCAATACGCAAGGCTTTCAAAATCGGAATTCCACTTTTAAGCAGCAGTTCCATAGTCCTGGCAGCACGGGAGATTTCAGATTTCAAAATGACTTTTCCGGCGAGAGGCAGCTTAAGTACGAAAGCATCAAATCTCAACCGATAGGCAGGATTTTTGAGGAGCGCTGCAAAAAGCAGGATTCCAACAGCGAAAACTGCGGACGCAGCGAGACCATACAGCTGCATCCAGTTGCTGGCCGCGATAAGAGTTCGCGTAATCCAGGGAAGCTCCTGACCTAAATCTGTAAAAAAACGCGAGAATTTAGGAATTACATTGGAGAGCATAAATCCAACCGTAAAAATACCCATCAGCATCACAAAAACGGGATACGCCAAAGCCCCCCGGACTTTGGACACTAAAGCGCGCTGAGCCTCGCGGTAATCAGCAATCTGGCGTAAAACTTCATCCAGACGGCCCGCAGCTTCCCCTGTCTGAATCATTCCAATATCAAATGGCGAAAAAATTTTCGGATACGCGGCCAAAGCCGATGAGAAGGTCTGCCCCTCTCGGATATCTTTGTGAATCTTATCGAGAACCGTTTTAAAAGCTTCCTTCTCGAGTCCTTGGGAGACAAGAAAAACAGCCTGCAGAAGCGGAACACCTGATTTATTCAGTTTCGCCATCTGCCGGTAAAAGGCCAGCAGGTCCGCGGAGCCTATTCTGCTCCAGCGCTGCCGGCGGACCTTCTTTTCATCCTCTGCCTGAATCAGGTTTTCATGAATATCTACAGGGATCAGCCCCATAGCATTCACTTTGTCAATGGCTTCATCCTGGGAAACAGCGGACAGTGTACCTTCCACAATTTCTCGGGGGCCTTTTTTGGCGCGGTAACGGTAGCTCTTCATACGAGCGGGCCTTTTTGTTTACAGAATTTTTCGAGCCTCGCCCTGTCCGTGCTGTTAATGGCCAGAAATGTCACCCCGCACTGAAACAAAAAGAACCCTGGTCCTCTTTCCGGGTTCAATGTTTTCATCACCCGGACGATCCGGCTCACGCAGGAGATCGCGGGGCCATCAGGGAGCTGAATACGGAGGTCAAGCGCTGCGCCGGGAGTAAATTCTCGTTCAAAAGTGAATGACAAACCGTTCGCGCTGATATCGTCAGTCACCGCACCCTCATAGGCAACCAGCGACTCTACTTCGTTTTTTAATTCATCACGCTCCACATCAATTTCGCGGAAACGAAATTCAAGGTGAGCCTGACGTCTTACAAATGCGCGGCGATCTGCGAAATAGGAGTTGTCTTCATCGAACGCTGTATCATCTGCTTTAGGAGTCTCTGAATCAGGTTCGCTTTTTTTTTCCTCAGCGGACTGGGGCAGAGAGATGGACTGCGGAAATTCATCCACCGGAGCAGCCTCAAGAACTTCTTCGGGGGTCGTAATCCCCTGAAGCGCCTTTTCCCAGCCTTGACGACGAAGTGTTTTCATCCCCTGCGACCGCGCAAGCGCCTTGATTTCCTCAGCAGGAACACCCTGAAAAATCAAACGGCTTATAGCGGGTGTTACAGGAAGGATTTCATAAATAGCAATTCTTCCTGCATATCCGGTCCGGTTACAGGCATCACACCCTGCTCCCCTGAAAAGTTTGATGGCCCGATCCGGTAAAAGGCCAAGATCACGCCTGATGAGATCGGCAATAGCGGGCAGCACAGAGTTATCTTCCTTTTTACACTGCGGACAAATCACACGGACCAGCCGCTGAGCAATAAAGGCATTCACGCTGGAAGCCACCAGGTAAGGGGCCACTCCAATGTCTAACAGACGGGTCACACCGCTGGCGGCATCGTTGGTATGCAGGGTCGAAAGAATTAAATGCCCGGTCAACGCAACCCTGATCGCAATATCAGCGGTTTCCAGATCCCGGACTTCCCCCACCATCATAATGTCAGGATCGTGACGCAGAACGCTTCTGAGACCTGCGGCAAACGTAAGGCCGATTTCCGGAGCCACCTGAATTTGAGTCGTACCTTCCAGTTCGTATTCCACCGGATCCTCTATGGTGATAACTTTCTTTTCACCTGTATTAAGAAAAGATAAGCCGGCATAAAGGGTCGTGCTTTTGCCGCTGCCCGTTGGCCCTGTTACAAAGATAATCCCGTGGGGCTTCTGAAGCAATTCCCGGAACTGGTAAAGCTGGCCTTCTTCAAAACCCAGTTCTTCAAGGTGACGGATCATTTTGCTGGGAAGGATGCGGATCACAAGACTCTCCCCGTGCGGGGTTGGAATCGAGGAAACACGCAGATCAAGATTCTGATCCTGCGTTTTGACCCTCGCCTTTCCATCTTGCGGGAGCCTGCGCTCCACGATGTTAAGGTTCGCCATAATTTTAATACGGGAGAGCATGGCTGAAAAAAAAGACTTCATTTCCGAGGGGAGCGGTGATTCCTGCAAAACGCCGTCAATTCGGTAGCGCACGCGAACCTTGCCGCGATAAGGTTCAAAGTGAATATCGCTGGCTCCCTTTCGATAGGCATCAAGAATAATCTGGTTTACCAGCTGAATCACAGAGGCATTTTCAGCCAGTTTCTCGATATCCTCGACTTCAGTTCCCGACATGCTGACCTGAGG
>CAYRBY010000071.1:0-10653 GCA_964422635.1 uncultured bacterium
GCTGCCGCCGGCGGCGATGAAGCCGGTGAATCCACAGAAGGCAGCTGCCCTTTCAAAGCTTTAATAAATTTTGAGGTGTCTCCATTGGGACTGAAGGCTTCAAGGACAAGACGAATCGGCGTAAGGACAAAGGCTAGTGTTATGACGGCGCCGAGCAAAGCCGCAATCCAGCCAGCTGGCTGAAGAAAATAAATGGCCGCTAAAGCAGCACCGCCCACGATTAATTCTGCACCAAACCCTGCGATGCTGATGACAGCCTGTTCACGGCTTTTATACTGATTCTCCTCAAAAATAATCGAAGGCTGCGGTATGACTCCTCGAACCCATCGGCCCACCAGAGCCAGCCCGGGCCTGTTGTCTTCGATCTTCTGATCGGTTCCAGCTTTTCCGAATCTTTTTTCGTAAAAATATTTTGCAAAAGCATAATGCCCAAACTCATGGACAGGCATCATCACGATAAAAAGCGCGGCGAGCGAATATCCCAATGCGGGCATAAGAAACAAGGTTGTTACGAGAATGGCTGAGAACCCAAGCATCGCCCGGTAGTTCGTTAGATTCTTTTTTGCATCCTGCAGAACTTCACGAACGGTTTTGTCTGCAAAGAATGTAGCCCCCTGGGTCGCTTTTGCCTGAACAGAGGGCTGGGCGGCTTTATTTTCGCTTCGAAGCTCTGAACGCGCAAAAGACATCGTTGCATTCACCACTCCTGTATCCACCTGGGCGGCCTGCGGAACAAAAGTATCTTCCCCGAAACTAAGAGGGGCCGCAGCGACTTTTTCTTCCCCCGTTGTTTTTTCAGCCAGACGCTGAAGTTCTTCGATTTTTTCTTTTAACTGCCGAAAGCGGCCGGCGACATAGTCTCTGGCCTTTTCCTCAAAATCTTCCGACTCGGAATAGACGAGATCAAAATTTTCCAGGGCCTTGATCTCGGAAAGAATCTGCCCAACCCTTTCGCTTTCGGAAATTGACAAACCTTCAAAAAAATCATCCGCGTAAAGCTCCGAGTTTCCGCCTGAATAATTCCAGGGGCGCCCGCTCACGGTTTGACGGGTCTCATCAAAAAAAACAAACGGGTAAATATTTTTCAGGTATTGATAGAAGGTAGAAAATCCATAAATAAGCTCCCGGATCGCAATCACCCGGGATTCAGGAACACCTGTTTCGCGGGCCGTAAGAGCAACCCCCATAAATTTGTTAAATTCCGGATAACCGCGCTCGTGAGCACTTAATTCGTTAAAACCGGTCGGGGCACTCTGAACAAAAAACCCGTCAAACCACCCGTCCCCAAAAGCCGTCTTGAGCGGATGGTCACTGGAAAGATTGGTGAGATAGGGAATCAGTTCACGTTCATCCAGAGGAAGATAGCCGTCATTGTCAATCAGCGTAAAACCATAGCTGCCATCCTCTCGCTTGCCGTTTAAGAGAAAGTTTGCCGACTTGATGTCCTGTGGAGCAATCCCGGCTTCCCGCAAGAGCCTGAAATTCTCCTCCCCCCAGGCCTTATAAACCTCCAGGCGGTCCTGAAGGGAGAGTTCTTTCCGCGCACTGTCCAGATCCTGCCCCGCCGGGTTCTTCATCACAATGTAGTATCCGTTCTGGAAGGCTCCAGAGCCGACAAGTTTAGGAACCGCGAAACTCTTGCTTTCGTTTTCATCATTGTGAAGATACGACATGACAGCTTCAGCGCGCTTCAACATCCGGAAAGCCATTTCGCTGTGCCGGTCAGGGGCTTCCCCGAATTTTTCCGGCACATGCACCACAGTCGCATCGGCGTTAACGGGTGCCGTATCATTTGCAGCCTCTTCACGGAAAACAAAAGACGGCGCCCAATCCACAAACTTGACGGCATAAACATTGCCATCTGAGTCAGGCCTGGTGAGACGAACCGTACCAAAACCGCCCTTCTCTTGCCCCTGCCGAAATTGAACCCTGACATCCCCCACCAAGAGCTCAAGATCCTCTTCGCCCTCAACCAGAGAAATCCGCCCTTCAGTCTCGGCTGCTTGAAAATCTTCAAGCAAAGCCGCAACCTGCCTGAGTTCTGATCGCACAGAGGCGGGAAGCCCCGGCTGCGCCGCCACCCGGGCAAGACTGCGCCCCAACCCGCGCATCTGTTCAGCCTGGGATAATTTCTTTCCTTCCCCCTGCCGGAAAAGAACACGGCCGTTTAAGCCCATGATGACTGCGGCATTCCCGCCTGCATCTTCAGGCCGGTAGGTGATGCGGATCCCTTTTTCTGTGCCGACCTCTGCGGATACTGCGGAAAGAATAATTGGATAGGCGCGCCCGCCTTGCACCTCTTGAGTTACAAACTGGCGCAGGAGGAAGTACAAGTCGCCCATCCCCACCCGCTGCGGAATATTTGCCGCCAGAGCCGGAGAATCTGTAATCAAAAGCGGCATCAAAGCATTTCTCAGACCCGCGTTTCGGGCCTTCAAAGCCTGCTGAATTTCAAAATCAAGATTGAGAACCTCTTCCGCAGTCTCTCCGAAAATGGCCTTAAACCCATCGACAGTCTCCTGCCGTGTTTCAATTTCTTCTGTCAGGAGATCATTCTGGGCCCAACGCCCTTCCTTTTCGCGGATGTAGTGCGTCCCTTCGTGAAGAATCAGGGCTGCATAATCTTTAGGATCCTTGGTGCTTTCAAAATAGCGGCGATTAATCACAATCTTGTTTCCCGAGACCTCCGCATCATGCGTCAAATCCTCCACAGAGAACGAGAACTCAAGCTTGTCAGAGCCAAGCTTGTCAAGGAATGCCCGGGTCGCATCGTGGCTTTTCAGAATCTCAAAGGCTTCGTTAAGAATCCTCTGCTGCTCTGAGTTCACCGTTTTCGAAAAGAAAATTTTATAGGCTGCAGTTCCTGCGGCGGCTGCAGCAGTCAAAGCAACGGCAGCCTTTGTCAGAAAAGCTCTTCGGCTTAAAAGCGGGGCATTTTTTTCATTCAGCGACCGGAGTTCGGAACGAGCCTCCGGGGCAGACGCTTCAGCGAGATGAATGGGCTGATTGACAAGTGCATTGGTTGGGATTTCCGGTGCCATGGTCGCCGGACGAAGAAGCCCGAGAATGTTCGCTTCCGTCAGCTGCCCCTTGCCGCGGAGCTCTTTAAGGCCTGCCACAAAAAGATCCGCCTTTTCCAGAAGCTCTGGAACTCCCGGCTTTTGCCCGGACTTATCTACCGCCTCATCCATAAAACGCGTGTATTGCGCGGAGTCCGAAATCCTTCCTTCCTTGGAAAGATCACGGATCACCTGGTCGCGCCAGTCTTTGAGAAGCGCCCCCTTATTCATCCGGTCGTTCTGGTTTGCCGCGGACATTTGAAGCCGGTCACGCGTTGCACGGACAAAAGCTTTGTACACATTCACGTCGCCGCCTTCAGGCTGGAAATAATCCTTCCAGGAAACATTGCCTTTCATGTGCTCCTGGTAATAAACAGTCTCGGGCAGCGATTCGATTTGCGGCATCAGCAGGACATAGGAGATTCCTTCTTCCCGCAGCCTGCTGACAACGCCTTCCGTGTGAAAGCCGCCAGCCACAAGCATCACGGCCTTCCGCGTGCCCTGCTTCTGCAGAATAGCTTCGAGATTTTTTGTAAATACTTCGTCTCGTGTTTCGGAGTTCTCATAGAAAAGAAGGTGGGGCACAAAAAGCGAACGCAGATCTTCCTCAGGAAGCAAGCGCTCCAAATCACTCTGATCAAGAAAGATGTTGTTGGGACCTTCAAAGGCTCCCCTTCGCGCATAGCTTTTCAGCTGGTGCCACTGGTCACGGGTCACTTCAAGATTTCTCAGTCTTTCGAGGAGGTAGAGACGGCGCGATTCCTCATCCAGCGCCCGGTCTTCCGGGCCTCTAAAAAGTCCTGCTTTGACGGACTCTGCATAATGTTCAAACTGGTCAAAAAAACGGGTTCCCTCAATATCCTCTATTTTTTTCTGCTTCTTCACCCGATTCTGAAAATCTCCGGAGAACACAACCGGAAGGCCAAGGTCGAGGGCCGCATCCTTCAAGAAAACAGCGAATTGTTCCGCGGTTATAAGCGATGTCTGAAAAGCCTGATATTTTTCATTGAACTCTGAGACAGTGCCCGCCTTAACTCCGGCAGGGTGCGCCAGAAAATACTTTTTCATCTTCTCAGCAATAGACTTCACTTCTATTTCGAGAGGAATGCGGCTTTCATCGGTTTTGGCGCTTTCTTCGAGCATAAGCGCCAGCTCACTGCCGGCAGGCGGCGCCTTCACGGCTGCCAATGTCTTTAAAACCTCCAACAGGTTTACCTCATGGGTCCGAAAACCGTTCAAGGCCGTGTCAACCCTCAGAAGATCCGGTGAATAGTTTTGATTTTTCCGGAGCTGCAGATTTTCAGTCTCTCTCAAAAGCAGCTGTGAAATCTCATCCTGTTTTTGAAGGGCACTCAGGTAATACCCATACCCTTCTTCGTAAAGCTTCCAGTCTTCGATTTCCTGATAATCCGCAATTTTTTTGTTGAAGACAGCCGCAAGGGTTGTTCCTGTGAGCTCACCTCTTTCCAGATACTCGCTGAAAACCCCCTTTAAAAGTTCCCGGTCCGGAAAACTCCTGAAAATCTGCGGGTCCAGTTTGCCTCGAGCCCCCTCTACCGCGATGGCTTCAAGTCCGTGGGTCTGCTGAAAAAAATCAATCAGATTACGGATGTTTCTTTGCGCATTTGGAATGGAGTGGGCATCCTGCAGCAGAATAACCAGCCGGTTATCTTTGCCCTGAAAAACTTCTTCAAGTTTGCCGATGTTCGCGGGTATTTTAAGAGTGCTTAAATCTTCTGGAAATGCTGCGGAGGGAGACGTGGAAACGGCAGGATCAGAACCGCTGGCAGAAAATGCGGGAGTCATGAGCTGGGTCAGAAAAAAACAGCTCAGCGTCAGCAAAGCGGCCAATCGCCTGAGGACATAGTGTTTGACTGGTGACATAGTCATCCTGTCTGTTAAAAAGGCGCCGTTCGGGTACCTGTTTAAAAGGTAACACGGGAATACTCCTTTCTATATTTATAGGTATTCAAATGAAGCAATTCCTGTCTTTATATAACTTTAATTTCGATTTTCAGCAGTGGGCTGGGTTTTCGCTAGGGAATTCAGGGATTTTCAGGCAGGTAAATAACAGCCGACAGGACAAATCCGGCAAGGATTAGTCTTCGCCGGCCCGCTCAAGGGCAGTCAAAACCACGGCATTCATTTTGGCCCGGCCGCCGAGACTTTTGCAGACTTTTTGGACCGTCTCTTTCAAAGGCATCTGAAGTGTCCAGGAAAGCTCTCCAACAAGTCCTTTGGCGGAACGTTCCAGCATCTGCCGCTTTCTCTGGTCTTTGATTTCAAGACCATTCTTGGAAAGGGCACGGATCGTTTTCGCGAAAGTGCGAAGGCTGTAATCGGTAGGAAAAGAGGTTAAAACATCGGTAATTGCTTCAGCGTGCTCGGAGACGTCTCCCACCTTCAGGTAATCGAGAATCTCGTTCGCGCCTTTGACAGAAACAGGCTCATGAAAACCGCTGTTTTCGAGATCCGCAACTGGCATGACATAGCGGACTTTCATCTTGCTGGCAATCTTGGGAACCAGGACGCACTTCAGGACATCTTTTCCGCCTTCGCGTTCGTTCATCACGCGGTCGACCCGGCATAATCCATGAACGGAGTGGTAAAGCAAAGTTCCAGTCGAGATGGTTTTTTTCTTGCTCATGGGTCTCTTTTCCCGCCGAATTTGAAGAACTTTAAGGCGTTGAAGTGGGATTTGAATTCGCTTGGAACGGTTGTATTATAACGGTTTTTACCCCATTCCGGAGATTTATTATTGGTTTTTTTCCATACCCGAAAGGCTCTGAATATTGACTCAGAGAGGGCCAGCCCTCATAATCCGGCTACCACGAACAAGTATCAAAAATCCGAAGGAGATTGATGTGAGATTACGCACCTTTTTAGCACCTGTCTTTTTTCTTATTCTTGCTATGTTTTCAAACGGCTGCGCGTCAAGCACTTTAAAAGGCGTAACCCCTCAAGGACAAAAGGTTTACCTCGGCCCCACCCCGATCGAAAACACGGCCCCTTACCTGGAGTTCCTAAGCAGCCCGCGTTCAGATGTGAATGTACAAACCTACCTTTTCAGCCGTTTAAAGTCCGCTCAGGACTTGTCTTTTTATCATGATGGCAGCTGGTATAACTGGCTTGAAGCTTACCGGGGCGGGATGTGGCTGATGCGCAACCGTTATCAAAAGGGACAAGACGCGCGCACTTTTATCAAGAATCACGTGTGGCGCTCTGAAGCCACGGGGAAGCCCCATCTTGTGAAATACCCGGACGGATCCATTCATGAAGCCTACTACGTGCTCTTGAACGAACTGGATCTTTTGGATGAGACCTTGAGGCGGGATCCAAAGGCTGCAAAGAAAGCGGCCTGAGCGCTCAGCTTTCGTTTTTTTTCTGATGTCCGAAAGGATGCCAGTACCTCAGCGCGATAAGTTCCATCACGGCGGGAACAAACACGACAGATGCCAGCATACAGGCCCCGAATCCAAGAAAGCCAATGGCTCCCATGGAGGACATGCCTTGATGGTGCGCAAGAAACAGACTCCCGAAAGCAGCCATGGTTGTGACGGATGAAAGAATGACAGCTTTCCCGGTCTTCTCCAGGATTTGAGACATCGTGGATTTGTTTTCTTTTTTGAAGCGGTGAAAAATATAAACCCCGCTGTCAATTCCGACGCCTAGCACCGTCGGAAGAATCGCCATATTCATGTAATTGAATTTCACGCCAAGAAATGCTGCCGCCCCAATCATCCACAGCATGCCTGTTAAAACCGGCGACAGCACCCAGAGCACATCGACCGGGTTCCGGAAGTGAATGAACAGGAGAAGGATGATGACGCCGAGGCTGATGCCGAGCGCCACTGGGGTGTCGTGCTCAAGCATATTCAGAATATCCACATAAATCATCGGTTCTCCGGCAAGCTCAGCATCCGCAGGAAGCTTCAGCCCCCGAAGTTCTTTCACAAAGCTCTTCCCCACCCTTCCGTCCATAATGCTCTCATTGGGATAAACAAACACGACGGAAAACTCACGCGTCTTGCCCTCATACTGCTCAAGAATCGACTGCGGCAAATCTTCCGCGCCAAAAGGGACGGGTTTGAGCTGCTCACGAAGTTCGCGGATCTGCTTCTGAACTTCCGGCTTCAGCGATTTGATAAGCTGGTCATACCGCTGGAAGGTTTGTTCAATCTGCTCCAGCACTTTTATTTTTTCTTCCTGATCGCGCGGCACCTGCGTCATGAGTGACGCCGCAAAATCGATTTTCGTATTCGGGTTTCTAGCCGCGTCATCATTGATTTGGGCTGCAACTTCCTGCGCACGCTCCCGGCTAGGTGTCAAAACAGCCACAGGGTTCAAAACAACGCCAAAGTGGTCGCCGATTCTTGCCGCTAAATCAATAGCCTTGGAGTCCCGGCTTTGAAGCGCTGCAAAGCTGTATTCAAATTGGATCTTCGGAGCATAAAAAAGCGCTGCTGCAGAAATCAGAATTCCACCCAGGACCATTGCGATTACAGGACCCGGCTTGGGTTCGGCCAGGTGAAAAGCTTTTCCCGAAGGTTCCCACTTGAAGATCTTCAGTTTTTCCCCGGCCACAATCATACTTGGAAGTCCGTAGAAAATAATCACCAGGTAAAGAATAAGGCCTGTCCCCGCGATCAGTCCGAAATGCCGGTAGCCTTCAAAGCCGCTGACGCATAAAGAGAAAAAAGCAATGCAGGTCGTAAGTGCACTGGTAACAAGCGGCATCCCGATAGATTTGATCGTGCGCTCAATCGCTTCTTTTGAAGATGCGGAATGCTTCCGCTCCTCTTCAAGATCGACCAGCATGTGAAGGCAGTAGTCGATCCCCATCCCGGTCATAATGCCAAGCAAAAAACCTGAAATAAGATTAAGGTAGCCCACTGTGTAAGCGGCAAAAGCACACATCCAGACCATCCCGATCGCAAGAGGAACCAAGGATAAGACCAGGGAGCGGATGTTCCGAAACCCCACGATCAGAATGAGCACGATCAAGACAACCGTCACAATCGTTGTCAGTTTGAGGTCTTCCTTGATGGTGACATATTCCTCATACCGGGTTTTGTAGGGCCCAGTGATGCCGTAGGTAATCGGTTTCGGTAATTCTTTTGAGATTTCATCAAGGCGCTGCTCGATGGTTAGAAACAGTTCCTGTGAAGGGCCGAAATCTCCGACCCGAAAGGACGGCTTCACGAGGACCACCCTCATGAAAGAGTTTTTTTCCTTACGTGCAAAAGCCCCGACCCCATAAATCTTCTGTTCAAGTTTCAGCGCATCGATATCAATCTTCGGGGCCTCTTCTTCGACAAGCCCAAGAGAAAAGGGGTTGTTCTGACGGCGGTAATGCGCGATCACATCGCGGATATTGGCTTCCAGCTTCTTCAGGCTTTCAAGATTGAGGAAAAGAAGTTTGCGGCTGGCAAATTGCGGACTGCTTGTACGGTTATCGACCGCTTCGACATCTTTGAACGTCACTGCGTCTTTGGTAAGCCGTTCGGCCGCAAGCCGCGCAGAATCTTCATCAGGAGATTCAATGGCCACAATGACATAACTCGTACTTCCCACCTTGGTCACAAGCTTGTTAAGGCTGATCGCGCTTGGCTGGTTCTCAGGCAGAAGACCGAGGAAATTGGCCTTGAGCTTGAGGCCGCCGGCGGCAGGAAAGATAAGCGCTGTCACTGCAAGGATCAGCGCGAGAATGCCAAAAGAATACTTCCAGATAAAACGTGCTTGTCTTGTTCCTTTTTCAGCGGGTTCTGGGCTCATGCGCCCAGCGTTTCTTTTTCGGCCTGGGCAAGACGTTCGCGCATGCGGGTGAGAAGACCGGAAAAGCCTGAATCACGGATCAGTTTATCAAACTGATAGCTCAAGTCTTCGGTCATGGAAATGCCATCAAGGAAGATGTCGTAAATTTTCCACTGGCCGTTTTCCTGGGCGACATAATAAACGATGGGGACGTTAAGCTCTGCCTGCGGGTCTTTGACAGTGCTTTCAACCTCAAAACCTTTTTCAATAGACTTGGGCTCTTTGTACTCGACGGTTTTGGTGTCCAGAAATTTGCGTGTGCGGGGGTACGCAATATTCTCGATCAGTTTCCATAAAAGCTCCATAAAGGCCTTTTGATCTTCGGGTGAAGCCGCGTCCCAATTGGCTGCAAGCCCCTTGCGGCCCATGGCTTCGAGATCAAGGTAGGCATCTGCGCGCTGGACTTTCTCTTGATGCGCCGCAGTATCTTTAACAGGAAATTCCATGGATTTTGCAGCCTCCAGAAAAGCCTGGATGGCCTGCGAGGGTGCGGCGTCTTCAGCATAAGAAGCTGCCTGAAAATTCAGGGACAGCATCAGAAATAAGGGCAGCAGAGAAAGGGCTTTGATATTCGGCATGTCAAGACTCCTGAAAGGTACAGTTTCTGTGAGCAAATGAGACAGCATCATACACTATCTTAAAGAGAGTTCCCAGTTCCGCATAAAGGCTTTCGAGCTCAGGTGTTTTCCGGACCCAAAAGAATAAAGGGCATGACAAAAACAAACAGAACTGAATTGAAGACAAACAGCGTGAACCCCGTCTCCCAAACTCCCCAGCCGGAATAGACAATCGACTTGGCAATCGCAAAAAAAGCGAGGTAGAGAGAAAACATCAGAAAAGTTCCAAGCAGCGTCTTGTTTAACTTGCTTCCGGAAAAGACGGCTTCGGGAACAGCAAGAAAATAGAACAGCGCCGCCAGGAGAACTGCAGCACCGCCGGCAAGCAGAGCGGCGGCCAGCAAAGGCTCCGGGGCCGGCGGAGAGGATTTAAACCACTTCTGGTAGACATCCCAGGTGTTGTACGCACAGATCCCTGTGGTAAAAAAAATAAACCCGAAACGCTGGAACCCTGCTGAATTCAGAAGCACGGGGGCATCCTTCCGCTCAAAAGCCTTCCAGGCTGTAAGAGCGAGCGCAAGACCTCCCAAGCCTCCCCAGATCTGATCACGCAGCGTCCACCAATCCGGCGGTCCCGGTAAATAGCCCTTATTTCCCCAGAAAAGAATCATCACGGCCCCCACAAAGCCAAAGCCGAATCCCAAAAGGCCTGCGAGCCCCATATCCTGGATCGTTTGAGATTTCACAACCCTGGCATTGTATGAAAAGAGAAACAAAATGAGCAGGGTGAAAATCGCAATGACCTCTGCTTTGCTGTCCAGAAAAAAGGTTAAGGCAATCAGCGCAATGCCGGAAAGGCTTATCACGAGGTAATCGCGGAATGAAACTGCCTTTTCAGAAAGACCCAATCCCAGATAAAGAGAACCCACACACCCCCAGGAGGCTCCTATAAATAAAAGTTCAAGGAGCTGCGGAATGGAAGATAGAAGACTGGGCTGCTGAAGAATGTAATCGACCGTCGCTCCGTACGGAAGATTTTCACTGCCAAGGATAAAGCCGAGAGTTCCAAAAAAAACGGCCTGCGCAAACGCCCCTCGAAAAACTGCTGACGGAATTAAAAGGACGCCCAGAGAACCTGCCATACCGCCTGTAATTGCGGCTCCCCACTCATGTCCAAACTGGCCCCGCAGCGGCCAGGCAAAACTCATCATGATAGCCGCAAG
>CAYRBY010000072.1:0-10512 GCA_964422635.1 uncultured bacterium
TAATGGATCGATTAAAAGCTGTTCAGTCTTCAGAAGACATTCCCGCCGTTTACCGTGATACGCCGATTGGCCATTTGCTTGAGTATCACAATCTAGGCAAACCCGTCGACTCTTCTTTTGCAAGTGCCCAGCTCCTTGTCGGAATGTGCATGGATAGCCGTAAGCAGCTTCGAATCCCCGAGAATTTCGCTTTTATTTTAAGGGCTGGCGGCGGCAATATGCGTTACGCCGAATTCAAGGTCTCTTATGCGATTGCTGTAGGCGGTGTCCGTTACATCGCGCTTATTGGGCACACCCAGTGCGGCATGGTTAACCTTGAGGCGCGAAAGGAACTTTTTGTGCAGGGCCTTACGGAAGGTGCCGGCTGGGAACCCTCTCAGGCGGAAGCCTATTTCCATCAGTTTGCGCCTCTTTTTGAAATCGGTAATGAAATAGATTTTGTGGCGACCGAGGCTCACCGTCTTCGCCAGCGATACCCCAAAATCCTCATTGCCCCGATGATTTACCGAGTTGAAGACGGCCTTTTATATCTTCTAAAAGGCAGTCAGTAGGCGCAAACGCGCTTCAGGGCCTTATCTCAACCCCGGTGGCAGCAGGGTGTCATGTGAAATCCTTCCTTGAAAAAATAATCCACAAACAAAAGAAACCTCTCGAAGCCGCTCCATGCGAATGCGGCATTCTCCAGAAACGTCTTAAAGAGGCCGAAGGAGAGCTGCTCCGATTTAAAACCCGATGGGCTCCGGGCCACTACTATTCTCCGGTCCCGAACCTTGAAGAGGTCAGGGAGTATGAACAGAAACTGGATCCCGCCTGCCCGGAAATTCCGGGCGTTGATCTGAATGAAAAAGCTCAGCTCCAGCTCCTCGCAGAATTTGAAAAGCTTTATCATGAACAGCCTTTTCCGGACGACAAAACCCCAGAGAGACGTTTTTATTTTAAAAACGATTTCTTCAGCTACTCGGACGCCATTGTGCTCTACAGCATGATGCGTTACTTCCGTCCCAGGCGCATCATCGAGGTCGGGAGCGGTTTTTCCTCCTGTGCCATGCTCGATGTCGACGAGCTTTTTTTGGACGGTAAAACAGAGTTCCATTTTATCGAGCCGTATCCCGGGCACCTTCTGGACAGAATGCCTGAAGCGCAGGTGAAGCGTATGAATATCCTTAAGCAAAAATTCCAAACCGTTGACTCTGCTTTTTTTGACCGGCTTGAAAAAGATGATTTCCTTTTTGTGGACTCTTCTCACGTGCTTAAGGCGGGCAGTGACGTGACGGACCTTTTCTTTCGTGTTCTCCCGAGGCTTAAGCCAGGAGTTTTGATTCATTTTCATGACGTCATCTGGCCGTTCGAATATTTTCAAAAATGGCTTCATGCGGGTTATGCCTGGAATGAGGCCTATGCCTTAAGGGCTTTTCTTCAATATAATCGGGCGTTTGAAATTATTTTCTTTAATACCTTCCTGGAACAGTTCCACGAAAAAAGGTTTGCTGAGCACATGCCCCTTTGTCTTAAGGACAAGGGCGGAAGCATTTGGCTTAGAAAGAAAGCTGTCTAATCCCCGTCGGTTTACCTCGGATCTCCTTATAGTCGTTTAACTTCCGCTTCAGTTTCAGGTGCTTTTTTCCGTTGATTAGATGAAGTTTTTTCAGGGAGAGTTGCGCTATGAGTGTTCGGGTCGATAAGCCGTCGGATATTGAATTGTTAATCCAGGTTCACGAACTCGTAAAGGCTTCCGGCTTTTTTGAGTGGGAATCTGAGTTTGAATGGATCACGCGGTTGAACAGGCTGCAGAAACAAGGCTGGCTGTATACGGCTTTTGCCGGTGAGAGGCTTATGGCCGTCGCCGGTGCCTTCCGGATCCCGGAGTGGCGGAGTGAGTATCGCGACCGCTTGCCTGACCAGGAAGAAGGCAGCATTTTGTACATCCCGTTTTTTATCAGCCGCTTCGAAAGAATGACGGATCCGTTAAAGCTGCTGCATCAATTCCTTCACGCACATCCAGATCTCACAAAAGTGATTTTCCACCGTAAAAAACCCAGGCATGCCTTTTCGTCCTGGAACGTATCCAAAACGCACGCAGTAGCCGCTGAGGCCCGGGACCGTTTATGCTACCGGAGAAAACTCGGCATTATTCCCCCTGCACTTGTTCCTGCGTAAAAGCGGTTTTGCCTGCCGGCACTTAAATACCATTCAAATAGGTTCAAAAACGGTGCTAAGATAGGAACGTTTTTATTTATTCACAAGGAGCAGATATGAGAATCCGTTTAGCGTTTTTGATGAGTGCTGTCTTCTTGATCGCTGCCTCTGCAAAAATACAGGCTGCGGAAGAAAACCCGGTAAGCAAGATAAACGTGGCGGCGGAGTCAAAGGCTCAGTGGACCGGGGTTGCGGTTTCCCGGGAAGGACGGGTCTTTGTTAATTTCCCGCTTTGGAAACCCGCTGTTCCGTTTGCTGTCGGAGAATTAGATAAAATTTCGGGTGCAGTCACTCCCTATCCAAATGCGGAAATGAACCGCGAAGATTCCGGACTAGATCCGGCCAAGCGTTTTATCTGCGTTCAGAGTGTGTTTGTGGATGATCAGGACTTCTTATGGATTCTTGACCCTGCAAATCCGCAGTTCCAGGGAGTTGTTCCGGGGGCCGCCAAACTTTTGAAGATCGATTTAAAAGCTAACGAAGTTGTTCAGGAAATTCTGTATGGCGACAAAATAATTTTCCCGGAAAGTTACCTCAATGATGTCCGCATTGATACCGCGAATAACTATGCCTATTTGACGGATTCGGGCCGCGGCGGAATCATTGTTACGGATCTTAAGACAGGAAAAAGCCGGAGGCTCCTCGACGGCCATCCCTCAACCCAATCAGAAGGCATCGATGTGGTGATTGACGGAAAACCATGGCGGAGAAATGACCAGAAGCCGGAGGTTCACAGCGACGGCCTTGCGCTTACTCCGAGCCGTCATTATTTGTATTATCATGCACTGACGGGAACGAGTCTTTATAGAATCCCAACATCGGTGCTGCGGGATGAATCTCTTTCTGCTTCTGAGGTGGATTCAAAAGTTGAGTTTGTTGCAAAAACGGGGCCGGTGGACGGCATGGAGTTTGATGCAGAGGGCACGCTGTATTTAACCGATCTCGAAAAAAACGCGGTCAGCAAGCTCGACGGGGAAGATCCAGTTCCTGTTGTTTCAGATCCGCGCTTAAGCTGGCCGGACAGCCTGGCTTTTGCACCGGATGGAGCCTTGTATGTCACAGCGTCCCAGATTCAAAAAGGGCTGAATCCCGAAGACAGGTACCAGCTTTTGAAACTTAAATTGAAGTAAATCATCCCAGGAAGCACAGATGCTGGCTTATGAATTAAAAGGACAGGGAACGCCTGTGGTTCTGCTGCACGCCTTTCCTCTTTCGGGAAAAATGTGGCGGCCCCAGGTTGATGCTCTGTGTTCAGCGGCCCGCGTGATCGTCCCTGACTTGCCGGGCTTTGGGAAGTCGCCCAGGCAGAAAAAGCCGTCCATCGCCGGCATGGCAAAGGATGTGGCTGAACTTCTCGACCATCTGATGATTACGGAGCCCGTTTTTATCGGAGGGTTGTCCATGGGCGGGTATGTTGCTATGGAGTTTCTCAGGCAGTTTCCGGAGCGTGTCCGGGCGCTGGGTTTTTTTTCCACACGCACTTCCGCGGACAGCCCTGAAGCCCGTGAAAAACGCATGAAGACGATCGACTTTATTCGTGCAAAGGGGCTGGAGGGGTTCACCCCTACAGTGATTCCTAACCTCCTCGGTAAATCCACACTGTCGGCCAAGCCGAAGGTTGCTGAAACGGTGCGGCGGCTTATTTTGGAAAACTCTCCGGAAGGAGTGGCCGATTCCCTATACGCCATGGCCGCACGCTGCGATTCTACGGATCTCATGACGAAACTCGAAAAGCCCGTCCTTGTTGGGGCTGGGGATGAAGATCTTTTTGTTCCTCTTGCCGAATCCCAGGGAATGCATGCGCGGATTCCTGGAGCTGTACTGGAGGTCGTCTCCCACGCAGGGCATCTCATTAATCTTGAAGACCCTGAACGGTTTAATGCGGCGCTTCTGCGTTTTCTCAAACTCTAAATAAAGCTGTTCGAAAGGAGTTTCTTATGAAAATTCTCGCCACCGGTTTGGTGATGATGGTTGTTTTTTCAAGCAGCGTATTAGCGGCGGAAGCGCCTGATTACGGCAAAGAAGTGGAGTTCCCTTTGGGGGACAAAATGGCCGGGCGTGAAGTTTTCAAAAAATACGAATGTTTTATCTGTCACAATGTTAAGCACGACTCCGAGCTGCCGCTTCCCTCCGCGCCCTCTGAAATGAGGGGCCCCGATTTGGCGCCGCATTCTGACCGCCCCTTGTCATTGGTTGGAGAACAGATGAAGGGGCTGCGCGCCTCTGCCGGGATACCCGAACCCAATTACACAGCGGAGTCTTATGCCGCGTCCATTATGGCTCCTTCGCACTCCATAGCTCCCGGATTTGGAAAAGGGTCAGCTGAAGATGACGTCCAGTCTCCCATGAAAGATTTTTCTTCGACCATGACCGTGAAGGAACTCAAGGATTTGGTGGCCTATCTCACGCAGGAGTCTTGAGGCTCTGAAGTTCGGCCGGCTAAAACCGTCTTGAAGATCCAGAACATGGAGTTCTAGCTTTGCGGCTGCAATTTTTTAAAACCGTTCTTCTTTTGCTGATCTCGCTCAGCCTTGCTTTTCTGCTGGGAGAGATTGGCGCCAGAGTTTTTCTTCCTGCCCCCAGGCCCTGGTTACGGGCTGTTCAGCCTTATCTTATGAATGGAGACTTCTACTTTTCTTTGCCCGGAGGGAAACTGGCCGGTGACCTCAACAAAACCGGCGATCAAGAGAGTCCTGAGGCTTTCGGGTATCAGAAGCAGGGCGGGTATTACATTTTTAATTTTGATAAACCTGTGAACACAATTTCGGATCGGGGCGGTCCCTGGCTTTTTCAAGAGCGGGCGGCACTTGCGGATCAGAAAGATTTTCCGGGAAAACGGATCTTTGTCTTGGGCGGTTCCGTGGCTTTCGGTACGGGCGCCTCATCGCGGGAGTCCCGCTGGTTTGAGTTTTTGGAGAAGCGCTTGTCTCAAAAGATGGGCAGAGAAGTGAGGGTTGTTCCCGCCGCCCTAAATGCCCAGGTGTCGACCCAGGAATACCTGACTCTTTTAATGATGGTGATTCCGAGAAAGCCCGACGCCGTTATTATTCTGGATGGTTATAACGATGCCGCAAGCTATTCCCTGGCCCGCCCCGGAGATCCTTTTAACCAGGGCATTCTCTACGAGACAGCCTTTTCTCCGTTAGCGGGTCTCCGGAAATGGCTTTGGCAGAAAAGTGCATTTTATTATCACTTCCGGGAGTATCGTGCGGGCAGGGTTTTTGACAGGGCGAGGCATGATATTTTGAACCATCCCCGAAAGCGCGAAAATTACAAGGTCTCCCAAGCCTCCGTTTATGCGGACAATCTGGAGCGCATGATCAAAGCCTGCAGGCAGGAGAATGTTCCTGTATTTTCTTTTCTTCAGCCTTTCCGCTCCGTGATTGAGAAGAACACTTCACCCGAAGAACAAATCAAAACGGATATTCATGCAAGGATCCTGGAAGAAGCGGCGGCTAAAAAATTAGACCTTCGGGACACTACGCCGCTTTTTCACTCTCCGGAACTGCGGCAATCTTTTACCGATGAAGTTCATTTCAATAACGAAGGCCAAAAGGCTCTTGGAGAATGGATCGCGAAGCAGATTGAGGAACCGCTCTCCCAGGCCTGGAGCTCAAAAACTAAGCCGCTTGCCGGGCTTTGAGCTCCCGCTCTAGCGGCCGGGCATCGGAGCGTCCCCAGATATGCCCCACAATCGCGCCAGCGACTGATCCGTAAGGGATAAGGTAACTGCCCACGTAGGTTCCGTAGGCAGGATAAAGTATTTTGTAAGCTTCGATTTCTCTTTCGAGCTGACGCTTCCCGCGAATGTATTTGAAGGCTTTGTCCGTCGCAATGTATTCCTGATATAAATCAAAAAAAGGAATCAGGCGAAGGAAAGCGTAAGAGCCCCTGTATCGGCGCTCTGCAAAATCCTCGGCGTGGCCAAGTTCGTGGAGACCCACGGAAGGTATATCGGTATAAAGGTTCACCGTGTGCGTGTAGGGATTGTAATAATCGAAGCCAAACAGACGGTTGATCCAAAGCGTATCTGCGATTAAAACAACAAGGCTTCCCATGAAGACCCTGTAGGGCCATTTTACGCCTTTGTTTTTAAAAAGCCTTCGCCATGCATCCTGAGGGGCATATCGGTTGAGCTGAATTTCCACGTCTCCCAGAGTCTCCTGGTTGTCATCGATATAGGCCTGCATGGAAGCTTTGGTCTCTTCAGTAATTTTGTGCCGCGAAACTTTCCAGTTCCAGAGGATGAGTTTTTCAAAAGCCCCGAAAATATTCCCCAGCCAGTCCAGCACGAGGATTTTCCTGCCTTCTTTCATGGTGGAGGTTCCGTGGTAACCGTGGACCGCAAACTCTTCGGGCTTTAAAGAAGCGCAGCCAGAAGATGAAAGCAAAAATGCAAAACACAGCCCTAGGGCAGCAGCTTTTTTGATTTGGAAGAAACGCATGACGCCTCCATGATGGGTTGGGGTGAAGGCTTAGATGTGCAAGATGGTATCAAACCTTAGACGGCTATTCCAGCGTCTTAAAAAGCAGGAACGGAAACATTACATAGTTTTTACGCTGTCCGTCCTTCCCAGGCAAACAAACCTGCAAAAATCCTTATCAAACAGGTGATTCAACAACCTACAGCTTGAGAGGGATTCCCATGAACGCAAACAACCGTTTCTTAAAAGCTGCATCTTTTTTAATTCTTATTGCGTCTTCTGGAGCGCGGATCACTCAGGCGAATATAAGTGTGGATTTGCTTGGAGTGGGAAGTTTTGCCGGGGATGCCTTCGATACATCCGGATTCAGCGGAAACCTTGAAGATGGCACGCCCAAAAACCGCATGGGAGGATTCGGCTCCGCGATTGCCTATACAGGAATTGATAACCGATATGTGGCGGTTCCTGACCGCGGCCCGGCGGATGGCGGAACATCCTATGTCGACCGCTATTATGAGATTAATCTTGCCATTCAGGGCGGTAGCGTTACGGCGAGTCTTCTTAATACCACTCTTTTGTCTAATGGGGCCGGACAGAACTACACAGGATCTTCCGCCGCTTTTGACGCATCCAACTCCACTAGCAGTCTCCGTTTGGATCCGGAGGGTATCCGAGTCGCACACAATGGCCATCTTTTTGTCTCGGATGAATACGGACCTTTTGTTTATGAATTCAACAAGCAGGGAGAAAGAGTTCGTACTTTTGATGTGCCGGACAAGTTTAAAATTGCCAACCCCAGTGCAACCGCTAACAACGAATTGCCGCCTGGTAACACTTCCGGCAGGCAGGTGAACCGCGGCATGGAGGGGCTTGCGATTTCTCCGGACGGAAGCAAATTGTTTGGCATTATGCAAAATGCGCTTATACAGGATAATGCCCTGGATGCTTCCAACGGCCGGGTGGGGCTGAACAACCGGATCCTGGAAATTGACATTGCGACAGGACAGACGAAAGAATATGTTTACCAGATCACCTCCAAAAGCCTGGGGGTCAATGAAATCGTGGCTGTCAATAGCCATGAATTTTTAGTGATTGAGCGTGACGGAAAGGCCGGCTCCGATGCGGCTGTCAAAAATATCTACTGGATTGATATTGCCGGGGCAACAGATGTAAGTGCTGTAGCGGTCCTTCCCAAAGGGGCACTGCCTCCCGGCATTGTTCCTGTTCAAAAGACATTGCTGCTTGATCTTTTGGATCCGGAGTTCAACCTTGCCGGCGCCAGCTTCCCTGAGAAAATCGAAGGGCTTGCTTTTGGTCCGGATCTTTTCGATGGCCGGCATCTGCTCTGGGTGACGAACGATAATGATTTTAACTCCCTTCGTCCGAGTAACTTTTATGCATTTGCGGTCAATGCTTCTGCGTTGCCTGATTATGAAAAACAGCAGTTTGTTCCTGAACCCTCGACGCTTCTGCTCTTTGGCGGAGCGCTCGCAGGGCTTGGATTTCTGCGGAAGAGAAAAGCGGCTTAATCTCCCTCGGCAGCTGGTGCTCCTTCAGAGATTGTCTTGAAGGGGCATTTTGCGCCTCCCCAAATAGTGCTTGATTCCGTCCGGCCTTTAAATTAGACTTTTTCCTATTAAGATTATTTCCTAATAAGAAATAATACGGAAAATGTAAAAAACGGCTCGGTGCCTTTCAAATCACGAATTAAGGGAGATGGGAAATGAAAGCTTTAAAGATTCAAACCGCGGCTTACTTGCTTTTTCAGGGGCTGTTTTTTTTATTGGGCACCAAAGAGGCTTCCGCTCATGCGAGGACGTATGTGTTCAATCAGGAGTATCGCACGCTCCCTCAAGGTACCTTTGAGGTGGAGAGCCACACAGAGTTCGAGGTCCCTGACCGCCATCAGACAAACGATAATGAGTTCACCTATGAGGGGGAGGTGGAGTACGGGGTTACTGACAGGTGGAATATTTCCAACTACCAGAAGTGGGTCACGGAAAATCATGCAGGCTATGATGACGATGGGCTGCCTGCAAAGGATTCCACCCGATACCATGGCTTCAAATTTGAGAGCAAATACCGGATTGGCGAAAAAGGAAAATATTTTGTAGATCCGCTGCTCTATGTGGAATGGGCCACCGACCCGACGAAGCAGGACAACAAAAACTCAATCGAATCCAAAATCGTTCTTTCCAAAGATTTCGATAAATTGAACGTGGTTTACAATCAGGTCATGGAAAACGACCTTGGGGGAGGCGGGCGAACGACCCACGAGTATACTTTTGGCTTTAATTACGAAGTGCTTGAAAGTTTTCGCCTTGGCATGGAAGCAGAAGGAACTTATTGGACCCCGAGCTCCAATCGTAATGAAATCGCCATGGGGCCTGTCGGCGCTTACGAAGGGCGCTATTTTTGGGTTGCAATCGGTGCTCTTTTTGGTGTAAACCATGCGGCCAATGACGTAGAAGCCCGGATTTCGGTCGGCGTTCCAATCGGCTAAAGATAATGAAACGTATTTTCGCAATAACTTTTTTGCTGGCCTTTATGGCGGTGGAGGCGTATGCCAATACGCCCCCCGCCCTGAATACCATCTGTCCCGTGATGAAAAACCGGAAAGTGAAGCAGAAATTCTGCGTCGATCGACCCGAAGGAAGAATCTGCTTTTGCTGCAGGTCCTGCGTTAAATCTTACAATAAACACCCTGAGAAATACCCCCTGCCTTCAACCCCGCCAGCTCCCAGCGCGGGATAAGAATCCTTTTAGCAGCCCCCGTTTGTTTCCTGTACAATTTTGATAGGCGGCCTTTCAGTCGAACGGTGGTTGCGTCGATATATTAATCCCGCAATTTAAAGGTTTATAAGGCCGGGAGAGGGAAACTGCATGAAAAAAATTGCCGTGGTCGATGGAATACGTACGCCTTTTATCAAGGCGTGGACCCTTTTTGATGAGATGCCTGCTCAGAAACTGGGAGCTCTTTGCGTTACGGAACTTCTCCAGAGGACCGGGATAGACCCCAAACTTATTGATGAAGTCATTATGGGGTGTGTGGGGCAGCCTATTGACGCTGCGAATGTGGCTCGCGTGATCAGTCTTTATGCCGGTGTTCCCAAAGACAAAAAAGCCTACACGGTGAACCGCAATTGTGCTTCCGGGTTTGAGGCTGTGACAAGCGCTGTTGAAAAAATCCGCTGCGGACTTGACGAAATTGTAGTCGCTGGCGGCGCCGAGTCTATGTCCAACGCCCCGCTCGTTTTTAGTAAACAGACCGCCGGGCTTTTCATGAAGCTGTCCAAAGCCAAGACACCCCTTCAAAAAATTCAGGTCATGCTGCAGTTTCGCCCAAAGAATTTTGCGCCGCAAGCCGCGCTTCAAAGCGCACTTACAGACCCTGTCTGTGGGCTGAACATGGGGCAAACCGCGGAAGTGCTGGCTAAGAAGTTTGCCATTTCCCGTGAAAGGCAGGACGCCTTTGCCCTTGAGAGCAATAATAAAGTGCTGGCATCACGCGAGAAACTGCGCGAGGAAATGATGACGGTGTTTATTCCTCCGAAATTTGAAAAATTCGTCCAGGAGGACAATGGCGCCCGCGAAAACCAGACCCTTGAAATGCTGGCCAAATTAAAACCTGTCTTTGACAGGCGTTCGGGCACCGTAACAGCGGGGAACTCTTCACAGATTACGGACGGTGCTTGTGCTCTCCTTTTAATGCCGGAGGAAAAAGCAAAAGCCTTAGGGTATGAGATTTTAGGCACTATTGCGGAGTATGACTATGCCGGTCTTGAACCGAGCGAAATGGGATTGGGGCCTGTTTTTGCCATTTACCGGGTGCTGAAACGCTCCGGGCTTTCCATGAAAGACATCCAGCTTTTTGAAATAAATGAAGCCTTTG
>CAYRBY010000073.1:0-5209 GCA_964422635.1 uncultured bacterium
CGCTGCATGTTTGAACCCATGAGTGCGCGGTTAGCGTCATCATGTTCAAGAAACGGGATTAAAGCCGCAGCAACACTAACAAGCTGTCGCGGAGAAACGTCCATGTAATCAATTTCTTCCGGCTTCTTTTTAGGAAAATCACCACGGGAACGGCAAGAGATCTGTTCGTCAAGGAAGTTACCCTTGTCATCAATGCGGGCGTTTGCCTGAGCGATCACATACTGATCTTCAATATCCGCCGTAAGGTAATCAATTTTTTCAGTGACCCGCCCCTTTTCCACTTTGCGGTAAGGGCTTTCAAGAAAACCAATCTGATTGACGCGCGAAAACGTACTGAGCGATGCGATCAAACCAATGTTCGGACCTTCCGGAGTTTCAATCGGGCAAATACGGCCATAATGGGACGGGTGAACGTCGCGGACTTCAAAACCCGCATGTTCACGCGAAAGACCACCAGGACCAAGAGCTGACAAACGGCGCTTGTGGGTCAATTCCGCAAGCGGGTTCGTTTGATCCATAAACTGAGAGAGCTGACTGCGCCCAAAAAAGTCTTTAATTGCCGCGGAAATCAATTTGGGATTGATCAAATTGTGCGGCATCGCTGCATCAAGATCATAAATCGACATACGCTCAAGACAAGAACGCTTCATGCGTACCAAACCGACACGGAACTGGTTCTCAAGAAGCTCACCAACTGAACGAACACGGCGATTGCCAAGGTGGTCGATGTCGTCCTTACGAACCTCGCCAGAGCGAAGCTTGAGAAGCATCGAAATAACCCGCATCACATCTTTAGGACGAAGCGTAGTCTCGTCTGTCTCCTGCTCAATTCCAAGCTTGCGATTGAGCATAAAACGTCCAACCTTACCGAGATCGTAACGCTGGGGGTCAAAAAACAGTTTATGAATTAGATCTTTGGCGCTCGCTTCTGTGGGAGGATCCCCAGGACGGACGCGGCGGTAAATCGCAACCTGCGCTTCTTTCGTGTTGTGATAAGGATCCCGCTCAATGGTTTGAATAATCGCAAGATCATCACCAGAAAGCTTAACAACCTTGACTCCAGAAACCTCATTCGACGTCAAGACCGCAATCAAGTCTTTTGTCAGTTTCGAACCGGCAGGGGCAACAGATTCTTTTGTTTCCGGATGAAGAACATCATCAGCAAGATAATATCCTTCATATTTTTTCTGAGCAGCCTTATCACTGATGTTGGCGCTCTCAATCGTATAAAGCTCTTTCAGAATATCGTAAGTTGAGGAGTATCCAAGAGCCCGAAGCAGTGTTGTTGCTAGGATCTTTCTACGGCGATCAATATAGGCATAAAGAACGTCATTGATGTCGGATTCAAATTCAATCCACGCCCCGCGGTAAGGAATAATGCGGACGCTGTGAATTTTCTTTCCGCTCGGATGAAGTCCTTCTTCAAGAGAAACACCGGGAGAGCGGTGCAGCTGACTTACCACGACACGCTCCGCACCATTAATAACGAAGGTCCCCGTTTCCGTCATCAGCGGAAGCTCACCTATGTAAACCTCCTGCTCTTTTGCCACACCGTTACGGACCAAACGCAGCTTAACCTTTAAAGGGGCCGCATAAGTCATACCTCTTTTATGGCACTCCGCGATGGAATACTTGGGCTTTCCAAGGGAATAGCCCGTGTATTCAAGCCGGCAGGTTCCATCGACACTATCTACTGGGAAACACTCCTGAAAAGCAGACTCCAGTCCTTGCCGTTTGCGCTTGCGCTTCGGGCTTTCGGTTTGCAGAAACTTCTCATACGACTCCACTTGAATCTCGACGAGATTCGGAATATCCATGGTGTCGTGAATCTTTGTAAAATTTTTTCTTTCTGCTACTGGGATCATACGGAGTACGCCTCCAAAGTGACGTTGACGAGGAACCTATAAAGATCTTCTAAAAACAAGCGCTTCAAATTTACTTCAACTCAACCTTAGCGCCCTGCTCTTCAAGAATCTTCTTAATCTTCTCGGCTTCATCCTTCTTAACGCCTTCTTTCACAACCTTAGGAGCACCTTCAACAAGATCTTTCGCTTCTTTAAGACCCAAGTTCGTGATCGTACGGATTTCTTTAATAACCTGGATTTTCTTTGCGCCGCCATCAGCAAGGATGACATCGAAAGAATCCTTTTCTTCCGCCGCAGCCGCACCACCACCAGCCGCACCACCTGCAGAAGGAGCCGCTACAGCAACAGCCGCAGCCGCACTCACGCCAAACTTGTCTTCAAGAGCCTTCACAAGATCAGCAAGCTCAAGAACGGTCAACTGCTCAATTGTTTTAAGTACACCCTGTAGTTTTTCAGACACGTTAACACCCTCTTTCTTTTCTTTAACTTCAGCTTTCACTTCTTCAACCGTTGTTTGTTCCGACATGACTCAATTCCTCCTTGGAATAAAATAATTTTTATGCTGCGGCAGGGCCAGCTTCGCGCTGTTTTTTAATTTCACTCACGACCACCACAAGGCCCCGCAAAACTTGCGACAAGGTCATCACAAAACCAGAAATCGGTGACTTCACCCGCACCACAACCTGCGTCAGCAATTCGTGACGCGAAGGAAGCTTCGCAAGCTGATTCACAAACTCTGAATCATAAACCTGATTTTCAAACACAACACCGCCAACTCCGAACTTCTTGTTGGTTTTCACAAAATCAACAATCGCCTTCGAAATATTCTGCGGGTCTTTGTCCCCAAAAGTCACAAGCACTGAGCCTTTGAGGTACTTTTCTGCGGTTTCACACTTCATGTCCGTCAGAACTTTTTTCGCAAGAGTCTGCTTGATCACAAGGGACCGAGAAGAAACCTTCTCAAGCGCGCGTCGAAACTCGGAAGAATCGGCAACTGTAGCCTTTTCGAAGCTGGTAATAAACGCATAGGGGTTCGCATCGAACTCCTTGCGAATTTCATCAAGCATTTGTTGTCTAACCAATGACGGCATAATTTACTCCTTAAAGGGCGCTAACAGCCAGCCGAATGCCGGGTCCCTGAGTCGGGGCAATTGTTACCTGTCTAAGGTAATCACCCTTGCTCGAAGACGGCTTAGCATCACGAATAGCTTTAATGGCTACTTGGATATTTTCTTTCAACGCTTTTTCAGTAAATGAGAGCTTGCCGCAAATCACGTGAAGACCCGCCGTTTTGTCATTTTTAAATTCAACACGTCCAGCCTTCAATTCCTTCACAGCTCGCCCAACATCAGGTGTAACCGTTCCCGTTTTAGGCGTCGGCATCAGCCCCCGAGGTCCCAGCACGCGCCCAAGCTTACTAACCTCACGCATCATGTCAGGATGGGCAACCACCGCATCAAATTCAAACCAGCCTTCCATAACCTTCTGAACCAACTCCTCGCCCCCCACATGATTGGCGCCAGCAGCCTGAGCAGCCTTCGCTTCTTCACCCTTACAAAAACAAATAACACGAAGATCTTTACCTGTTCCATTAGGAAGGCTTACCGTACCGCGAACCAATTGATCACTCTGATCAGGCTTGACACCAAGCTGAAGATTTAACGCGACAGTTTCATCATATTTAAGGCTAGTGATTTTCTTCAAAAACTGGAGAGCTTCATCAAGGGTATACGCCTTTTCCCGCTCTAATCCATTTACTCGTGTTTGATACCGCTTGCTTTTTTTGCGAGCCACAACCAACCCTCCGTCCTTACTTCTTGTCTACGACTTGAATACCCATACTCCGCGCCGTACCTTCGACAATCCGGCAAGCAGAATCAAGCTTCGTCGTGTTGAGATCTTTCATCTTCGCTTTTGCGATTTCAGCCACATCATCGCGGGTAATCTTCCCGATAACATTACGCCCCGGCTCCGATGATGCCTTCGCAAGACCCGCGACCTTCTTGATCGCATTGGCCACCGGCGGAGACTTCAGAATGAATGTAAATGACTTATCTTTGTATACCGTGATAACCACAGGAAGGACCACACCCGGACGGTCTTTAGTGCGCTCATTAAACTCTTTGCAGAACATCATGATGTTAACGCCATGCTGACCAAGCGCAGGACCAATAGGAGGCGCCGGATTTGCCTGTGCGCCTGTAACCTGAAGCTTAATACTTCCTGTGACTTCTTTTGCCATGTGGAACGAGCCTCGCGAATTTTTTTATTAAATTTTTTCCACTTGCCAGTACTCAAGCTCAACCGGCGTGGAGCGTCCAAAAATGTTAACCATAACCCTTAATTTGCCGCGGTTCGGATTGACTTCATCAATCGTGCCGTTGAAGTTCGCAAAAGACCCCTCTTTTACGCGAACACTTTCACCAACAGTAAACTCAACCTTAGGTTTAGGCTTGGATGTTTTCTCTTCCTGCTGCCGAACAATCTGATCAACGTCTATATCAGAAAGAGGAATAGGATTCTTACCCGAACCCACAAAGCCGGAAATTCCCGGCGTATTACGAACCAAATACCAGCTGTCATCAGTCAAATCCATCTGGATCAAAATGTAGCCAGGGAAAAACTTACGCTCACTGATACGCTTTTTCCCCTCTTTCACTTCGCTCACTTTTTCAGTCGGTATCAACACCTGATGAATCAAGTGCTTCATTCCAGCCGTTTCAGCTCGCGTTTCAAGACTCGCTTTTACCCGCGCTTCAACGCCGGTTTGCGTATGCACCACATACCACTTCGGTTCGCTCATGGTCTTCATCCAAGGATCATTCTCATAGCACCAGAAAGGACAAAATCAATCGCCCCGATATATAGCGCCATAAGGAACATTGTAAAAATAACGACTACGGTAGCCTGCGTAACTTCATGGCGGCTTGGCCAAGTTACCTTGTTCAGCTCTTGCTTAGTTTCCTGAAGAAACGACCCTGCTTTTCCAAACATATTTTTTCTTTCTTTCTATGTACAGCATCAACTTAGTGGCAGGCCTGGCAGGATTCGAACCTGCAACATGCGGTTTTGGAGACCGCCGCTCTAGCCAGTTCGAGCTACAGGCCTCCAACATATGCAACAAGCGCCGGAGAAAAAAGGCCTTTAAGGCTGACGAACCTGCGCCAGCCCGAAACCAGCTGATTACCGAGAATTTCTTATTTTGGGTATTTGCGGGAAAAATGCCCGCAGCCGAGGAAGACTTGGCTGCGGGCCAAGCACGAACCCTTCAGAAATTAATCGATGATCTCACTCACAACACCAGCACCAACCGTCTTACCACCTTCACGAACTGCAAAGCGAAG
>CAYRBY010000073.1:5309-10158 GCA_964422635.1 uncultured bacterium
ACGTTATCACCAGCAAAACCTTCATCGAGAAGCTTACGGAACATCTCAACACCCGTTACCGTAGACTTCAGAGGGGCCTCCTGAAGACCAATAATTTCAACATCTTCACCAACCTTCACCTTGCCGCGCTCAATACGGCCAGTCGCCACCGTACCACGGCCCGAAATTGAAAAAACGTCTTCAATCGGCATAAGAAAAGGTTTGTCAATATCACGCTTAGGCTCGGGGATAAACTCATCAAGGGCCTTCACGAGATCCAAGATGCACTGAATCGATTTAGCATCTTTCGGGTTCTGCACCGCCGGAAGACCAGATCCGCGGACCACAGGGGTTTTATCTCCCGGGAAATCATACTTCTTAAGAAGCTCACGAACTTCAAGCTCGACAAGATCAAGAAGTTCCGCATCATCCACAAGGTCAATTTTATTGAGAAACACGACGATCGCAGGCACACCGACCTGACGAGCAAGAAGAATGTGTTCGCGAGTCTGAGGCATAGGGCCGTCAACGGCAGAGACAACAAGAATCGCGCCGTCCATCTGGGCCGCACCCGTGATCATGTTTTTAATGTAGTCAGCATGTCCAGGGCAGTCAACGTGGGCGTAATGCCGCTTCTCAGATTCGTATTCGACGTGGGAAACGGCAATCGTAACGATTTTGGAATCGTCGCGAACCGTACCCCCCTTGGCGATATCCGCGTATTCCTTAACCGTCGCCATACCCTTTTCCGCGAGCACTTTCGTAAGCGCGCAGGTCAATGTCGTCTTTCCGTGGTCGACGTGGCCGATCGTCCCAACGTTCACGTGCGGTTTTGTTCTCTCGAATTTTTCTTTTGCCATGGGACTTTCTCCTCATCCTTTATTGTGTTATGCCCACCCTGCATTGCAGAGTACGCAATCTCTACTAGTTTATCCAACTTCGGTAAACAAACCGGGGTAGTGATCTTGGAGTTTCAGCTGGAGACGGGGATTGAACCCGTGACCTCGTCCTTACCAAGGACGTGCTCTACCAACTGAGCTACCCCAGCAAAACGCTGAAGTGAAGTAAGTAAACAGAAAAAAAGACAGTGCTTCCTTGAGAGGTAAACGGGGATTTTACAGAACCTCAGGAAACTGTCAATACATTTTTAAAAATTTGAAGCTTTGTACCGCAGAAAAATTACGGAAGTATACCGAACAAACTTTAGAAAGTCAATGATAAGAATTTACTGTATTCATTAAAGACAATTATTTTTTAGCTTAAATTAATATTTTGACTTGGGGCTTCTGGTTTCACAACCGCTTTTGCCGAAACGTCGACTTCCTTATCCATAAGCTCCTTCAGCTTCAAAACTTCCGAACGCAAGGGATCTCCCGCCTTCGTCTGCTCCAATATTTGATCTATTCTATGGCGAGCTGTCCGATGGCGCTCAAAGTCAAACCTGAGCTTATTCACAAGCTGATTAATCTCCGAGGCTGTTTCACTAAAGAAGTCACCTTCGCGGAGCCGAACAAATTTGGGGAACTCACCATCATTGATACGCATAAAGATCTGGCGGAAGCGGTAAACAGGACCTGCGACACGATGCAGGAAAAAGATTCCAAATACTCCGATCACGATCAGCGTAAGAAAGAGAATGGCACTCACCCTAATGATGAGCTGGTAACTGACTTCTGCTAGAACCTCGTAAGGATTTATCTTACCGAATTGAAAACCTCCCCCGAAAGCAGCTTCGCGTATTGTCTGATGAATAACAAAACCAATAGCCAGGGTGGATACCATCAGCAGCGAAATCATGACAAAAGTGAATTCGCGCTGCATCGGCTTGTGAATCAAAATATTCCGGACGCGCCTGCGGTAAGCGCGGTTATCCCGGACCTTCTCGGGAGCTTTCGCGTTCTCTTTATTTTCCATCTTAGTCTCCTGACGGCACAAGGCCGATTCTTTTTAAAACTTAAACTCCGCGCCCCAAGCGAGGGCCGAAGGATTTTAAAAAATATCCGATTTTCAAAACAATTGCTTTAATGAGCGTCTTAATATCTTCTGTGATCACAATAAAATTAGGCAGGATTAAAAGTGTCAGGATCGTAGAGCTTAGAAGCCCGCCGATAACGGTAACCGCTAAAGGCGACCACAGATCGCTTGACTGCCCGACATTAATAGCCATTGGCAGAAACCCAAGCCCTGTGGATATGGTCGTCATAACAATTGGGCGGATACGGTCTGACCCCGACGCAATTAAGGCCTCAGTAAGACTCTTTCCCTTAGTCCTCAGCAGGTTCATGTGATCGACCATGATAATGGCAGAGTTGACCACATATCCCGCCAGAAGAATCATGCCGATAAAAACAGGCTGACTTAAAGGCTTTCCTGATATCGCGAGAGCGAGCCAAATTCCGATAGTTGCCATCGGCACAGCAAGCATGACAATCGCAGGCAAAAGGTAACTTTGAAAAGTGCAGGCCAGCACCATGTAAACAAGCCCGATCGTAAGAATAAGCGCGAGGTTCATGCTGGATTTTCCGCCCACCAGGTCTTCATAAGTGCCGCCAAAACGCCAGTAGTAATCATCCGGCATCTTTACATCCTTGAGAACTTCTTTAACCTGTTTCGCCACCGTTTCAAGAGCAGCTTTTGCATCGCCCTTTACAAATACATACCGATACTTGTCTTTGCGATCAATCGTCTGAGGGCCCGTTGAAGCATAAAAGTTAGCAATTTCTCCCAACGGGATCTGGTGCCCTTCCTGATCACTAGCGATATAAATCGATTTGAGGTCCTCTATTTTCTGCCGGTAGATCGCCTGGAGTCTTGTAATGGTCTCAATTTCTTCACCTTTGGAAATCTCATGAAATTTCGTGGGCCGCATACCTCGAACCAAAGCATGAACCGAGTCGGCGATCTTTTTGACATCCAGTCCGTAAATAGCCGCACGTCCTTTGTCGATCACGAGAGAATATTCTGGCCGTTTACGCAGGTCGGTCATAACAATATTGGTGAGCCCCGGTGCCTTGGCCATACGATTCGCAAAATCTCTCGCTAATTTTTCGAGCTCATCATTTTCATACCCAAAAATATTTACGATGAGTTTTTTCTGTTCCGACGAGGAAGCACCTTCATCAATGATTAAGCTGTAATCATCGTGAATTTCTTTTACAGCCTCATTCCCCTTCTCATCGAGAAGCTGCATAATTTCGTCTTTCGAATATTGGCGCTTTTTCTTTTCTTTAAGCCTCACAAAAATCCTGACATCGTCTTTTCGGACAGTCGAGGAAAACATTTCGATGTCGGGAATTTTACTCAACATTTCTTCGACCTTCTTCACCGCATCGTCGTTTGCTTCGAGTCGCGCTCCGGCAAGAGGGAATACAACCACGGAAAATTCGTTTTCCTCCATAGCGGAAGGCCAGTCAATGTCACGCGTAATGATTTTGTAAGAAGAAAAGCAGAACATAGCGATGGTGATGAGGGCAATCGGATATCTCAACTTCAGGTTCCAGCGCATGATGGTGCAGTAAACCTTCTGAAGTTTTGATTGGGAACTCCCTTCTGCATCTTTTTTCTTTACCACAAACCGTCCGCGAGCCCACTGCATCAAAAGCACGGGGATCAGCATCATGGCGACAAAAAAAGAAACAATCAGCGAAACCGTAACGGTTAGCGCGAATCCAGAATAAGTCATCTGGATTTTTTTATCGATAAAGGTCACGGGAACGAACACGATAACTGTCGTAATCAGGGATGACAATAACGGGAGCCAAACCTCTTCAGCGGCCTCCCGTATGGCATGCCCATCCGAATAGCCATTTTCCTTTTTGACAAAAGTATTCTCCAAAACAACGACAGCGCTGTCGACCATGATACCGACCGCAAGGGCTAACCCGCTCAAGGTCATGACGTTAAGGCTGAATCCCAAAGCGGCCATGAAAATGAACGTGATAATGACTGAACAAGGAATAGCAATGGACACGATAAGCGCAAGAACCCATTGGCGCAGCACGAGATAAATCATCAACACAGTCAGCGTCACGCCTAAAAACATCGAATCACGGACGTCTTTAATCGCCTGAACAATCGTTTTAGCGCGGTCAGAAACCACCACGATATCCAGAGCTTCGTCATGTTCTTTTTCATATTGTGTAATCACGTGAAGTACCGACTTCACTACCGGTATCGTATTCGCCACGCTTGTTTTCTTTACATAAACAGTCACGTTCTGGTCGAGATTTAAACGGGCCGCGTCTTCCGCTTCCATGTAGGCGTCTTTGACTGTGGCAATTTCTTTCAGCGGGATAATAGAGCCTTGCCGCGTAGCCTGGATTCCAAGGTCTCCGATTTCTTCTACGGATTCAAACGCTCCCATACTGCGTACTGCGAATTGATATTTTCCTTTATCTACCGTTCCAGAAAGCAGGTTCACATTGCTCTGCCCCAAAATATCCATGACTTTTTCAACCGAAATGTTGTAGGCAACCAGCTTATCGCGGTCGAGCTCTACAAGGATTTTCCTCTCACGTCCGCCGTAAATTTCAATGCTGGCAACGCCGTCGATGCGGCCAAGCACAGGTTTAAGATCCGTCTCCACCATTTGCCGGATCTCTTCCGGAGACATTGAGTCGGAGGTAAGCGCAAAAATAAGAACTGCGGATTGCGCATCGTCATAGTTTGCAATAACTGGCTTTTCAATTTCTTTAGGAAGGATGGGCTTTACGCGGGAAAACTTCTCACGAATTTCCAAGGCTGCGAAATTCATGTTTGTTCCCGGATCAAATTCCATGGTGACGCGGGACTCCGCTTCACGTGAACTTGAATAAAGACTCTTGAGGTGAGATACCGTGGCTACGGCTTCTTCGACAGGCTTTGTAATCGT
>CAYRBY010000074.1:0-10117 GCA_964422635.1 uncultured bacterium
ATTATATCGGAAATTGTCGAATCGGTAACTCTTCTTTCTGGAACGGTATTCCATGTGTGAAACAAACTCTTCCTTTGTCCTGCCGCACGCTGCCGTGGCCGTTGTTCTCTTTCACCCGGACGAGTCGGTTTATCACAATATCCGCGCCTATGCGCCCTACTTTAAAACAGTCTATCTGATCGATAACTCTCCCGAACCTTCAAAACTTCCGCCGGATTTTTTACAGCAAAAGCGCTTTGTCTATTTACCGCAAAAAGAAAACAAAGGTCTGGCCGCGGCCTTGAATCTTGGCGCCGCGGAGGCCCTGAAAGAGGGATACGAGTGGCTTCTGACGATGGATCAGGACAGTTCCTTTGAAAAAGAGATGTGTCTGACTTTTTTGGGGGCTGTTGCGGGGCTTCCGGGAAAAGAGACGTGTGCCGCACTCGCTCCCAGCCACTGGAAAGAAAAGGAGCAGGGGGCGCTCGCCTGGAACAGTTTCTCAGAACCAGAAACCGTCATTACTTCGGGCACCCTGCTTAATCTGGCGATTTTTCAGGGGTTGGGTGGTTTTGACGAAGGGCTTTTCATTGATACTGTGGATCATGATTACTGCTTACGGGCCAAGCTGGCCGGCTGGCGCATCGTGCAGTTTGATTTCATTTATATGAAACACGAAATCGGCCGTGCAATTTATCCTGAGGTTCGAGGGAAAAAAATCCACGTGACGGTGCATCCGCCCCTGAGAATTTATACGATTACCCGGAACAATTTCCGGATCTGGAGCCGCTACCGCAGGCATTTCCCGGCCTATACCAAAGGCCGGATGTATTTCTATTTTCACCGAACGCTCCGGAACATCCTTTTATATCAGGATCAAAAAGCGCTCCGGTTTTTTTACGCTCTGTGGGGTGCCTGGGATTTTCTTGCCGGTAAATACGGCCCACCTCCCGGCGTGAAGCAAAGGGCTAACCGTGACACCCGCTGACATTTTTGCCGTTTTAGCGAGCGCTTACATTTTCTTTTTTTGGCCAGGCACGAACCTTTTCCGTTGTGCAAAGGAATATTTGACCCGTCCTGAAGCCCCCTGGAATCTTGCCCTGTTCAGGATCTTTTTTTTCGCTGTCTATCAATACTACGGGATGATGCCGGCGGTATGGGTCGCTGCGGTCCCCGAATCTCTGCGTGTTCCGCCGCCAGGGTATCAGGCGCTGATGGCTTATATTCCTTTTGATCCCGACACGGTTCTGGCCGCTCAAGGGGTTCTTTTTGTGGCCAGCGGGCTCGCTCTTTTGGGCTGCTGGACAAGGGTTTCAGCCTGGGTCGCTGCAGCGGCCGGTCTGTATGTTTTCGGGCTGCCCAATTTTTTTGGCAAAGTGAATCATGGCCTTCACAGCTACCTCTGGTTTGCTGCCATTCTGGCCTCATCGCGGTGTGCGGATGTTTTGTCTCTTGACGCAATGTTTCGAGCCTTCCGGCAGCGCTCCTTTTCGGCGCCCCATTCTTCCAGGGCCTATGCGGTTCCTCTCCGGCTGATGGCCCTTTTACTCGGCGTTATTTATTTTTCATCGGGTTACTGGAAAATTGCGCTCGTCGGGCGTGACTGGATCTTTTCTGACAACCTGAGGCTCATTCTGCAAACCCACTGGCTTCAACGGGATTTTGTTCCTGCATTTAGAATCGATCATCACCCGCTGCTTTGCAATGCCGCGGCTTTTGCGGTGGTTGCTTTTGAGTTAGGTTTTGCTGCCCTTATTTTCCATCCGCGCTTGCGGCTCGCGGCCGTCGCGGCCGGCCTCGCCCTTCATGGCATGATCAAATACTTTCTTCATATCGATTTTTTTCTGTTGGAACTTTGTTATGTTGTTTTGATTGATTGGGAGTCCTTGTTCCGCCGGCTCGCGCAGCCCTTATTGAAATTGTCTTTTTTTGCGGAAAGGCCGAGAAGGCTGCCTCTCGCCCTGCGTGTGCCGCTCGCTGTTTTAGGTTTCGGGTCCGAAGACTTGCGTGAGAGCGGGGAGCCGGCTGCTGCAAAAGCGCCAGCGGATGTTCCCTGGGGGCCGCTCCTCGTCGGAGGCCTTATTCTCACAGTCCAAATTTACTGCAGTGCCTTGCGTATTGACTCCTGGCCCTTCGGAGTTTATCCGCATTTTGGACACCGGGCCAAACCTACGATGAACAAGATCCAGGTTGAGGCCGTGTCTCCGAGGTCCGTTGAAAAGCTCGATCTCGCAAAGGGGCTGGGTGGATTTCATCAATCCCGGTGGAGCGTTTTGACGGCGCGTGTTGTCAATGCTGCGACTCCGGAAGATCGTGCCCGTACGCTCGAAGCCTTGACACGCATGATCCTGGATCAAACCCCCCGGCTTCGTGAGGCCGAGGAGATGCGGTTCTCTCTGGCTTACCTCAGCTTAAAACCGGAGGATTGGCCGCGCAATCCGCTGGGCATCAAACCTCTCGGCAGTGTTCAAATCGCAAATCTGAAAGAAGTCCGATGAAACAGAGCCCCTCGATAGCTGCCATTGTGACCTGCCATAACTATGGACACTTTCTGGCGGCTTGCCTGGAAAGCCTTTTAAGGCAGAAACTTCCGTTTTCGGAAATCCTTTTGATTGACGATGATTCGGAAGACCAAACTCCAGAAATTGCGGCGCGGTATGCGCACCGGGGCATCCGTTACGAACGGGTGAGCTTTCGCAATGTTGCGCTCGCCCGCGAGCAGGGAGTCAAGCTCACCTCCTCTGAATTTCTTGTGTGTGTGGATGCGGATGACTGGCTGGAGCCGGAATTTACCGAGGTCTTGGTCGAGCCGCTTCTTAGAAGCCCTGAAATTTCATTTGCATACCCGCTTTGGTATTTTCATTTTGACGATGAAAAGAACAAAGCTTTTCTTCCGCAGCGGTACCGAGTGCCGAGAGTCCGGTTCTCTCCGTATCTCCTCAAGCAGTTCAATTACATCACCAATACCGCTATGGTCCGGCGTTCGGCATGGCTTGGGCAGGATCCCGAATTTTCAGGGCATCTCGAAGACTGGGATCATTGGCTGAGAATTGCGGCGAACGGCGGCAAGGGCGTGCTTGTGCCGGAGCCGCTGTTTCATTACCGAATTCATGCGCGGCAGGGATTGGATCCTGAGAAATACCGTCTGGCAAAAGATAAGGCAAAGAGAAAAATACACGAAAAATACCGCTATGCTGATTTTGACCTGACACTGCTCGTCCTTGTTCCGGAAGTTCTTCCGGACGATCATCCCTTTTTCTCTTCCTTGGGAGCGCTTGAATTACCTGAGAGGACGCAGCGGCTTATCGTCAATCTGACGGGTGACCGGGCATTTCACAGGCGTCTTGAAAAACCCGGGATAAAAGTTCTGTCGTTTCCTTATCCGGCCCGAAAGCTCCCCATATTCAGCGCATCGCGGCAGCCCAAGGAAACATTACGGTCTTTGAACCGTGCCTTCCGCTTTGCCGGAAACTTTATTGAAGGGCGTAAGACCTTTGTCTGGACCGCGTCCGCGCTTCCCGCAGATGCTTTTTTGAAAATGTCCCGGCGTTTGAACACGAACAGCACGCTTGTTACCGCCTGCCAGGGCACCGTTTTTCTGACCGACTCCTTTGAGCTTCCCAAAATCAAGACCCTTGGCCCTGAGTTAACTGAAGAAGCCAGAGCCGCGGAGTTTACTGTCGAAGAGGAGGATTCCTTTGCCGGGAAGAGCATCAGTGAGATCAAGCCCGCCTCGGCGAAGAAAAACCCGGGGATCCCTATGACTGGTATTGTGATTTGTCACAACCAGGGGGCTTTTCTGGCGCGTTCCCTGGATAGTTTTCTTTCTCAAACGCATCCTTTTGACGAAATCATTCTTGTGGATGACAGTTCCCAGGATGGGACTTTCGAGGTGTGGCAGAAAGGGTACCGTGGACGTGTGAAATACCTGCGCATTGATCAGAAAAGTCAGATGGCGGCGCGGACCGCGGGAGTCCTCGAAGCCCGGGGAGAGCTTATAGCCTTTCTGGATGCCGATGATTTCGCGGAGCCTGATTTTTTGAAGTGTCTTTATCAGGAGTTTATCTCGGACGAAGCGGAGACTCTCGGTGCTGTTTTCCCGCGAATGAAAGTGGCGCGGGACGCAGGGCAAAAGGATGTACTCTCCGGTGATTGGGGCCCTCCCCGTCCGTGGCGTGAAAAAATGCTTTTTGAGGGGAATACGATTCCTTCCGCCGCGCTTGTAAGAAAAAGAGCCTGGCCGGTTCATAACCGTCCTTTTGGCGTACAGATTCCCGGAGAAGCGGAGTATGCAGAGGATTGGGACGTCTGGCTAAGCATGCTTCGGGAAGGGTGGCGGCTGCGGCGTGTAGACGCTGATCTTTTTACGTATTTCAGCCATGAAAATGGACTGACGGAGCGGATGTTGAAGAAAGGAATTGAGGTTCTGCCTTTGCTGGATGAAGTCCGAAGACGGAACCTTCCTTACGACCTTTCGGTTGTGGTTTTTCTCCACGCAGGCATGTTTTATATTCCTGAACTGCTTGCGGAATTGAAAGCGCTTGCTGCCGGCAAGAAAAAACAGATTCTTTTTATCGATGGTTCCGGAGGCGGCGGCTTGGAGGCGCTTCTGCGGCCTTACGCGCAGGAGGTTTTCTATTGCCGTGAAAAAGATTTTATTTCTTGCGGGGTCTGGAAACACGAGGCGTTGAAGAGGTTTGCACCCCAAATTCTCGGACGTGATGTTTTGATTTGGGATGCGGCTTATGCGCCTCCTCCCGGGGCGTACGAGAAAATGACTTTCTTGTCCGAAGAAAAAAATTGCCCGTTTGTCTCGGCTTTAAGGGAAGATCAACTGCCCGGGGGGCGCTTTGATTTTAGAAAAGAAATGTCCGACCCCGCTTTTCTGCTTTTTAAAAATCTCCGGTTTTCCGGCGCCGGGAAAAGCCTGCTCTCCAAAGAAGGGCAGGTTCCCGCGTCGTTTTGTGAATCCGATTGCAGCGTTGAAACAAAGGTTGTAGTGCGGTCCCGCACATTTTCGAAAGGCTGTTCGAAGGACCGCGTGGAATGGCCTGGGGTCAGTATTGTGATCCCTGTTAAAAACAATCCAGACGGGCTGCACGAACTTCTCGCCAGTCTTCAAAAACTCGATTATCCGAAGGATCGTTTCGAGGTTCTGGTTGTGGATAACGGCTCATCGGACCAAACACGGTCCAAGGCCGAAGCTTTTCCCGGTGTGAAGCTTCTCATTCAGCCTGCCGGCGGTTCTTATGCGGCGCGTAACCGCGGATTGTGGGCAGGCCGGTTTTCCCTGATCGCCTTTCTGGATTCTGACTGCCGCGTGACGGAAGGCTGGCTCAAGGAACTTGTGGAAGCCCTCGAGCAGGATGAACGCATTGGCGCTGTGGCCGGCGATAATCGTTCTTTGAATCCTGCAAGCTGGATATCGCGCGTGGAAAGACGCTTTAACGGTTATTCCAATTTTAAAGGAGAGGGCATCCGGCCGCCGTATGGCATCACCATGAATATTCTTTACCGGCGTGAAGTGTTCCGCCAATGCGGCTCATTTGATCCTTCCCTTTATTCGGGCGGAGATGTTGAAATGTCGTGGCGTATGCAGGCTTCCGGCTGGTGGCGTCTGGAAATCCTGAAAGGCAAAGGCCTCGTGCTGCATGCAGATGTCACGCGTCTCAAGTCATGGTATTTCCGGCACCTCCGGATCGGCGGGGGAGTTTTCTGGCATTATGAAAGACACCCGGAGTTTTTTGATGCCAACCTTCGATGGCTCCCGCTTTGTGTTCCTGAAATTCTGCTGCAGGCGCTGCTGCACGGAACGCTGGAGCAGATCAGGGCTCTTAAAAATCCGGACGGGTTGTCTTTTCTGGAAAGGTTTGGCCGGCTGTTCCGTATCACGGTGCAAAAGCTGGGGTATCTGAACGAGATGAAAAAAGCGCAGCCCCTTACTCCGGCACCCCGCGCCCCGGAAAATCTTCTTTTTTTCGGAGATCAGCCCTGCGAGGCCTGGGCACCCTGCTTTCCTTTTCTCCTTTCAAAGACAAAGCATCCCCTCATGCGAGTGCTGGCCATCGACCCTCTTTGCGCTCCCGGCGCTTCGTGGGCGGATCTGCTGCGCGTCTGTCTTGGGTTGACTACTGTCTGGCGGTGGCCTTCAGGAATCCGTTCCATGCGCTTGTGGCAGCTGTTTCCTGAAAGCCGGAACTTTCCTTTTTTTGCAAAGTGGAACCTTTGGATCAACCAAAAGCGTATCCGGAAAAATGCCGGCCTCAAAAAAGGAACCCCGGTGCATCTTGGCGGCTGGGTGAAGCGGCGTGAACTTTTAATGTGGAAGAAAAGAATGGGTGAGGATGCGGTTCTTTGGGAAAATCTGGAAACCCAGTTTCAGCGCACGGCGTTTCCTTCCGTGGGCTGCGTGCTCAGCCGCTGGGAGAATGACCTGGATTGGAAGACTCTTCTTGAGGCGGCCAGGGTTTCGCCGTGGCCTGTGTGGGTTTTTATTCAAGGGAGGCCGCAGGCCCGGGAGATTTTCTTTGATCCTTTCTTTGAAGCGAGGAATCTGAAAATTGTTTTCGGGGAAGATCTTGAAGAAGCGGTTCGTTTTGCCGCATCAAAAACAGCGGTTCTTTTCTATCCTTTTCAAACCTCTGCAGACGGGCCTTCCGTTATTCCCGAAGTTTTTAATGCCTTGATTGATCGGGGCCTTCCTGTCATCACAACATGCCGTCAGAGGGCGGGCGGCGGACATCCCAGTGTCAAGGAAGCTGTTTCATCCTCAGAAGCCCTGCGTCTTTTAAGGCAGATTCAGAATTTTCCGTTTTGGAACCTGAGTACTCTTACCAGCCGGAAGGGCGAAGGCGGTCCGTTTCCAGGCTCTGACAAAAGCTCTTATAAGCCTCAAGAACTTCCTTCGGCTCTCCCCAGGCTTTAATTTCTCCTTTTTCCAGCCACAGTGCCTTGGTGCAGTGTTTTTCAAGAAAGGTTAGATTGTGCGAGCACAGGAGCAGCGTTTTGGGGGAGGTCATCAGTTTTTCAAACCACTGTCCTGACTTGATTTGAAATTCCAGGTCGGCCATGGCCGTGCTTTCATCGGAAAGTAGAAAATCGCTCGCCGCGTGTATGAACACGGAAAAAAGGAGGCGCTGCTTTTGGCCGCTCGAAAGGTCTTTGGCCGGGGCGTAGAGAAATTCCCGGAGACCTGAAAACTCAATAATGTCTTCCAGGACACGGTTAATTTCGCTGACCAAAAGCCCGTGAAAGGCTCCAAGCACGTAAATATTGTCCAAGACGGAAAGAAAAGGATTGAGTCCGATTCCATATTTGAAAAGGGGCTGCGGAGTTTTCCGGATTTTGACTTCGCCCTCGTTGGGTGTGTAAATTTCGGCGATCAGCCGCAAGAGGGTTGTTTTCCCCGCACCATTTCTCCCGACAATTGCGACCTTGTCACCTTCATGAATCTCAAGGTTAATATTCTTCAGCGCCCACAATTCCCGCCGGATAGGGACGCCCTTTAAAAGAGCCTTTCCCAGGCGGAAAAGTGTTTTTTCCTGATTGTAGATGTGAAAATGCTTTGAAACATTCCGGAGTTCCAGAATCGGGGGCTTCATAATTTTTCCACCATCTGCCGTTCCATCCGTTTGAAGTATGTCCAGCCCGTAAAAAAACTGGCAAGCCCGTAAGCCGCTGCCTGCACCAGTGTGCCGGTGTGAAAGTAGGGGACAGGATGGCCTGTCAGCAGGGATTGAAAGGAAAGAATAAAGGGTGTCACGGGATTAAAAAACACAATCAGCGTTCTCGCCAGGGGCGAGATCATGGGCAGCTGATAAAAAATGGGCGTCGTAAAAAGCAGCATCTGAGAGAACACCAGCCATATTTCGCGCACATCTCCGGCCAGCTGACTCAGAACCGCAAGGCATAAACCGATGCCAACAGCAAGAAGGATCAGAAACGGAATAAGGGCCAGGGCGACGGCAAGCTTTTGAGGTTCGAGGATCCGCAAAGAAAAGGCGATGATGATGCACAGCGTGAATTCGACAAAAAACTTGATGCTCGGAACAAAGAGCGAGGCCGGAAGAAGCACCGACGAAGGCGCCCGGGAGTTCATAAGGATTTCCCGGTGCGCAGGGAAAAAACGCATGGTGTAGGTAATGGTGTTTGAAAAGTAACTGATGGTGATAATGCCGCTCAAGAGAGTCAGCGGGAAATAGGAGATGTGGCGGCCGAAGCGGTCGACAAAAATAAAATAGGTGACTGAAAAAACAATGAGCGGCCCCATGAAGCTCCAGAGAGCGCCTGCAAAGGAGCGGTAGTCGCTGGAGCGGAAATTGGCGCGGCACAGGACGGAAAGCAGATTAAGATTTTGCCGCAGTTTTCTCATAACGCCTTTTCATTAAAAGCCGGTTGAGGTTCATGTGGCAGAGAAAGCGAAGGCTTTCGACCGGTTCTTTGACCAGTTCCTGATACGCTTTGCCCTCTAAAAAACCCGGATAATTCAGCATCCGGCCGCGCTCTTTGGCAAGGATTTTTCTCTGCGGGGGCGTCAGGTCAAGTCGTTCCAGCGACAGATAAAGCTTATTTAGAAAACTCTTGAGCCGCACAAGCTTTGCATGATCCACGGGACCGTAGTTGGCACTCTTGGGGTGGATGCGCCAGATGGAGAGACGTTCCGGAAGATGGACAAAGGTGCTTGAGGCGGCGGCGTGAGCCAGGATCCACCAGTCATAAAAAAGTTCGATGGATGCCGGATCAGGGATCGCTTCGTAAACACTGCGCCGCAGCATAAAGTGGGTGAAGGATGCTGCCGGGTTCCGGCGGAGATAGAAACTCAAGGTGTTTTGAGGGCTCCGGGAATTAAGGCTCAATCCATTGACAGTCTGGTAAATGCTCCAGTACAGGCAGCCGAGAGGATCGCCTTGAAGATCATAAGCCGAGGTAATGACACCGGCTTCAGGAAAGGACTGAAATCCACGGAGGCGTGTTTCAAGACAGTGCGGATGCCAGGTGTCGTCGGCTTCAAGAAAAGCGAGGAAGTCACCGCGTGCATGCCGGAAGGCGAGCTGATAAGTGGCCGCGATGCCTGCGTTTCGATTTCCGGGATGACGGAAGATGCGGATTTTGTCAGGATATTGCGCGGCGTATTGATTTAGAATTTCCCACGAAGAATCGGTCGAGCCATCATCAGCAATCAGAAGTTCGAAATCCCGCCATGTCTGGTTGAGTACCGAGTCAATGGCTTCTCGGAGGAAGGGAGCATAATTGTAGCTGGGCATCAAAATGCTGACGAACATAAGCGCAGAGATTAACACGGGCGGGCCGCGGCGAGCCAGCGAAAACTCTCGGCTCAGGGGGGAGAAAAAACTTGGGGCTGCATCACTTTAAAGCTATAATGCGCAAAAACTTAACAGCAGCCAAGCGCCGAGTCTCCCGACCGAATGAATTCACGCCGAATCAGTTTTTCCCGCGAAGTGATCCAGGGCCTTTGCCTCGTTTTTCTTATTGTTATTCCCGCCATTCTTTATGCCCGCACTCTGGCCTTTGACTTTGTCAATTGGGATGATGATCTTTACGTTTATGCCAATCCCGCGATCCGGGCGTTCACGCTGGCCAATATCAAAAGCTGGTTTCTTCATCCCTTTGTGGCTCTGTACGTTCCGGTGCCCATGGCAAGTTATGCGCTTAATTATCTTGTCTCAGGACTCGATCCGGGCAGCTTTCATGCGTGGAATCTGGTTTTTCACGTCCTGAATGTTTTCCTCGTTTTTCTGATTTTCTATTTCTTCAACAAGGATGTTTATCTTTGTTTTCTCGGAGCACTCATTTTCGCGGTGCATCCCGTTCAGGTGGAGTCCGTGGTGTGGATTTCACAGCGGAAAAACCTGCTTTTTGCCTTTTTCTTTCTTGGTGGATTTTATGCCGCGCTCCATAGCTTTTTCTCAGAATCCAAAAAGCGAAGTCTCACAGCTCTTGCTGTTCTCTGCTTCATCTTGTCCGTTCTTTCCAAAGCCACAGCGGTTATGATCCCCTTTGTGCTTCTTGCCTTTGATGTCTTTTACCGGGGCACTTCCAAAAGGCAGGGGATTCTGCCGATTCTTTTTCTTCTGATTCCGGCCTTGGCCATGGGGGCTTTCACCCTTACGCTTTATCC
>CAYRBY010000075.1:0-9999 GCA_964422635.1 uncultured bacterium
TTAGGGGGGTTCATGTTGAATGACTTAAAGATGAGTACCGGGGAAGCAGGCACCTGGCTTACGTTAAAAAATAAATTTTGTTCGAGACATTATATTCTCTCGATCATCCTTCGGCAAGCTCTGGTTTGAGTCTTGCGGGATTGACTTTACCACCCTTTCACCCAGGGATCCCAGCCATCTCCCGTTTCATAACAAGGAATTTCTTCCGCCAACGCCGCGTGTGCGGCACCGCCTGCCGTCAAAATGGCTCCAAGCAGCGCTTCTGCCGAGATCTGCTTTTTATTCTGCATGGATGAAGTATTGTTCATAATCAACTCCCCTCCCCAGCTCTCCCGCTTTCTTATTTAAAGATGCGTTTCTCTGTTCTGCCCTTTTACACAGGATTTTTTGGGGCAATTTGAAGATTTCTCAGTGGCATCCCCGGAAAAATCCGACCAAAAACAAAAGGGGTAATGGAACCCCAATCAGCCATAAAAGAATGTAAGGCCCCAGCTTGCCTTTTTCATTCTGGAATTTTTTGAATCTGTTCATCGCAAACCTCCGCATCCCTTTTCACCGGTTATTTTAAAAAAACAGCCTTCTGCTTAAACAATGGGAAGCGAGCTTCTCAGCATCCATGCTTTTTTCTCGTGTGTTTGAATCCGTTCCGTCATAAGGTCCGAAGTTGCGGGGTCCGTTGCCTGCTCTGCTTTTGTAAAAATATCCCGTGCCGTACGGATCACAGCCTCATGAGCCCGGACCAGCGCGAGCAGCATTTCTTCACTTGTTACAGCATCGGAATCTTCATCTAACGAGGTAAGGCTTCGAAATTCAGAAAAACTTCCAGGCGAAGCATAGCCCAGCGCCCGGATACGTTCCGCGATAAGATCAATGGCTGCCGCAAGCTCTGTGTATTGCTCTTCGAACATCTTGTGCAGCTCTGCAAATTCGGCGCCTGTGACATTCCAGTGGAACTTCTGCGTTTTGAGCGCCAGCGCATACGTATCTGCCAGAAGTTTGCCGAGCGCCCCGGAGATCTCTCCTCGTTCCTTTTCAGAGATTCCGATATCGATAAATCTTCCTGTAATTGCTTTCATGGAATCCTCCTTATTGAGACTGCTGTTTTCCGGCTTAGCTGCTGGCAGCTTCGTTAAACGCCCCTGAAATTCCTAACACGAGAAAGAAAAGGGCTGTCTGCAGCATCCATCCCACAAGGCATACCGCGGCGGCACGGCCGGTTGAACGGTAATCAAGCGCCTGCTTGACGGCAATGACCATCGCGGCCATCATCCAGATGGCGGCTGCAAGAAAAACAACCTCTCTCAGGGCCGCAACAGCTCCAAAGATTCTGATAAATCCAGGGGCGCTCGCAAACCCAAGAACTCTCAGCATTTCTCCGAGATTCGACGAAGTCTGTCTTTCCGGCATCCACCTCGTTCCAATAAGCGTGACCATCCAGGCCCAGAAAATCCAGCTGACCAGCGCGGCAATCATTCCCCAGAAGAACGCTGCAAGATCCCCGTGAAAAGACAGCATGCCCACGCCCGCGGCAACGCTCGAAAGAATAACGGCAAGCGCAGCCTGTCCAAGGGAGTCCCGGTCAGATTCAATCTCTTCGTAAACACCCGGGTCAAGACGCGCTGCACGCATAAGCCGATTTGAAAATTGATTCATGGCAACCTCCTTCTATTGCTTTTTGTACGTCTAGAATTTCGACGGCCGCCGGATCAGATCCGTCAGGATTGACACCAAAAAAAGAACGAGAAAAACAAGGAATGAAATTTTCGCCATCGCAGCGGCGCTTGAGGCTATTCCTGAAAACCCTAAAATTCCCGAGATAATCGCGACCATAAAAAAGGTGAGAGACCAGGACAACATAGAACCCTCCTTTTCATTTCCAAGGGTCCCCCGCAGGTGCCGGACCCTCCCCCAAGAAGTCCGGCGTACTGCAAGCCTGCGAGGGATAGCCTTTGTGTTTTAGCGAAGCAAGGTGCCCGCGGGGCGCCGGCCCCTCCCCCGAAAGTCCGGCATACCGCAAACCCGCGGGCTGACTTTGTGCCTTTAGGCGGCCAGATCCCCGCCCCAGTTCTGCCAGGCATACTCAGGCTTCACAAGCGGTGCTTTGTTTTCATCCGGGAAATCAAAGGGAAAGGTGACAAGATCAATCACGCCGGCACCGAACCGCACAAAGGTTTTTCCTAAACCCTTCACAAGACCTACAGTCCAGCCATAGCCATACCCTTTACTTTCGCTTGAGACGTGAATGGTCCTCGCGATTTCCACAGGCGAGGAAACGATATTAAGCGTTCCCCGGCTCAGCTTATCGCTCCATTTATACTCGCCCAATTCCGCAGCATTCGCCGGGCTTTGTCCCCCTACAAACAGAAGGGTCAGCACAGCCCAAAAGCCTGTGGTCTTCCAAATCATTCTGCGGACCTTTTTCAAATTTTCTGTTTTCATAAGTTCTCCTTTTTTAGGGTTGCGGTACTCTGTGTTTGATCAAGGCCGGCGGGTTTATACCGGCGGCCGCTTTCCGTTTCCGACAAGCACAGAGACAAGAAAGAGCAGAAGAAACACAAGAAACAAAACCCTTGCGATTTCAACAGCACTCGCAGCAATTCCTCCAAAACCGAAAATAGCTGCAATAATGGCAACGATAAAAAACGAAAGAGACCAGTTCAGCATAAGCATCTCCTTTATTTAGTTAGCTGGTTTTTAACCTTGCGGCAAAACCGCGTTCTTTTTCTCATCCATCAGGCGCGTGTCCTGAATTTTGACTTTGTCCAGGGCAAGCGACTGAACGTGCCAAACCCCGGAAGACGTGTCAGCTTCCATTTCGGCACGGATCTCATCCCCGGCTCTCAATTCCTGGAGCGAACGTATCCCGTCAAAAGCGGTCTTCTCCCCGACCAAAGCTTTAACTCCTTCTGCTTCAGCCGCTCCGGTCTGGGGGTCACTTCGAATAATCACAAGCGATCCCTCGTCGGAATTCACTGCGGCAATCTCTCCCTGCACAACTTCCGCAAACCCGGAAACGGGCTGGAGAAGCACAGAAAGCATTAAAATCCCTGCAGCTAAAAACACTTTAACTTTCATGGGTTTCTCCCTTCGCTGACGTTATGAACTTCTGCACTGTCCGGCAAATCCCGAGAAATAAGCCTGCTAATCTCATCCAGCAGCTGCTCGAAATCAAAAGGCTTCGAGAAAAGCGCGAACTTCCCTCCGCTGCTGATTCGCTTGGGAGGGGAATTTTCAATCAAAGCCGTAATGAAAATGACAGGAACTTCCGAATCAAAGCCAAAACTCAGAAGGCTGTCGTAAAGCTCCGTTCCCAGCCTGTGTTTCAGCCAGATGTCCAGGATAAGAAGATCCGGTTTCCCGTCAAAAGCCTGCGAGAAAAACTCTTTCTCGTCCCTGGCCGTCAAAACGTCATAGCCCTGAACCGAAAGTTTGAACTGCAGGAGATCGAGAATTTTCCGGTCATCATCCACAACGAGAATTTTTTTCTTCCTCATCTTTTCTTCCTTGTTCATTTTCTGTGCGGTTTTGATTTCGGTTTTCATGCCCTCTCTATGTCAAGGCTCGTGCCAACACAACTAACCTTATATAAAATAAGAAGTTACGATTATTAAACAACTGAAGGACACCTTTCCTAAGACAGATTTTTGTCAGTTTTTTAAGACACTTTCCAGACACTTCCTGCAAAATGCAGCACTAGGGATTGAAAAAATAAATACGGCAGGCTTTAAGTCCCTGGAGAAAAAACAGAGAATACGCGGATGATGACCAAACATTTCAAAATTACCGCCGTGACCGCTTCCCTTTTTGTCCTTTATGCCCTCGCGACAGCGCCTTCCTTCAGACTTCTTTTTTTATCCTCTGAAGCGGGGGCGGTCTCTCTTGTCGATGCACTGCGGACTCTTGAGGAAAGGCGTCATGGCGTCGGAATAGCTTCTTGGTACAGCCGCAAAGACAAAGGCATCCGGAAACACACTGCGAACGGAGAGGTGTTTGACGACACGAAGAAAACCTGCGCATCCTGGGATTTCAATTTCGGGACAAACTTGAAGGTCACGAACCTTCACAATGGAAAATCCGTCATTTGCAGAGTGAACGACCGGGGACCCGCAAAACGTTTAAGCAGGATTGTGGATTTGACACACGCGACATTTAGAAAAATAGCGGACCCAAGAAAAGGGCTGGTGCGGGTCTCAGTAAAACCTCTGGGGCAGTCGAAGCATCAAGACTGAAGGGAGTATTTTTTCATCTTCCGGTAAAAAGTGTCACGGCTGATCTGCAGCATCCGCGAAGCCTTGCTGACATTCCCGCCGGCTTCCCGAAGCGCTTTTTCGAGCAGCTCTCTCTCGGCCGTCTGAACAGCCGAATTCTTGCTTCGCAAAGCCGGAAACCCCACCGGTTCGGCCGGACCTTCTGTCCGTCTTGCGGGAGCTTCAAGGCATTGAACATCCGCGGCACTCATGAGATCTGCGCCAGAACCTTTTACCAGGGTCCAGCGTTCTACAAAATTTTCAAGTTCCCGGATGTTTCCTGGCCAGGCATGATCCATCAGCTTCTGGAGGGCCGCTTCTTCAATACGCACCGATTTTTTTCTCCCGGGCTCATATTTTTCAAGGAAATAACGCAGCAACTCTGCAATGTCTTCCCTGCGTTCCCTTAAAGAGGGAACCACCAGCGGGAAAACATTCAACCGGAAATAAAGATCCTCCCGGAACTCCCCGTCCGCCACCATTTTTCTGAGATCGCGGTTCGTGGCCGCAATAAATTTCACGCGGATTGGCACCGGCTTCTCCCCGCCAACCCTTTCAATTTCACGCTCCTGAAGCACGCGCAGGAGTTTGACCTGCAGCATCGACGGGAGATCCCCAATTTCATCCAAAAAAAGAGTCCCTCCCTGAGCCTGTTCAAATTTTCCGATCTTCCGGGTTGCCGCCCCCGTAAAGGCTCCCTTTTCATGGCCAAAGAGTTCGCTTTCAAGAAGATTCTCAGGAATAGCACCGCAATTGACGGCCACAAAAGGCCCGTTTTTATTCAGGCCGTTGAAATGAATGGCCCGGGCTACAAGCTCTTTCCCGGTTCCACTCTCCCCCGAGATAAGAACAGTCACATCACTTTTCGCGGCAATGTCGACATTTTCAAAAAGCTTTTTCATAAGCGGGCTCTTGCCCACGATACTTTTAAATTTATATTTTTCACCCAGCTCCCGTTTGAGAAGAGAGACCTCTTCCTTCAGCGAGTATTGTTCAAAAACATGTTTAACTTTGGCATCAAGCTCTGGAAATTCAATCGGCTTCTCAACAAAATCATAGGCCCCGTACTTCATGCAATCGACAGCAACCTTCACATCGGCATGGGCACTGATCATGATGACATTGGCCTCGGGACTTTCGCGGCGGAGATTTTTGAGCACCTCAACACCGTCCCCGTCAGGAAGACGGATATCCAGGAGCGTCAGCACGGGGCAATGCGTTTTAACGTATTCCGCTACTTCTCCCGCACGGAAAAGGCAATGGGTCTCATAACCCTTTTGCTTCAAACGAAAATCGATCAATTGAGAAATCAGAATCGTTTTATTCACGAGTCACCGCCCAGGATTTCTGCTGGCTGGCTGAAAGTTTCCCGACAGGAAGGTGGACACTGAAAACAGACCCCTTACCGCTTTCGCTTTTAACAGAAACATCGCCGTCATGAGCTTCCACGATCCGCTTGACAAGAGTCAACCCCAGCCCTGTGCTCTCTTCATCTTCGGCCCCGTCCTTCTGAATGTGCTGGAATGGTTCAAAAACACGAATCAGATCTTCCTGACGTATGCCGATACCGGTATCCTCAACATCAATCACCACCCCCTGTGCGGAATTGCTGGCCCGGACTTTGATGCGGCCGCTGCGGGGAGTGTATTTAACGGCGTTGCTGAGAAGGTTGCCAATAACCTCGCGGATTTTATCCTGATCACAGAAAATTTCTTTGAGGTGAAGGTCGGTCTCAAGGTCAAGGCTTATACTTTTTTTATCTGCCATAGCCCGGAACAACGCCGCTTCTTCCGACAATAATTCCCGGAGATTCGTCTGTTCCCTATTCATCTCAACTTGTCCAGACTCGATTTTTGAAATATCCAGAAGCTCATTGAGAAGGCGGTGGAGCCGGTCGGTTGATTCTTTGACATGCCCCAAGAATTCCCGCTGCTGCTCGTTGATCTGACCGGCTTCATTCTGAAGAATGGTTTCCACGAACCCCTTAATAGAGGTCAACGGCGTGCGCAGCTCATGAGACGCCGCGGAAATAAAATGAGACTTTACCTCATCCAGGCTTTTGAGCCGTTCATTTGCTTCTGTGAGCCCTTTGGTTGAGCGGTCGAGCTCCTGATTCGACCGTGCAAGATCGGCAACAGTCTCAGTCAGCTGTCTTTCGATCTGCTTGCGTTGACTGATGTCGATACCGGTCACAATAATATGAGCAATGGACCCGTCCTTCTTAAAGAGGACGGTGCTCGTCCAAGCCACTTCAAATGTGTGCCCGCTCTTTGCAATCAATGAACTTTCATAGTTCGTAGGAAACTGCCCGGCTAAAAGCCGCGCAAAAACTCCCTTCAAAGCACTTTTTTCATCCTGACGGACAAACAAGTCCCAAAAGCATTTTCCCTGAACCTCTTCCAGCGAATAGCCGCTGAGGTTCAGGCAAGCCCGGTTGAAACGCTGAACACGGCCTTCGCTGTCGAGAATCATGACAAGCGCGCTTGCTGTATCAAGAACGGTGGAAACAAAATTGCGTTCCTGGTAAAGAGCCTCCTCTACCAGCTTTGACTCTGTAATATTGACCATGACTCCGCGAAGCTTTACGGCCTTGCCCTGCTTAACGACAACGGTCACCATATCGCGGAACCACAAAGTTTTCCCATCTGCAGTAATCATCCTGTACTCAAAGCAATCGCTCTTCTTTTGATCAGCTACGCGCTGGCGGAAAGCAATGGCTCCTTCTCTGTCACTTCCATGGACGTGTTCACGCCAGAACAAAGGCTCCGAAAGCCACACGCCCATGGGGTAACCCAAAATACCCTCGGCACGCTGGTTTACAAAAGTGAACCGGGACTCCGCGAGGTCGAACTCCCAGACAATTCCGTCCAGGGAGTTGATGAGCGTCTGGGCATTTTCTTCGGATTTACGAAGAGATTCCTCGATCAAAAGGTGTTCCGTCAAATCGGACTGCAGCTGGTCCTTGGCCTTGATGAGCTCCTGTGTTTTTTCCTGAATTTTTTTCTCGACCTGTTCGTAGGCCGTGCGCTTCTGTTCATCAGACAGCTTTCGCTGCATGACCGATCCCAAATATTCGGCCAGTGCGCGAACAGGGTCACAGGCAAAACTTTTCTTGATAATTCCTTTTTTGAAAAACACCAGCACAGCCAGAGTTTTGTCATCCACAAGCACGGGGACGCCCAGGGCGCTCTTGACCCCGGTTTTTTTCAAAACATCCGCTCGAAAAAAAACCGTGTCGGGGCGAAGGTTGATATCCTCGACCCAAAAAGTCCGCCCTTCACTCCAGACGCGCCCCTGAATGCTCACCCTGGGCGGGATACGGAGATCCTGGCTTAAGTTGCGGAGCGATTCAAAACCCTCGCTCCCGAACCATGCTGAGCAGCACTCCAGAAATTTCTCATCGGAGCGAGGAAGCCAAGCCTCAGCATAATCCCAGCCCGTCAAACTGCAGAGTCCCTTTAAGGACCGATCAAGGGCCTGATGAAAATCAACGGCTTCGCTCACCTCCCGCATCAACGCGGGAAGCTTAAGGGCGCACTCCTGCAGCTGACGGGTTTCAGAAACATCGCGCAGGTGCAGGATAACGCCCTGAAGCGATTTGTCCTGAAGAGCGTTAAATCCTGAAACGCGAAAGATGCCGTAAGTGCTGTCACGGCGGAGAACCCGGAATTCAAACTCTTTCACCCATTTCGATGAAGCCAGTCCCGCAGTAAAAATCTTGCGCGCTCTAAATGAGTCTTCTGGATGGAGAAAGTCAAAGGCATCACGCCCCTGGAGTTCTTCCGGAGTCATTTTCAGGAGAGTGTCACAGGCGGCGCTGACCCAGAGAATCCGCCCGGCAGGATTAACAAGGAGTGTAAGTGCGTGAGGGTTCTCGGTCAGTTTAAAAAGCTTTTCTTCCTGAACCTTGAAACGAGCCGCTTCATCGCGAAGCTGTAGCTCAGCCTCTGAGAGCTCAAGCCGCGTTTGCTGATACTGCCCTAGCGCATTTTCCAGGGAACGCTCCAGCGCTTTTTGTTCCGCATAAGACTTCTCAATGCGCCGGTCGCGGTCCAGCACTATCTCATCAAGGTCTCTTTGGATCTGTTCAAAATCACCCGGCCCCGGGAGTTCCAAAGCTTTGGGGAGAAGCCGCCAAAATACAGCTGCTGCAAGAAGAGAAAAAAGGGCAACGGCTCCCTTCACCAGCCCAGCGATACCGTAAAAACCAGATGGGGCAAAAAGCTCCACCGTATGAAAGCTGGCGGCGGCCAAGAGAAAACAGGCCAAAAAAAAGAAGGCTCCCTTATTTTGAAGGTCCTCCCGGCGGCGCAAAAACCGCAAAAGGGCCATCAAGATAAGAAAGTAGGCGAAGGCCGCGAATAAGTCAGCGGCGAGATGAAGTTGGGAGATCCAGAGCTGCCCGGAAAATGCCTGATCGACAGACGTAAAAAAAGGTTCTATCCACTCAAGGAGCGGCTTCATGGTTCACCTCATGCTGATGTGTGCATCCATTTTCCCGGGGAGGGAAAAGAATTGTATCACACATCAAAGCAAAGGCCGAAGGACTTTCACCTTCATTCTCAGGAAGCCACTATCTACAAATGACTTACATTAGTAAAAACAATCCCGTAAAGCAGAGGAATGCCATAGGCGATTCCGTGCGGATAAAGCGCAGCCAGTGACGGCGTTCGCTTTTAAAATTCCTTTGGGCATCTTTAATATTATGAAGCGTCTGCATCAACAACTCCCTTGAAGGGCGCAGGTGCCCCGCCATAAGCTCCTGGTATTCCCTTGAAACTTTTTCCCAGGCTTTGAGCCCCTGAGCTAGACGCTTGTATCTGTCCTGCAGCATCGCCTGAAAACTTTCAGGGGCAGAACTTTGTGCTTTTTTCGAATCCTTCAGCTGTTCACAAAGCACCGTATTTTCGGCTGCCAGGCGGGCTTCCCAGATACGAAACTTTGAAACCTTTTTCAAATTCCAGGCCAAACCTGCTTTTGCCAGCAGAGCAATCAGCCATTTGCTGGGATCCCACTGATACCAGCGGATCGCATTGCGATAATCACTCGGAAAACGATGATGAAAGTTGTGATACCCCTCACCATTGGTTAAGAAAGCAACCAGCCAGTGGTCCCTCGCAGAAGAATGAGGATCATAGGTAGACTTGCCAAAAACATGGCAGACGGAATTAATACAAAAAGTTGCATGGTGCACAACGGCAAGACGAAGGCAGACGGTCAAAATAAAAGCTCCCAGCGCGTGACCGGCCATAGCGCCCACCACCACCGGAAAGATGATCCCTGAGCCTATCGCCCAAAGGTAATAATTGCGGTGCTGATGCACCACCATCGGATTCTTTTGAAGGTCAGGGACGTTCTCGTAAGGAATGTGGTGTTTCCAGAAAATCAGCCATCCGATATGCGCGTAAAAGAACCCCTTCTCAATGCTGTACGGATCACGGTCTGTGTCCACATAACGGTGATGATCACGGTGCTGGGCTGACCAATCCATAGCGGACTGCTCAAAGGCGGCAGCCCCAAAAAAAAGATAGAGAAACTGGATCACCGGGTGAGCCTGATAAGTCGCGTGAGAAAAAAGGCGATGATACCCCGCCGTAATCGCCATCCCGGTGGCCACAACGAAAAAGAGGGTAAAGGCTATCTCAAAACTGCTTACGCCGTAATGAGATGCATAAATCGGTGTCCCGATAAGTCCAATGAGACCGGTCACGATGAAAAAAGTTAAATTAACCCAAATAATTTTACGAACAGG
>CAYRBY010000076.1:0-9846 GCA_964422635.1 uncultured bacterium
AGCACTTCCCGCGCCGTCTTTTCATACACAGGGTTTCCCGTGGCCTGAAAAGCCTCCGTGTAAGTCCGCGCCAGAAGCGCCTGGTCATAAAGCATTTTTTCAAAATGCGGCACATGCCACCGTTCGTCGGTGGAGTACCGGTGAAAACCTCCCCCGAGAGCATCATAAATACCGCCCCGGGCCATCGCGGCCAAAGTCTTTTCCGTCATTTCCAAGGCGCGCTCGTCACGGCTTCGGTTTCCGTAAGCCAGAAGAAAGGAAAGCATATGGCTGCTCGGAAACTTCGGGGCCGTCCCGAAACCGCCGTGGATGCCGTCAAAGCGCTGCGCCATTTCACGGCTCGCCTGCCCCAGAATCCCGGCATCAAGGGATGCCCCTTTTCCGGATTTTGCCTGGCCATGCGCCCGGAGCGCTTCCGCAAGATTCTTGCTCACACCGCGGATCTTCGTCTCCTCGGCTTCCCAGCGCTTGGCAATATTCAGAAGGATTGAAACAAAACCCGGCTTGCCGTAGCGGTCATCCGGCGGGAAATAGGTTCCCCCAAAAAAAGGCTCCAGATCCGGCGTCAGAAAAGCCGAAAGCGGCCAGCCTCCGGAACCTGTCATGGCCATAACAGCCTCCATGGCTGAATGGTCAAGGTCAGGACGTTCCTCGCGGTCCACCTTAATGGAAACATAGAATTCATTGAGAATGCCCGCCACTCCCGGATTGGTGAAAGATTCTTCCTCCATCACGTGGCACCAGTGGCAGGTCGAATAGCCGATGGAAAGGAAAATGAGCTTGTTTTCCGTACGCGCTTTTTCAAGTGCCTCAGCACCCCAGGGATACCAATCCACAGGGTTGGAGGCGTGCTGAAGAAGGTACGGACTTTTTTCGCGGCTAAGACGGTTTTGAGAGGGGGAAGGCTGCGTCATAAGGAGCACACTAGCGGAAATGATCTCCCCTGACAAGCGGGAGATTCAGGAAACTTCGAGAAGTTTTACCGGGAGAGTGAAAATAAAGCGGGAGCCCTTGGGTTCATTGGGAAGCACCTTGATCGTGCCTCCGTGGAGCTCCACAAGACCTTTGCAGATGGAAAGACCAAGACCTGTGCCTTTTTCTCCTGATGCCGGTTTCCGGCCAAACTGCTCGAACTTGGAAAAAACCTTCATGCGGTCATCCTCGGAAATGCCGTCACCGGTATCCGCCACTTCACATTCTGCAAGCCCTTCGTCAGTGAACCGGACTTTAACCGTGAGCCCCCCGTCGCGGGTAAACTTGATCGAATTGCTGATAAGGTTCGTGAACACCTGAATGATCCGGTCCGAGTCCATGCGCACCATCATTTGTTCCGCGGAAAATTCCGTACTGAAAGTGAGGCCCTTTTCATGAAGACGTTTTTCAAACCCATGGGCCACATCGCGGACCAGTGCCACAATATCCACATTTTCATAATGAAGCTGCATTTTCCCGGCCTCAATTTTCGAGACATCCAGAAGGTCATCAATAATCCGGCTCAAGCGGTCCAGGGCATGAACCGAGGATTTCAGCACGTGCTGCTGAAGTTCATTGGTCGCCCCGAGCAGGCCTTCATCAAACTGGGCCATGGATTCACGGATAATACTGATCGGAGTGCGGAGCTCATGGCTCACCGTGCTGACAAACTCATCCTTCATCTGCTGAAGCCGCTTTCTTGCCGTAATGTCCTTGATGACCCCGATAGCACCTGTGATTTTACCTGCTGGATCCTTCAAAACGCTGAGCGAAATATCCACATCCAGAAGTGAACCGTCCTTATGGTAAAGGCGCGTTTCCAGAACATGCTGCATGCCTTTTGAGCGGATGTTGTAACTGCGGATCTTCGTCCATTCCTCTTCCGGGTAAAGAGTGCTGACATGACGCAGATAAAGGTCTTCGTACGTCATGCCCAGGAACTGCTCCGTGAATTTGTTCCAGGAAATGATTCTTTCCTCGTCGTCTGTCATGGTGATCGCAACGGCCGAGTTTTCGAAAATGGCGCGGTACTGTTCTTCTGCCCGCTTGATCTCGCGGGCCGCGCGCTTGCGTTCAGACACGTCTTTCATGATGCCGATGGAACCGGTGATGTTCCCGTCCTCATCCTTAAGCACCGTAATTGAGATGTCTACGTCCAGAACCTTGCCGTCTTTGCGGATCACCTGCGCTTCGAGAATCGGCTGCATGCCTTTTTCGCGGATGCGGTAGGAACGGATCCTGCGCCACTCTTCTTCAGAATAGAGGCTGCTCACCGGGCGGCCGTACAAATCCTCATACGTCATCCCCAGGAGCCCCTCGGCAAAGCGGTTCCAGGAAACAATCCTTTCATTGCGGTCGGTCACAGTGATGGCGATGGCTGAGTTGTCAAAAATAGTCCGGTATTTTTCCTGCGTGAGGAAAACTTCGCGCTGGGATTTCTTACGCTCGATACCGTAACGGATCAGCCGCGTGAGAAGCTTTGCATTCAGATGCTCTTTCTGCAGAAAGTCCTGAGCTCCCCGCCTCATCAGCTCAAGGGAGATTTTGTCACCTGAAACCCCGGTCAAAATGATGATGGGAAGGTGTGCTGCCTGCGAATGGATACGGTCAAAGGTTTCGATGCCGTGGCTGTCGGGAAGCGAGAGGTCCAGAAGAATAATTTCAAAAGGCTTTTCATTCAGCAGCCGGAGCGCCTCTTCAACCTTGGAAGCCGCGATGATCTCATAGGCGGGGTTGCGGATTTCCTGCAGGCTTTTCCTGAGGATCTCAACATCGTCTGGGTCGTCCTCCACGAGAAGAATCCGGATCGTCTGGATCTCGTCAAAAAACGATGAAGGCTCAGGATGCATGGGCTTCATAAGTAATTCAAGTTAAGAAGGTTATCTCCATAAGGCTTGTACGTTTTGTAACTTTCTAAAAGTATAACCCCGATTATGGGTTATGCAAACGCAGGGAGGTATGTTTTTTTGAGGAAAAAAGGCGCTCATAGAGGGAGTCATGGAAGGCCGCATCCTCGGCCGTGGTTTTAAGGCCCCGGCGCCCTATTCCCGGGGCGGTCAAGACAGAGTCCGGATGCGCCTGGAAAAGCTCGAGAACCCTTCGGAGATCGGCAGGATCCCCGGGGTTAAAAAGAAGCCCGTTCTCCCCCTCCCGGATCAGCTCCGTCATTCCGGGCAGCCGGGAAGCCGCCACGGGAATTTTAGCCCGTAAAGCCTCTTCAATGACCAGGGGGCGGTTCTCAAGCCACAGGGAGGGAACAACAAGAAGATCGACTCCGGACAAAATCCGGGGTAAGTCTTCACGTCCGTAAGCGCCCTTGATCTGGATGCGCGGATCTTTTCCCGCCATTTTCCGGAGCGTAGCTTCATAGGCGGAGAAACCATCGTAGGCAACAAAAGGGCCGTGGAGTTCAAGGGAAGCTTCCGGGGCTTTGAGGGCGCGGAAGGCTTCGATAAGGTCATGAACGCCCTTGGAAGGAATGAGGGTCCCGAGATAGGCCGCGCGAAGCCCTTTTGAAGTCCTTTTTTTCTCATCCGGCAAAGTCACCGGGTCCACACCCTTCGGGGCAAGCACCATTTTCTTTTCCGGAAATCCGGCTTCGACCACCTGCCGGTAAAGGGCTTGGGAGGGAAGCAGAATAAGGTCCGCTTCTTCCAGCGCACGAAGCACGGTCATTTGGCGCTCCTCAATCTTGCGTGCAGCAGCCGGAGCGCGAAAAGCCGAATACTTTTCATGAACACTCCAGAAGAAATCCAGCAGTTTCCTGCGTCCTGCATCGGCGCGCAAAGCCAACCCCAGACGGTTTAAAACCGAGGGCCAAAAACGCGTGGTCCACGGGGTTCCGAGATCCTTGATCCGGCAGGCGGCACACGCGGAAGGAACGATGGTCTCGCAGCGCTTTAAATCAAGGCGCATCATCTGCCCCTGCGCGCAGGAAAACCAGAGATCATGCACGGTCAAGACCACCGCAGCCTGACTCTTCTCGCGGATCACAGGGAGAAGCCCGAGCCCCAGCCCCGTCAGGTGGTGGACATGAACCACATCGGGCTTAAAACGAGCCAGAACAGACGAAAAGATTTCTTCGATGCGCTCATTTTCATAAGTGTCCCGGAACTCCTTAAAATCCCGGAAATTATAATTCACAGAAGTATAGGAAATTCCCTCATAACGCCCCTGGGTCACCTCGTATTCCGGGCGAAAGCGGTTGGCCGAACGGTAGAACACAGCCACTTCGTGGCCGGGCTGCAGCGCCTTCAGAAGACCCAATGCGTAAAGTTCCGTGCCGCCCTTGCCTTCCGGCGGAAAAGTATGAAGAACGTAGAGAATTCTCATCACACCCCCCGGAAACCGGGCGGCTTCCCGGATTTGGCATATCGCACGCCCAGATACTGGGCACTGACTTCAGCCAGAGTCAAAGGCAGCGCTGCAGCAAGAAGGCCTGCGCGCTCCCTTTTTTTCAGCGGCGCCTTCAAAACCGCGCGGACATAATCGTTAAAAGAATGGAAGGCGCAGCGGAAAGCGGCTTTCAAGGTCGGAATGGTTTCAAGACCGAAAAGGCGGTAAAGCATCCAGTGATTGAGACAGATGCGCCTGAATTGATATCCGATGCCCCGGTCGTGGGAATGTATCACGACCGCCGATGGTTCATAGACGAGGCTTTCACCCGCGAGCAGAGCCTTGCGGGCCCAGAGAATATCTTCACCGAAAAACGTTTTTTCAAAAGGAATCTTCTCCCACACGGAGCGCCGGATTGCAGAGCAGACATTGTCAAAATAGCAGGTCACATAGCGCTGCCAGGGCGTCAGGCGCAGAAGCTCCTCTTCATTTTTAAGGCGGACCACGCGCTTTTCCGCGGCTGCCGTAATCCAGGACAAAACGGCGCGTTTCACAAAAAAACCGGAGTCAGGCCGCGGCATCTGCCGTGCATAAACACCCGAAACCGAAGCCTCGCAAAAAGGCTGCGTCAGACGGTCGAGCCATAGCGGGCTGGCCGGAACTGCATCCTGGACGAGGAAAACAAGCACGCTTCCCCGCGACAACGAGGCCGCAAAATTGCGGGTTTCGCCGTGATTAAAATCGCGGGGTTCTATGCGCCGGATCGTGAGCCGAGGATCATCCAGCGATTTTAAATACTCCCAGCTCCCATCCGAAGAACCCGAGTCTACCGCCACGACTTCATAGGGAAAGGAAGTGCGCTGGCTCAGGACCATGGCGAGGGATTGACGAAAGAGGTTTCCCCCGTTCAGTACCGGAATCAGAATACTGACTTCAGGCTTGTTCATAGACAGTGCTCAAAACCTTCTCGTAAATTTTTTCAATGTTACGGGCGTGCGTTTCAAAATCCTGAAAAGGAAGGCTGGAGCGCAGCGCTTCAGGCTCAAACGCATCAGGGTGTTCTAAAAATTTCCTGAGGACCGCACTTAAACTCTCGACAGAACCAGGTTCAAAGAGATGCCCATTCACGCCATCGCGGATCAGTTCTTTCATACCGCCCAGATCAGCGGTCAAAACCGGAACCCCCTGAAGGAGCGCCTCGTGAATGGTGAGCGGCGAATTCTCAAACCAGCGGGACGGAACAACCAGCGCATCAATGTCCTGATAAGCCTCTGAGACTTTTTCCGGAGGAAGAAAACCTTCAAATGAAATGCCCTGATGGCGCCCTCTGTTCTGCAGCGCTTTGCTGAAGGCCGGGTGAACGTTCAAGTCCCCGTAAATTTTCAGGAGCGCGCGGCCTGGTTCGAGCCGCCGGAAGGCCTCGACCAAGAGATCAGCGCCCTTATGAGGCATCAGCGTGCCCATAAACGCAAACCGGACAGGGGCCGGCTCGGCCCTGTTCTTTTTCCGGACTTCAGGAATGGGAAATCCGTAATCAAGGTAAGTGATTTTTTCCTCCGGGATCCCCCATTTCACGAAGGAATCACGCAGGTATCGGGAAGGGGCAATAAAGTGGTCCACATGGGCAAGAGCATCCCTCATGACGGCGTCTCGGTGCAGCACTTCCCGCAGCGCCGGATCCTGCGGAAGTTTGTTCCCAAGCCGGGACGTAAAGCGTTCCGCAATCCTGCGGCCTTGCCTCGCCGCATGGCGCAGCACTTTCTTCACAGCCCCGATGGGTTTCCCGCCGCGAGAAACATAAGGCGATGTCAGAACGCATTGCGCACAAAGGCCGGGATCGATTGTCTCGCAAAGCCCGAAATCCGGTCTCATCCGGAGACCGCTGGCCGCGCACTGGGTTCCATATTCATGCAGGGTCATGACCACAGGCACACCGCGCGCCTTTGCAAGGCTGATAAAGTTCATGGAGAGATGAAAGAGGTGTTCAATATGAAAAATATCCGGCTGAAACTCCTCGAAGACTGTCTGAAAAACGCGGTCCATCCCGGGATTCAGATAGGTTTTAGTGAAGTCCGTATGACGGTCATCCCGCGCCACTTCTGTGCAGGGAATTCCGTGATAAACGTGCCTGCGGGTGCTGTATGGGGCGCGTCCGGGAAGAAACTCCGGATAAAGCAAATGGACCTCATGGCTGCGGGCAAGTTCACGGCACAGATGATACGTGTAAATCTCGCTTCCCGCCGCGTGCAAAGGAAGAAACTGATGAATGGTTTTAAAAATCTTCAAACCGCCGCCCTTTCCGGTGCGAGCCTCTTCGCCTTCGCTAACGAATAAAAGAATCCTGAGACCATCCCGGCAAACATGACAAACGCATCCGCAGGCAGAAACAGAAAACTCTTCAAGACAAAAACCGCTCCCGCGCTGCGCGCCTTGATTAAAAAAGGAAGCCAGTAGCCGTAAAAGCCCAGGGCCGCGGCCGCGGCCAGCCAGACAAAGGCCTTTTCACCCGTGAGCACAAACACTGAGGCGGCACCCCAGAGCAGGGCCGAAGAAAACACAGCCGCAACCTGGGACAAAGAAGCATGGGAAAAGCGCCGCTCGGAGGCCCAGGAGGATTCCTGAAAACGTGAAAGCAGAAGGCGCATGAACATAAAGGGAACAATAAAATCATTCCGCAGAAGTGAAAGAAAACTGTAATGTTTCAAATGCTCAACCTCAAGCCCGGCATCCAGCAAAAGAAGCTTCCCTTCATCGGCAAGCCGAAGTCCCAGCTCGGAATCTGAAACAGGCGTAAAAGTAAACGGCTCACTCAGGGGCTCAAAATAAACCATGTCCTTTTTCCGCACCGCAAATAAGGCACCGTAAAGAAAATCCGTCCGCCCGGCCCTTTGGCGGAAGATGTGATTCATGTACTCGTTTTTGAATCGTGTAAAAAAACCGGGAATCCGGCTTTCACGGCTGAGAAGTCCTGTGACTGCGGAAAGAGCCGGGTCCTGAAAGAGCGAGAGAATGCGGCTGAAGACCGTGGGCTTAACAAGAATATCCGAATCAAGAAACACGAGAAGTTCATGCGAGGCGGAGCGGGCACCTTCAAAGCGGGCCTTCATGCATCCGCTCCTTGGGATAGAATGAACAATGCAGCCATGCTGCCGCGCAATTTCCGCCGTCGCATCCGTGGAATCATCATCGATGACAATGACTTCGCTGGGTTGGCAAACGGCCTGAGCAAGGGCCTCAAGGCAGGCGGGAAGAGTTTGAGCGGCATTCCGGGCAGGAATAATCACGGAAAACCGCGATTCCTTCATCCTTTAAAACTCCCGGAATACGAAGCATCGGGATCGACACTCCAAAGATCATGCCCGGCACCGCGCATGTTTCTGGCTGCAAAAAGGCCTGTCAAAATCGCATGATCTGAATTGTTGTAGCGGAAGAGTCCGGCCCGGCCCATCACCTGAAGGTTTTTGAACCTCTCAACATAACGGCGTATTTTCAGGACAGACGTCTCATACCCTGGGCCGTAAACGGGATAGGCATTGGGCACGCGCACCGTAAAACCCTTTACAAACTGCTTTCTTGAAGCGAGCCCCAGAATCTCAAGCTCCCGAAGTGCAAGTTCAACCATATCCTGCTCGTCATAGCGCCAGAGTTCATCACCCTCTGAAACAAAGTACTCCATCCCCAGAGAAGTTTTGGAAGAATCAGGGACCATCCCCTCACTCCAGTTTTTGTAATTCTGGAGCCGTCCGGCCTTGACCGCCGGTGAATGCAGGTAAATCCACTGGTCGTCAAAGAGCTGAGTTCCTTCAAAAACAAGATTCACGGCAATAAAGCTCCGGAACCTCAGACTGGCTGCGGCCTTGAGGATGTCCTCCGGAGGAAGCGGCCTCATTTTAAACACCAGAAGTGAAAGCGGAAGGCTGGCAAGAAACGCATCCCCTTTCCAGGTTTCAGGCTCTCCGTCCTGCGTTACAGTTTCCACACGCACGACCTCTGAACCCTGCGTGTGAATTTCACGCACATCACGCCCGAAGAAAAAATCAGCCCCCGCACTTTCGCTCTTTTCACGAAGACGGTCAAAAAACTGCCCGGGACCCCGGCGGGGATAATAAAAAGTGTCGGTTAACGTTTTGATGGCTTTTTTCTGTGCAGGAAAAAGCGCACGGCCAATGGCCTGCCGAAGCGTGAGCTGCTGGATCCGCTGTTCGGCCCAATCACTGGAAAGTTCGCTGCAAGGAATGCCCCAGACCTTTTCTGTATAGGTTTTAAAAAAATTCTCATAAAGGCGCCGCCCGAAACGACGCACCATCCAGGATTCAAAGGAATCACCCTCTTGGGCGGGCAGGGTCTGTGCCCTTGCATAACTTCCGATACATCGCGCGGCTTCCCAAAACCCCAGTTTTTTCAGGGCATCCAGAGGACGGAGCGGGTAATCAAAAAAACGTCCGCGGAAATAGATTCTCGATTTGCGGGTTTTGACAAGCAGTTCGTCTCCCAGAATTTCCTGCCAAAGTGCGTTGACTTCCGCACTCCGGGAAAGAAAACGGTGACCGCCGATATCGAAAAGAAAATGGTCAAAGCTCAAGGTGCGGCAGAGACCGCCGGCGGTTGCAGACTTCTCCACAACCTGACAGTCACTCAGGCCGCGGGTCAGTTCGTAGGCTGCCGCTAACCCCGCGGGACCAGCACCCAGAATCACGGCTTTCACAAAATCCGGGTCCTTTCCTTATTCGCGGTGTAACGGTTCGCGGCAATGACTTCATTCAAATACGCCTGAACCTTTGCGGGATCTTTTTTCAAGGACAGCAGATTCTGGTAAACCTCTTCCAGTGAGTGGGCTTCCGAATACTGATCACTGAAGAGAACGGCAATTTCATGGGCCTTCTCGGTCCTTCCAAGGCGGGTATAAAGGTTGTAGGCATTGATATACGGATACGGCAGCACCGGATCACGGGTGATAATGGCCCGGTAAAGATTGGCAGCCTCTTCAAAGCGGCCCTGATCCTCGTAATATCCGGCCAGCTGCATATCCGCCGTAAACCGGAACGGCCCCTTGACCTTCACGCTTTGCCACAAGGTTTCACTGTTCTGCCAGACATTGATCCGCTCGTGGGTCATGGGAATGAGATAAACCGCCCACGCCCCGAGAAAAACAAGGGCTGCAGCACGCGAATGCTTTCCCAGAAGGAGAATCAACCCGATGAAACCGACAAGCGGAATATACAGGTGCCGGTCAGCCATGGGGACGGAAAGCAAATTGACCACAGGCAAAAGAAAAAGAATAAACCAGAGAATCCAGAAACCGGCCCGGACTTTCTTGAGACTGAGAAGAAAAAGAAGTGCGAGAAGAAGAACCCCGCCTGCCGCAAGCCAGTTCACGACACCGGGGATATTGGGGAAAAGAACCAGATCCTGGTAATTGAGGTCGAGAAAATCCGGTTTCACGGCATGCTTCACGTAAAAAAACAGCACAGCAATCCAGCCCGCAAAACGTTCAAGAAGACGCGAGACCTGCAGTCCACTGACGGCATCCGGATAAAG
>CAYRBY010000077.1:0-9644 GCA_964422635.1 uncultured bacterium
AGGCGCAAGGTCGGAGCTGCGCGCTGCGGATGAACTTCCGTTCGATTTTGAAACGAATGACCCCAAAGCCTTTGTGGATGCAATCCTTTCCAACTCTGCGGAAATCTTTAAGACTCTGAGCACCTACGAAAGAAAAACATCTAAAAATGCGCGGCGTTCTTTGGAGGAGGACGCTGGTGTTTCAGCGGTTGTCGTACGTCAGGCCGAACGGCCCACGGTATATATCGGAGACCTGCATGGCCGTGTCGATGTCTTTCTTGCCATCCTTCATGACAGCGTCCAATTAAAAGAAGGGAGGATGACGGTGCTTGAAGCTTTGAAGCGGGGGTTGATTAATATTCGTCAGGTTGGAGACATTATTCACCCTTCTTTTGACTATGATAACCAGGATGCCCACCTGGAAAGTTTTGCCTTGTTTACCGCTTTTCTGGCTCTTAAAAATGCCATGCCTGATCAAATCGACGTGATTATTGGAAATCATGAATCTGCGAGTCTTATCGATGAATCATCTTCTGAAAAGGATAAGAGGTTCTCACCTGTTTATCGTAGAAAGGATAAGGATTCCGAGGACGCTGTTGATCTTGATAAAGTCTTTCAACAGTCTATCAAAACCAAAGCGGGTGATTCGAAGGGGTGGACTCGATACAGCCGCACTGTGGATGGCTCTCGTAAGATCTTTTCTCCAAGTGAAGTAGGCGATGATCTTCTCGATGTGTATCTGCGAGCCATTAAAAGCCTTCCTGTGATGGTCAAAGAACAAACAGGTAAAACAGGGATTGGGGTAGTGCACGCAGGGCCGCCAGCCGAGAGATCGGACATTACGCCGCAAGAACTGGATCATGTCGCAGACGATCGAAGAGGCGGCACTCCCTACAGGGACTTGCTCTGGACAAGAGAATCCGAAGGCTCTGGGGAGACGGCCCGCGAGCATCTGAAGGAATTCTCCAAAAATCAGGGAATATCGCTTTTAATTCATGGGCATACACCGCTCCCCAATTTTAGGAAAAGCACGGCCATGACGGTTTACACAGACGAAAAAGCCGCTGTATTTGGAATCATGTCCACAGATGAAGGGCAGCATCAAATCGTCATTGATGCCGCTTACACAAGACAGGGAAAGGTGGGCTATCTTTTGATTGATCCTTCCGCCGGGATTCCACGCGATCCCTCACAGCTGAAGGCTCCGGAGGGGCAGTCCGCTTTCCGTGTTCTGGATCTTACCAAACAGGCGCCTTCGCAAGCGTTTACGCCTTCCGCCGCGAACGCTGCGGCAAAGCCGGCGCCCAAAATTCCCGGCGCCGGGAAAATCTCAAAACCCTCTGGGGAATACCGGGATACCCGCGTGTTTAACGGCGGAGATTTCTATTTTAAAATCGCCATTGAGGATGAATGGGTTATTGTGTATGAGACATCGCCGGCAGGAGATATCACAAGGGAACTTAAGCGCCAATACATTGAGGATGGGAAAACCGCGACCCTTGGCAGGGGTGGAAGTGACTTTGTGATTCCTGGGACAAAATATGTTCACGCTTCGCGTCTTCAGGCCAGTATTGTCCGGAAAGGCGATCAATATTTTCTCTCTGACCAAGGGCTTTCCCTCAACGGTACTTATGCTGATGGTCAAAAGATTGATCATGAAGAGCTTCGATTCACGGAAAAAATAGACACATCATCAAAGCCCAGTGTAAAGCAGACGGTTTATGCCACGGGTACTGACTTCACTCCCGTTCCTTTGGATGCTCAAGGTCTTGTGGACGTCGCAAAGCTGCTTGTCCCGGCACAAATGCCCACGCCTGCGGAACTCGTGGATGAAATCAGGAATTACATTCTGCTGTACGTCAAGGATCCGGAAAAGCAGGCGCACGCCCTTAAAAATTTGACAGATCCAGTGATTGCCCCGCTTCTTCTGCCCTATATGATGGAAGCCCGGAAGTCCAACATCCTCCTTGTGGTCAGCCAGGACGCGTATGGCAAGGCGGGATTCGAGATGATCCTGAAACCCCAGCTTGAAATTTTGAAGAAGGTGTTTGAGGTGCTGCCCAGGGAATTAATGTGGGAAATGACAGCGCCGCAGGGGTATGAGCTGACAGAAACCGGAGATCGGGTGGCGGGCTATCAAATTACTGAAAACACTATGGCGGGCGGGGGCATTGGAAAAATCAAGAACCTGGAAGAAGCACGCCGGACCACGATTCATGAAATCCTGGGGCATAAGCGGCACAATACCAAGGCGCTCAAGTTTGAGCTTTCGGCGGATGGCAGCCAGGTCAGGCGTCTTGAAGGTCCTGATGCTTGGAACATGATCGTGGATGGAAAAACATGGCTGAGAATTGCAGAGCTGAATGGGGAGACAACTCTGATCCCTTTCACGGACGAACTGAAGGAGTCGATGGAAAAGGGCTACAGCATCAGCTTTAGCAATGAATCGCTTAAGGTTTCAAGGATTGCTGAAATGTCGGACCAGGAAGTTTTGTATTTGATGAGAAACCTTTATGTTCACGCCTTCGGGTATCACAATGACCTGCGTGAAATTCTCGCTTTTTCCATTTCCGGTGAGGACTTATCAAAGCCTTCGGGTGATAAAAATGAAATCCGGAATGCCCGGCTTAAATATGCGGAAACACGGCGTATTCTGCTGGAAAGTGCCGGCCGGATCGTGAGTATTCCTGTGGATCCGAAAAGCCAGGTTTATAGGTCTTATATTTTCAATCCCTCAACGGCAAAGTTTGATACAGTCTACCTTCAAAAAATAGGGGAAGAGTTTTTGCGGGTGGAAAGAAGGGGGCAGGTGTGGGTGCTGCTAGAACAGCCCTCCAAGACCCCGGTGCTTCAGCCAACACCGCCTGTTCAGCCAGTGAAAGCTGCTCCAGTCCGGAAGTCTGCTCAGGTCTCCGCTCCTGTGCAGGGCACTTCCAATCAGACCGAAATTTCCAAAGAGGTCCTTGAGATTGGCCGGGGGCTTTTTCAAGTCCAGAAAAATGGACGTGAAATCTCTGTCGTAAGCGTGGATGGAAAAATCCAGTCCAAAGCGGTCGTTGTTCAAGGGATCGAAGTGTTCAAAATTGGAACAAAGAGTGGAAATGCCCTTGTTTTAAATGATGCGACCGTGTCCGGTTATCATGCCCAAATTCGTCTGGGCGACGATGGTGTTTACCGGGTTGTGGATCAAGGGTCAAGAAATGGAACCCGCATACAAGGCGCTCAAAGAGCGAACAGCATTGTTTTGAATTTTGAACCTGTCCCAATGGCGGCCCCTGTAGAAGCCGGTGAAGACCAGGCGGGTACATTCCCGGCAGCGGGACTTAATCCCGTACTGAGCGGTGATGAGCTCGAAGATGCTGAGCAGTTTTTTAAAGAGGAAGCCAGACGGCAGAGGGAGCAGCGTTCTTCCTGGGCGCCGCTGGAATATTTAAATAAGGACCGCGGGGCGGAATGGGTCCTTGAAAAACTGTTTTCTGATGGAGTTATTCGTGCGGAGCGGGGGACAGAACCCGATTTTGCAAAGCTGCTTGCTTCACTGGATCTGCAGTCTCTCTCTGTTACGGAGTCTGAAATTCCGGAGGCTTTAAAACCGTATTTTATAGCAGCTTTGGATTTCTTCGCTGCTTCCGGGAATTCTCCGGAAGGTGCCCGCGAACGGCGTGATGTTCTTGCGAGCGCGGTCAAACTGGCCGATTTTCTAACGTCTCTGGAGAGAGCGGAAAACTCCTACAAGACCTCGATGTTTTTGTCGCTCCTTCAGAGAGAAGCGAGAAATAAAACGCAGTTGAACAGCCCTGAAACCGCGTCCTTTTTCAGGACTGTCTTTCAAAAAGGCCTTAAAAGCCAATCCTTTCTCGCCGCGGCGGCATCAGCAAAGCTGCCGCAATATGTGGATCAGGTTTTTAGACCGGTCCGTTCTGAACTCCGCCTGGCGGAAGTTCCTCAGGAAGCAGGGGTTTATCTTTCACAAAGCGATCTTGAAAAACTTTCCGCTGTGGCGCAAGGAATAACCCAGTCTCTTGAGAGTCTTCGGGCCGAAGTCATGGACAATGCCCAAAGTCAGCAGGCGGCCCTGGATCAGTCTTTCACCGCCTCTCTCTCGGATGTGAGTGCGGTTCTTCGGCAGGCGCAAACGACCGATGACCTTCTGGATTTAATTTTCAAAGGTGATTTCAATGCCCAGATTACCGCAGCATTCGAGAAAAACTCGGGAGCGTTGACCGGGGGAGCCAAGGCCGCTCTCACTGAAGTATCCGGAAAACTTTCAGAACGGATCCGTAACAGCATTGTTTCCTCTGTGCTGGCCAGTGAGATTGCGTCGACTGTGGCGTCTTCGGAAGCCATGGCCCGGCTTTCTCCGCAGGCGCGCGCCTTGCTGGAATCCCGGAATACGGCGATTCTTCAGGCCGCTTACGACGAACTAAGAAGCAAGGGCGTACTCACTCTGCCCGCGGGAAAGTTTCTGCCCGACACAACGCCCTCCAAGGAAGCCTGGTTTTTGTCTTCGGCGTATTTAAATGCTTCTGAAGACAGGGCCAAGGCAGCCATGCAAAAGCAGATCAAGGAATTCTTTGAAGCGAAGGGCGCCACGCTTACCGTGGGTTACACCGTGGGAACCCCCGAGGAACGTATTGCACTTGAGATCACCAAATTTCTAAGTGCCGCTCTCGCTGTGGGGCGGCGTTTCGGGGAGTCGCTCCGTGCGGGTAAACTCGGGTACGAGATTCAAAGTGCCCAGAACCCGGTTTTCGTTTTAAGTTCAGGGGAAGGCACGATTCAGCGTTCGCCGCGGGATAATCTGGACAAGGCCAAGGGGCTTGTCGGCAGTGAGCAGTTCCTGAGTCCTGAGGCCTTGAGCCATAAGGATTATCTTCTGTTGGCAGATCTTGTGGTTCATTCGCCTTACTTGTACGGTCAGCTCAAGGAAAAAGAAGGGTTTGCGTTCGGTGTTATGGACCAGCAGGTTTTAAACAGTTTCATCGGATTCCTCAATGAACTCGCCAGCACCAAGGCTGCCGAGGCCGTAGTCAGAGCGTCTGCGTAACCGCTGTTTGTTCTCCCGCATTTCTCCGGCAGCAGCTTCAAAAAGAAGACGAGCCTTGAACCTCACCCCGCAACTGTTTATGATCTCTCAGGTTTAATGGGAAATAGTTAACGATGAAAGGTGAGACATGTCTGAAGTGATCTGGATTATTCCTTTTGGGCTTCTTCTGGGGTGCATCGCCGTTGTTCCCTTGTTCAACAAACACTGGTGGGAGAAAAATTACCCGCTTGTTTCATTGTCTCTCGGCTCGCTTGTCGCCCTGCACTATATCGTAGGTCTCCGTGATGTTCACCCCCTTCTCGAAGTGGCTCATGAATACGTCAGTTTTGTGGCGCTTGTCGGTGCGCTTTTTGTGGTTTCCGGCGGAATTCATATCACGGTCAAAGGAGAGGCAACGCCTTTGACCAACTCTCTTTTTCTTCTCACTGGAGGCGTCCTGGCGAATTTGCTGGGGACTACGGGCGCGTCGGTCATCCTCATCCGCCCCTGGCTCAGGACGAATAAACACCGTCTTGCGCCTTTTCACGTGATCTTTTTTATTTTTGTGGTCAGCAATATTGGCGGGGCCTTAACTCCGATCGGGGACCCTCCTTTGTTCTTAGGATATCTGCAGGGGATTCCTTTTTTCTGGGTGATGGAGCATGTCTGGGGGATATGGCTCCTCACATTGGCACTTGTTCTGGGTATTTTTTTTATGCTTGATCAGAGAAATTATCTTGAAAGCAAAAAGAAAATCAGGAATCTGGATAAATACATGCATGAAGAGTGGAAGTTTGAAGGCCTGCACAACATAGGTTTCCTCGCTATGATTATCGGTTCCGTTTTTATCAACCATCCTCCGTTCCTGCGGGAATTCATGATGGTTTTAGCAGCGGTGCTTTCTTATAAGACAACTCCCAAAAAAGTCCACGCGAGCAACGACTTTAATTTTGCGCCGATCCAGGAGGTAGCAATCCTTTTTGCCGGAATATTTACGACTATGATTCCAGCGCTTCACTGGCTTGAGCATAACGCCGAAGTCCTCGGCTTTTCAACGGTTGATCAGTTCTACTGGGGAACCGGAATCCTTTCCAGTGTGCTGGACAACGCACCGACCTACCTAAATTTTTTAAGTGCGGCAACGGGGCTTTTCTTTAAAAGCGGGGGGCATGACGCGGTCCAGATGCTGCTCGTTCAGAGGCCTCACTATGTTGAAGCCATCAGCGTTGCGTCTGTGTTTTTCGGCGCTGTGACCTATATCGGTAACGGGCCGAATTTCCTGGTCAAGGCCATTGCCGATCAGGCGGGGGTCAAAACGCCAAGCTTCTTCGGATATGTTTTCCGCTACAGCCTGCCGGTGCTGATCCCTGTTTTTACCTTGGTCTGGCTGCTTTTCTTCCGAGGGCAGGCAGCCTGACAATGATTACCGGAGCGTCAGCGGCAGGATGATCCGGTAACCCGCCAGCAGAATAAGGGCCGCAATCAGAGAAAAGGTCCCGCCCGCCCGGATCATTTCGGGCGTTTTCAGTTTTCCCGTCGCAAAGGCCAGCGTGTTGGGGGGCGTTGAGATAGGCAGCGCTAAATCCATGGAAGTGGCCAGCGCTGCGAGAAAAGCCGCGATGACCGGGTTTTCCGGGGAAGCGGCCATGGCCAAAGGAATGATCATCCCCGCTGTTGCTGTGTTGCTCATGAAGGTTGAAAGAAACACACTGAGAACGACAAAGACAGCAATTCTGATGCTTCCTGAAAGCTGTTCAAACGGAAGTCCTCCTACCCAGCCGCTTAGTCCCGAGGCTGTCATCGCGTGGCTGAGGGAAAGCCCGCCCCACATGAGAATCAGGATATCCCAGTCAATGGAGTTGAGGTCTTTTTTGTCGAGGACCCCAAGCGCGGTCAGCAGTGCTGCCGCCCCGATCGCAGGGACTGATTCATCGAGGCCATGCCACGGAGTGGTGACCCACAGCAAAAGCGTCAGGCCGAAAATAACAGCCGTGAGAAAGGCCTTGTCATGCAGCTGTTTGGGTTTAAAAACAGGAAAGTGAAGACTCTCATGATTTTCGGGTTTGAAGAGTGCATAAAGCAGAAAACCCGAGATCACCAGAAGAAGTAAAGCGAGGGGAACCGCTGAAAGCATCCACGCGTCGAAGCTGATGTTGTATCCGGCCTGCCGGAGAATGGCCAGACAGATGGCGTTGGGAGGCGAACCGATAGGGGTTGCGATGCCTCCGATGGCTGCCCCAAAAGGCACGGCAAGGACAGCCGCCTTCTGAAAACGAGACCCCTTGGATTTGGCCAGATAAGGCGTGAGGATGGCAAAAATCATGGTCGCGCACGCGGTGTTGGACATCCACATGGACAAAAAAGCCGTAATTCCGAGCAGTGCAAATAAAAAGGTGCGCGGTGAACGGGTAAACGGCGAGAGCAGATGTCCTGCAAGAAATATCGCGAGGCCATGTTTGATCAGAGCCCGCGACAAAAGGAATCCCCCGAGGAACAGAACAATGACCGAAGAGGCAAAAGGCCGGAGAAATTCCTGATAACTTAAGCCCCCTTGTCCCGCAGCGCCGCCTTTTTCGGCAAGAAAAAGAATTTCAAATCCGATCAGGATCAGGGAAGTGGCATAAAGCGGAAGCGTTTCCGTAGCCCAGAGGAGGGAACTGAAAACAAACAGTCCCAGTGTCCGCCGCGCCAATTCCGGCATGGATTCCGGAGCAAACCTGTAAGCCGCAAAAGCCAGGAGGGCAAAAAGACCCGCGGCGAAGAGACGCTTCACAGCTGTCCGCTTGTTTTTTGTGCTGCTCCCGGAATTCAGAGCGTCTTCTTTCTCTTCAGCCATAATTCACAGGTCCAGGCGCCAAGGAAAATCTGGAGCGTTTGCAAAATGAATTCCGGATCAAAAACATGCACGCTGACTTTGTAAGGCAGAAAAGAGTATAAAAAAGACTGAGGGGCCAATCCCGGTAAAATGCACAGAAGTGCGGCAGCGCAAAGACAGGCGAGAGTAGGAGCCGGAAGCCTGTTTCCTGCGGACTTTTTTTTGACCGGTGCCTGTACCAGGGCAGGTGTGATGATTTTCAGGCTCAAGGTGAGAAATGCCGCGGCCTGGGCCGTTCGCACCAGGAGTTCGACCCATGCCAGGCCCGCTGAGCCTGCGGCTTTGACAAGCAGGCTTTCTCCCGCGTAAACGATGAGTCCCGGGAAACCCGCAGATGCTAAAGCGGCCATCAGCATAAGTCCCAAAAAATCCCTGTTTTTATGGCCAAGGTTTTCAAGGGTCGAAACATGGAAAGTTCCGCCCGGTCTTTCCTTGAGAATATGAAGGCACATGAGCAGGGTGGCGCCCGAGAAGAGAACTCCTGCAGTCAGACACGCCGCTCCGTTCTGGCCAAGATCAGAACCCATGCCGATTCCGGTCAGGCTCAAGCCGCTCAGCGTGAAGAGGAGATAGAAAACAAGTTTGCGGACGTCCTTTTCCGCCCATGAAAAAAGAATGCCGAGCAGCGCGGCCAGCGCCCCCAGATACAGCAGCCAGTCAAGGCCTGCAAAACAACGAAGGAATGCAAAGACAGAAACCAAAGGCGTAAAGGCAAAAAGGTGGAGGTCTGTCTGCGGGGTTTGCGGTCGAATGTCCTCAGTCCTGATTGTAAGAACCGGGAGAAGAAAATTCAGGGTAAAAGCCGAGAACAAAAGCATGCCCGCTGTATCCAGCGGCTGTGAGCCGCTGGCAAGGGATTGTCCGTGTGTGCCGCGAAGCACCAGAGCCGCGGCAAAAAAAAGAACGCCCAGCAAGCGCGGCATGAGCGGCTGTATCAGGCTTCGAAAATTCCAGGGAGAGTCCTGTTCGCGGGTTGTCAGAGTTGAGCCGGCTGCAAGAAGCATCCAAAATCCGAAAAGAACAAACAGATCCCCGGACAAAATGGCGCCAAGCGAGGCCCCAATCGAAAGGTAATGCCCTATCAGAAGGGTCTTCCGTTTTTCGTTAAAGGAAAAAAGTGAAATCAGCTGGGCGTGAAGCAGCAAAATAGCCGATAGAAAAATTGCAAGGTCGTCTGTTTTGAGGATCAAACGGTTATGCCCCCAAAAAGGCAGCGTGAGCCGGTGCAGTTCACGGATACCGTCTTTGGGAAGATAAGGGTGCAAACAGGAAAAAGCCAAAACAGGAGCAATCAGGTGAAGAGCTTTTTGAAGCGGCGTTTTTCCACGGACTAAAGTCAGCAAAGCTGCGAACAAAAAGGGCAAGGCAGGGTGAATAAACATTATTTATCTGAACCCGTCCGCTCGAAAGCTTTCATTAGAAAAGGTCCCGCAGAAAAAAGAAAGAGCGTACACCCGGCGCCATAAAAAGAGTAAAAACCCGGAATTTTCTGCCAGTAGAACGAAAGGGCGGCTGGATTTTGAAAAGCAGAGGCGGTTAAGGAGGTGAGAACCGTGAGAAAAAAAACGATACTGAAATCCGGTTCCTTGCCAAAGAAGCTTTTTGCTTTCATGCGCTCCTGTAAAAACTTCCGGAAGAACTTCGGGTTTACCGGCTGAAAACACGGCCGGACGATGCGGTTTTTATTCGGCGCTTTTAAAACGCGTGATATTATATCGGAAATTGTCGAATCGGTAACTCTTCTTTCTGGAACGGTATTCCATG
>CAYRBY010000078.1:0-9639 GCA_964422635.1 uncultured bacterium
GCAGGCCGTTTTCCAGCAAAGTACCGGCGGTTAATTCATGAAGAACAAGCGCAAAAGCCTGAGGCGTTATCTGGGAAGTTTCAAAAAGCTGAAAGTTTTCGTGAAATTTTTTGAGGTTTGCTTTTGCGGACGCATCAGGCGGCTGCCCTTCCCAATAACGCTGGACTTTCAAGGCGAAGAGACGAAGACGGGAATCACTTCCCGATCTGTCTTTGCCCTCCATGGCCGCCCGTTCCAGTACAAGGGCAATCTGGGTGCCTGGCTCGGGCTCGCGTGAGGTCTGAAGAATTTTAAGCACCTCCAAAAGCGGTGTCCGGTTTTCTTTAAAGCTCCGGAGCGCCTCATCCACCTTCAAAAGTTCTGGGGAGTAAACGTTTTCCTTTTTTTTCTGAAGCTCTTTCTCTTTTTCTGTGAGCAAGGGTTCAAGCTTTGTTTTTTCTTTCTGCGCCGAAAGAAAATAGGCAAGCCCCTCATCATAGGCAGACCTTTCTTCAAGGCCTACATAGTCCGCACCCTTTTCATTGAGAACCGCTGCTGCGGAAGGGCCGGCCAATTCCCCTTTTGCATCAATCGAATTCAAAACGTTTTTGAGACTTTCTTTTTCCGGATAACTGCGCAGCATCTGAGGATCAAGACGTGAGACAACCCCCTCCAGAGCCGTAAGGGATGTTCCGTAGGTGTCTTGAAAATGCGCCAGGAGACGGCGGATATTTTCCTGCGCTTCCGGGATCGCGTGAGCATCCTGCACAAGAAAGACAACAGGGCCTTTGGGGCTGCCCTGAAAAACGGTTTCCACACGGCCGATTTCAGAGGGAATCTTGAGGTCCTTTAAATCCTGCGGTAATGACAAAAGAGATTGCGAAGAATTATTGGCTTCCTGGGGCTGGGCCTGAGCAAAAGAAACCTGGCCGAAAGGGACAAGACAAAACACGAGCACAAGCGACACGACGCGCTTTATCTCGAAATGGAAGCTCATCCGGTTAGCCTTTAAAAGGTTAAGGTTGTTTTTGAAAGCCTTAAAAAAGGATACCTGCTGTTTGGCGGGCTTACAACTGCTTTAACCTGTTTCTTAGGAAGGATTTACGAGGGCTTTTTTAAGGGTGTTTGCAAGCGGGACGGGAAAAGACAGTTTAAGGGCCGCTTCCTGAGCCCTGCCTGACATCTTGTTCCAGGTCTTGCGGACAATTTCGATGATTTTTGTTTCCTCATGCTTGGCGGCAAATTCGGGAAAATAGAATTCCAGAAAAACGAGGCAGGCCGCATCTTCGAGGCATTGGGTTTCAGCGTCCTGCTTCAACCGCTCCTTCCGGATGAGAAAAGCTGCACGCTTTTGCAATTCTTCCGGATACCCGGCCTGAGCCATAATCGAAGCACATTCCGAGGCGTGAAAATCCTTGAGAACAGTCCTCCATTTCAGATACCCCGCTCTGTCCATCGGGTAGGCATTGCGCGGAAGCGTCCAGCGTTTGATATGCTGGGCGCGCACTGCAAGCTGAAGCACTTCGGAAGCTTTGGGTTCGAGTTTTTTCAGCCAGTGCGACATGCGGCGGGAGTAAAGAAGTTCTTTGGGATATTCGCGCCCGTCTTCAGCTTTTTCAATTTCGGGATCCAGCGAATTTGCTTCGTCAATCAGAGAAATGGCTTTGTCAAACGCTGCGCTCATAGTGAGGAATTTTCTTACGCCGGGTCGAATCGGAGCGTGCGGACCATTTTCATAAAAGCCGGCTGATTGGCCGCAAAGGAACCTTCATCATCGGAAAAAGTCAGCGAATACAAACGGCCGCCTTTGACGAGCACATAGTTGAGGTACATCAGGTCCCGGCTTCCTTCGAGCTGCTTTTTGAAAGGTGTCTTCTTCACCTTATACAGACAATACTTTGCCGGAACACTGTCAATCGAAGTCCGCGCATCCATACGGATATCAATAGCGTCAAACTGCGGATAAAAAAGATCCTCCCATTTCAAAGATCCGACATCCTCACCCTTTTGAGCCTCCTGGACACTGATGTCCAAGCGAGCACCTGAGTTCTGCAAAGCATAGGCAGCCGAAACGCCCTGATACCGTGACGGCGCCGGAGACCAGCCCTGCGGCAGCTCGATGGTAAACGGCGGCTTTTCCCCGCCCGGCTCAGCGGCTGAAGCACCGAAAGAAGGAAACACAAAGTAAAAAACAGAAAATAAAACAAATGACAGCCATAAACCTGTTGCGCTGCGGTTCACAAGACTTTTCATAACGGTCCTCTCTTTTTTTGAACTCAGGCCTGCCCCTTAGAGCCCTAGTCAAACAAATGCCGGTTTTCCGGTTTTAGAAAATAAATAATCCAGACTGCGGGAATGACCAGGAATAAAAAGACTTGCGGACGCAGCAGCGCCAAAAAGCGGTCTGTAAGCGTGGGTTCCTGAAAAATCCAGAAGTGCCAGGCAAAATGAGCCGCATAGAGTCCGAAGCCCAGAGCCGAAAAACCCAGCACCAGACTGAGCAGCCAGGCCCAGCGTTTGAATTGCCAGACGCCTTTAAGCGCTGCCAGAAAAATCAAAAAGAAAGCCAGAAACGATAAGGTCCAGGGACTGAGGCCTTCGTCTCCGGTTTTAAAAGCCCAGACACATGCCGCCAAGGCCAGGATGACACCCGAGACTGAAACAAGACGAATTTGCTTTTGTCTATCCATAGGGTTACTCCGCAAGGTTTGACGCAGGAATTTTAAAATCATTCGTGATCAAGAGTTTTTTACCCACATGATGCAGCGTCCGGTAATCCTTAACCCCATAGTCGTGCAGCTCGGGCAGTTTCTCCTCGTCCACCACTACATAAAACCGTTCTTTCCCTTCATTAAAAAGACGGGCCATTTCCGCTGATGACAGAAACCAGTCCTTCATATTTTTTTGATTTTCATCTTCCTGACTTTCATCCGTCAGCGTTCCCCTGTCGCTTCCCACGACAATCACCCTCCGCTCGAGATGAAAAATGAAGTCCGAAAAATGATCGGGCGAAGAAAAGACCGCCACCCGGTCATCCGGCTTCAGAAGCGGCTTCAACCCCTTCGCCAGCGGATAAGTGCTCTGAAAGGGCGTAATAATTTTCATTCCGAGGATGGCAAAGAAGAGGGTCAAATACACAACGCCCGCCAAAGACATAAAAGCTGCCTGAACGCGGCCGCGTGCATAAAAGGTATAGGCCAGCAGGGCGCCCATCATAATCAAAGCGGTTCCGGTCAGCATGACAGGTCTCAGGGAAGCAATTTCCGGATCATGTATAAAGTGAAGCACGGGGTTGATGATAAAAAAAAGCAGCGTGCACAAAATCGCAGCAGCCTTCCAGCCCCAGTCCCCCATTTTGAACTCCAGCGCCCCTGCCTGAATGCGCCCGGATTTCAACGCATCGAAAAAAAGCGCAAAAAGAATCGCGGCCGGCATACTGAGCGGAAGCAGATAATACGGCAGCTTGGATTTCGGGAGGCTGAAGAAAACAAAAATAACCGCGGCCCAGACAAGCAGGAACTTTGTTTTCTTTTTGATATCCGAGTCAGGCTCGCGAAGCGCACGTGTCACAGCAGCCGGCAGAAAGAGCGACCACGGGAAAACAGTGGCAAACAGAATCGGAATATAGAACCAGAACGGTTTTTTGCGTCCAAAGGTCTTGGTGGCAAACCGTGCGAAATGATTTTTGATAATGAAAACTTCGAAAAATTCAGGCTCACGCACGGAAACGGCCCAGAACCAGGGCACAATCAGGACCGCGAGAATCAAAATCCCCCAGCCCATTTTCATGTGCTTGAGTTCGCCGAGATCCCTCACCCAAAGCAGAAAGAGAAAGAAAATAATGCCGGGAAGAACAAATCCAATCAGCCCCTTTGTCAAAAATGCGAGCCCCATAAAAAAATAGGCGAAAAGATACAGCCACCGGCGCTTTTCAAAATACGCCGTCATCATACAGAACAACGCCGAACTCATGACAAGCGTCAGCAGCATATCAATCACTGCAAAACGCCCGACCAGCACGTAACCCACGGAAGTGAGCAGAAGAACGGCTGACAAATCCGCGGTCGAACGGCTGAAATGGCGGCGGGCAAAAAACCAGCACAGAAAAAGACCGAGAAATCCCGAAAAGGCTGTCGCGAAACGGGCGCTGAAACTATTGACGCCAAACACGGCGTAGGCTCCCGCGGTCAGCAGCGGGGCGAGAATAGGCTTCTCGAGGTAATCAACGAAGTTAAATTGAGGGACAATGTAATCCCCCTCTATAAATGCTTCCCGGGCGATTTCACCGTAACGGCCTTCATCGGAAGACCAGAGAGGTATGCGATCCAGAAAAATGAAAAAGATAAAAAGAGACGCTGCTGCAAAACCGGTGATTTTCAGAAAATTTTTCATGGGAACAGTTTTGGGGTTGTGGGTTTACAAAGTTGCGCTATTATAAAGACTTCCCGGCGCATCGCGAAGCTTTTTTAAGACCGCGCGGCCTCACCCGAAATCGAGACCCTGTGAACAGCCTGATTCAAAGACCTGCATTCCGCTACCTTGCCCCTTTCGTTGTCTTCATGCTGTTCACGGAATTACAGCGCTTCGCAGACCCGAAAAGTATTTTCTTTCTCTACGGTTTCAAAACACTTTTCACCGCCGCTGTTCTCTTGTGGGGTTTTCACAAGAGGAAGCAGGAAATTCCCGGAGCCTGGGACTGGCGCGCCGCGGTTCTCGGCGCTGTGGTGTTAGTCCTCTGGCTCATCCCGGCGTTCCTTGGCAAACCTGCCGAATCAGGCTCCTTTAACCCGTATGTTTTTGAAACGCCCGCCGCAAGACTCACAGCGATCCTTGTGCGCCTGTCCGGAGCTGTCCTTGTGGTGCCGGTCATGGAAGAACTTCTGTGGCGATCTTTCCTCATGCGCTACCTGATCCAGAGCGACTTTCTTAAAATTCCGCTTGGCGCCTACAAGCCTCTGGCTTTCTGGATGACGGTCGGAGCTTTTACTCTGGTTCACCGGCCTTGGGAATGGCCCGCAGCTGTCATCACCGGGATTCTTTACGGCGGCTACCTGGTCAAAACACAAAATCTGAAGGGCTGCATCCTGGCCCACGCCGTGACCAATCTCGGACTGGGGGTTTACGTTGTCCTCACGCAGCAATGGTTTTTCTGGTGACTTTATGCCCCGGATGAAATTACTTGCCCTGCTGACGGTGATCGTTTTTGCCGCAGGCTGCGCGGCGGACAAACTCAGGACGCCCGCACTCAGGGATAAATCGTTTGTCCCGACAACCCCGGTGATCCTGATTCCGGGCACGACCCGCACCAAACTGGTGGACAGCCGGACCGGCGCAACGGTCTGGGGCAATCTTTTCAATTATCTCGGTCCTCACACTGAAGACATTCTGTCCCTGCCGATTGACTCCACGGATCTTGATAAAAACATAAGCCCGGTCGTACCCGGAGACCTGCTCGACGAAATCGCCATCATCCCCAAACTTCTCGAACTTCAGCTCTACACCAAATTTCTCCGCGTGATGAAACAGAACCAATACCGGAGGGGCGACATCGATCACCCCAAACCTGGCGACAATTTTTTCATCTTTCTCTACGACTGGCGTCTTCCCCATGACACCAATGCGCGCATCCTTGCCCAAAAGGTTGCAAAACTCAAAGAAACACTTGGACCTCAAGGTCAGAAATTTGATCTTATAGCGCACTCCTCCGCCGTTTTTATTGCACGCTACTACCTCCTTTATGGCGGGAAGGACGTGCGCCCGCAGCCGGATCCCGTTCCCGACTACGCGGGTGCTTCCGATATCCGGAAACTGATTCTCGTAAATCCCTCTCACCAGGGCCTTCTTTATGCTTTCCAGATTCTTCACGAAGGTTTCAAGCCCGTTCACTTCCGCGGAGCCAGGCGCTTTACTCCCTATGAAATTTTTACTGACCCCGCATTTTTCGCATTGATGCCTCGCTACGACGAAAATCCTTTTGTGAACTCCCAGGGCGACCCGGTCAACATCAGCCTTTATGACGCTGACAATTGGGTCAAGTACGGGTGGTCGGTTTTCAGCAAAAGCGAGCAGGCGCGCCTCGAAGCACAAATGAAGCAGCGCTTCCCCATGACGTGGGAAACAGAAATGAAAAAAGAGAACGACAAGCGGTTCGAGTATTTAAAAGCTGCGCTTGCACATGCCGTGTGGCTTCAGAAAGCTGTGAGTGAAAAGCTTCACCCGCTTCCCAAAGGCATCGATGCGCATGTCTTTGTCACCGAATGGGGACCCACTCCGGAACGGGTTTGTCTTGAAGGGCCAGAAGGCGTCATCACTTTCAAGGATGGAAACTGCCAGGCAGAACTCATGGCCGACGGGGACAATCTCGTGACCAGCACGAGCCTGCGGGGGCACTACGGAGAAAATCCTCCGCAGTATATTTTTCTAAAGGAAAAACACAGCAAAATCGCCAACAACAAACAAGTTCACGCGCACATCCTGCACATCCTGCGCAACGAAGAGTAAAGACCGGCGTTTATTTTCCAAGCCCTTCAAGGCGCGCCTGCAGGTCAAGCCAGCGCTCTTCTTCTTTCGCCAGCTCTTCAGTCACCTGATCGAGGCGGATCTTCCGCTCTTTGGAATAAGCCGTGGGTTTGGCGATAAATTCCTGCGTAATGGCCTCTTTCTCGGTTTTCAAAGTCTGGATTTTTTCTTCACAGGCTTTGATGTCCGATTTTAGCGCAGTCTTCTCGCGCTCGTTTTCGGCAGCCGTGTCTTTTCGGTGGGAATGGGTTTTGGTTTCCTTGATAGCCGGGCCGTCATTAAAAAGCTCATCCCGCGTCTGGTTTTCAAGGTGATACACGTAATCCTCGTAAGTGCCTGGGTAGCGCACCACTCTTCCGTCTTTGACATCCAGAATCGTAGTTGCAATCAAATTCACAAAGGTACGGTCATGGCAGATAAAAAAGACCGTCCCTTCAAACTCGCGCAAGGCCGCCCCCAGTGCTTCCACGGTTTCAAAATCCAGATGGTTCGTCGGTTCGTCCAGCATCAGCACGTGGCACTTGGCCAAGAGAAGACCGGCCAGGACAAGCCGGGCGCGTTCACCTCCGGAGAGGACCTTCACTTTTTTCTTAACGTCGTCGCCCTTGAAAAGAAAACTTCCGGCAATGTTCAGCACATCCTGTGCTGAAACCTGACGGTCTGCGGCGCGCGTCAGATAAGTCACCACATCGTCTTCAGGATGCAGGGTCTGAAACACGTGCTGCGCGTAATAGCCGATCTTGAGCCCCGTGCCCCAGCGGAAAGATCCGGCCTTGGGCTGAAGGTCGCCGGCGAGTGTTCTCATAAACGTGGTTTTGCCCTGACCGTTATCCCCCAGGATGGCCACCCGTGAACCGCGCTCGACTTCCATATTAATGTCCGTAGCCACCACCTTTTCCGGATAACCGATACTGAGTTCATCCACAAAAAGGGCGATGCCGCCTTTTCTTTCAATGGGCGGAATCTTGATCGACACCGTGCTCATGGGATGCCCGATCTCAATGGTTTTCAGCTTATCAATCTGCTTCATTTTGGATTTCGCGCGGGTCGCAGTGGAAGCGCGGGCCTTGAAACGATCGACGAATTCCTGAAGCTGCTGGCGTTTCTTCTCTACCGCCTGATTGTATGCCAGCTTCTGCTGGATCTGCTCTTCCTTGAACGCGAAATACTCTTCGACATCGCCCGGGTAAAGCATGACCTCGCCGTTTTCAACTTCCAGCGTGTGGTCACAGGTGCGCTTGAGAAATTCCCGGTCGTGCGAAACGATCAGAAAGCCGCCGTTAAAATCCTGAAGGAAGTTTTCCAGAATGATCAGCGTGCTGAGGTCCAGGTAGTTAGTCGGTTCATCCAGGACCAGAAAGTTGGGGTCTTTGAGGAGCATGGCCGCAAGTTTCACACGCGTACGGTAACCGCCCGGCAGCATCCGGATCGGCGCTTCGAGCTTGTCATACTTGATCTGGAAACGTCCCGCGATCTCGGCGCATTCCCAATCTTCTTTGCCTGTGTAGCGGGTAAGAAATCCGACAACAGTCTCTTCTTCCTTATAAGGATCGTGCTGCTCGAGGTAACTCAAGCGAAGGTCCGTGTTCCGGCTGATGGTGCCGCTGTCCGCTTCTTCGTGGCCTGTGATGATCCTGCACAGAGTGGACTTCCCCGTACCATTGCGTCCGATCACGCCGATTTTTTGATACTTGGAAAAAGAAGCGGTCGCGTCTTCAAGCAGAACGCGTGCGCCGTAACTCTTGCTGATTCCCTTGATTTGAAGCATCACACTCATGAAACAAATCCTTCCTTATAAATAGAATAAGTTCAAGCTTTGACGATTTTTTTAAGTTCATGCGGAAGCGCGCTTTCAAAAACAAGCGGCGCGCCCGTTTTCGGGTGACGGATCTCAAGCCGGCAGGCATGGAGCGCCAGCCGCCCTGCGGGATTGGTCCGGCATCCGTAATCCTTGTCTCCTGCAATCGGGCATCCCAAGTCTGCCATATGGACGCGGATCTGGTGTTTACGCCCGGTTTCAAGCCGGACCTCAAGAAGCGAGTAGTCCCGGTCGGACTTCAGGACCCGGTAATGGGTGACTGCCCATTTGGAGTGCGGTGTTTTAGGACCGCTGATCATGCGCAGGATCTTGTTTTCGGTTAAATAACTTTCGACCGTTCCCTGTTTTTCTTCAGGACATCCTTCAACGACAGCGTTATAAGTTTTTGAAAATTCTTCCCAATGCTCCTGCAGCCAGTCCTTGGTCTCACCATCTTTGGCAAACACCAGAAGACCGGAAGCGCCCCGGTCGAGACGATGCACGACAAAAATCTGCTTCTTTCGGACAGGCTCTTCGTCTTCTTCGGAAAAACGCGTTCTCATTCGGGCGGTTTCGCGCCGGTTGAGGAAATCATTCACAGCAAACATAGCTGTCCGGTCGCGGATCTTGTCCGTCGCAATCGTGAGCAGCCCGGAGGGTTTATCCACCACAATCACTTTTTCATCTTCGTACACCACACGGACATCGTAGTCCGGACCCGCGACACCGTCTTCCGGACGCTTGGTTCCCAGTTTCAGGGTATCTCCGGTTTTGAGGGCAAAGTCGAACTGCGTCACCGGACGGTCATTGACAAAAACGCCGCCGTGTTTGAGGCTTTGTTTGAGCCGTGTCCGGTTGGTATCCCGAAAAACTCGGATCAGAGTCTCAAGAAGAGGCCCTGGCTGATCGACTATAAATGTTCTCATAGGAATCTCGCATTCTATGGAGAAGGCGCACGGCCACAAGAGAAAAGAAGAGAGAATCCTGCGCAGCAGCCGGAATACTCCCTTGGAAAGATCGAAATCCCCGGCTTTTACCTCTCTATAAAAATAGCATTTCATAACATTAATAGTCATGTCCTTGTATCCGTATTCATCGCCGCCTACTATTGCTTCAGCAGTCTCACGACACGGGAAATAAGCTTAAAACAACCCCGAGTTATGGCTGTCTTGAGGAGGAGTTACGATGAAAGGCTCTCAGTCGATTTTGGGCATGATGCTTCTGGTCATTTGCGCAGTGCTGCTCACCACCCCGGCGCGTTCAGCGCTGGCAGAAAATGAGCCCTACGAAGGAATGACCGCCGAACCCGCAAAACCCGTCACGGATGAAGCGCTTGCCGCCGC
>CAYRBY010000079.1:0-9630 GCA_964422635.1 uncultured bacterium
GATATCCACAAGGAGCATGGCAATGATAAAGAGATTAAAAAATACCCAAATCATGGGGGGCCCTGGAAATTTAACGCAACATTTGTCTCAAATGTGCTTTCATTCTATTCATAAATGTGGAAATGAAAAGCAAAAGATAAGAGAAATACCGTTTAAGCGAGGCGTTTATGAAATTTTTTGATGCTAATGGTAAGAATCACCACAGCCATCGCAAAAAGAGGAAGGATTTGCGGTAAAAGATCACGAAACCCAAGTCCCTTGAGAATGATTCCACGGATAATCGTGACAAAATAGGTCAGCGGAATCAAATGACTTATCATAAATATGGGAAGCGGCATCCCCTCGCGCGGGAAAATGTACCCGGAAAGCAGAATGGAGGGCGGCACGATGAACATAACAAGCTGAGCTGCCTGCTGCTGATTCTCCGCAATGGTGGAGGCCAAAAGACCAGTTCCAAGGCAAACCGTCAAAAATAAAAAGGTCAGCATAAAAAGAGTGATGGGATTCCCACGGATAGGGACGTGAAAAAGAATCCGTGCCGCCATAATAATGCAAAATGAAATCAGCATTCCGATACCGATGTAGGGGATGATTTTTCCGATAATAAGTTCATACGGCTTGATCGGAGTCACAAGCAGCTGCTCGATATTCCCGCGTTCTTTCTCACGGACAATAGCGGTGGCCGTGATCATGGGGATTAAAACCTGGAGAAGAAGCCCGACCAGACCCGGCACCATAAAAAAAGGCGTCTTCAGGTCGGGGTTGTACCACATGCGGGGACGGAAATCGATGGGCAGTGTCTCGATCGGCACAAGTTTTTCTTTCTGCATAAAGGCCTGAACAAGCGCCCTGCTGGTATTTAATGCCGTGTTCGCGGGACTGGAATCGGAACCATCAATGGCCAGCTGCAACGGCGCTCCGCGGCCAGCCAAAAGGTCTTTAGCAAAATCGGGCGGGATATGGAGCCCTGCCTTGGCCTCCCCCCGATCAAGCGACTGTCTAAAAGCTGCGGGGTTATCCACGTACTTGACTACATTAAAATAAGAAGACTGTTCAAAAGACTCTATGAGGCGCCTGCTCATCGGCGTCCGGTCTTCATTGTGAACCACAGTCGCAAGATGCTTGACGTCGCTGTTGATGCCGTACCCATAAATGATCAGCTGGAAAAGCGGCATGGTCACAATCATCATCAGTGTTCTTCGATCGCGGATAATATGCAGCCACTCTTTTTTCGCCACAGCGCTAATTCGTCCCACGGGTATCCTCCTCAGAAAGGGTGGCAAAGACATCTTCGAGCGACGCCGGAATTTCTTTGATCGAAGTCACCTGAACTCCCTCAGCCTGCGCGATTTCACGGATCTTATGCTGGGAAGAATCAAGTTCTTCAACATTCAAGTGCAGCGTAGTTCCGTAAGCCGTCATCTCAAGAAGCCCGGGAATTTTCTGAAATACTCGGGAGGCTTTCATCAAAGGCTGGCATTCGACTTCCAAAATATGCCCCGGGTTCTTTTCTTTCAAATCCGCCGGACTGCCGATTTTCAAAATTTTGCCCTGGCTGATAAAGGCGATCTGGTTGCAGCGTTCCGCCTCCTCCATGTAATGGGTCGTAACAAAAAGCGCCACTCCGCGGTCGGAAAGCTCATAAAGCATTTCCCACAGCGCCCGCCGGGAAACAGGATCCACACCGGCTGTAGGTTCATCCAAAAATAAAATCCGCGGCTCATGCAAAATGCCGGTCCCCACAGCAAGACGCTGCTTCCAGCCGCCTGAAAGCTCTCCGGCAAGCTTTGACTTCCAGGCGCCAAGCCCCGTCAGGTCATAAACCTTTTGAATACGTTCATGCAGGGTTTCCTCAGACAGCTTGTAGATCCGCCCGTAAAATTCCAGGTTTTCCTGGACGCTTAGATCGGTGTAAAGGCTGAACTTCTGTGAGACATACCCGATCGCTTCCTTGATTTTTTCAGGGTCTTTGGCCACATCAAACCCCGCGACCCGTGCGGATCCGCTTGTGGGGGCAAGAATGCCGCAGAGCATGCGGATGGTCGTGCTCTTTCCAGCACCGTTGGAACCCAAGAAGCCAAAAATATCCCCGTAGCGGATCTCAAAACTCACACGGTCTACTGCCGTAAATTTTCCAAACCGGCGGGTCAACTCATCGACCTTGATGGCAAGATTTGTCACAGACGTCCCCGGCTCCCGTGCAAGGTCACCTCTGCGGCAATTCCCGGCCGCAGGACATCTTCCGCATCATCAATCATAACTTTGACAGCGATGGTTTGCGTCACACGTTCCTCAGCTGTCTGGACATTCCGGGGCGTAAACTCCGCCTGAGGGGCCACATAGCTGACATGTCCGTGATAGGTTTTATTCAGGCCGTCAAACCTCAGGCTGGCCTTCTGTCCAAGCTGCACATGATTGATCTGCCCTTCGGGAACATAAACACGGACCCAAAGACGTGAGCGGTCTCCAATCACAAGCACCGGAGATCCAGCACTCACCACTTCGCCGGCTTCATGAACTTTTACAAGAACAACTCCATCCACGGGCGAAACCACTTTCTGATCTTCAAACGCAAGCTGCGCCAGTTCCACGGACTGATCTGATGCGCCTCCTGCCTCATGAAGGGAGCGCAGCCGTTCATAATCCTTCTGGGTCTGATCATACCGGTCAAGAACCGCAAGAAGTTCGTCGCGCTTCACCTGCCCGCCTTCATCTGTGTTGAGCCGGACAATCCTGCCGCTCACCTTGGCCCCAACATTGTGTTCGGTCATCTCCAGTGTTCCTGAAAATTTGAGTTTTTCACCAAACGGAAAACGTCCGCAGCTAAGTGAAATAACGATCCCCGCAATCAAAATAAGTCCAAGTTTCTTTGGCATCCTAAGCATGTGTCTCCTCCCGAGCACTTTTCATCAGGTCTTCCATTTGCCCCATCGCATGCGCGAGCTGAATCTGAGAAAGTCCATACACGGCAAACGCCTCACTTCTCCGGTCGCGCGCCACGGCTTCTCCGGCAAGAGCATCAAGTCTTTCCTGCTGGCTGCCGAGCCCTTTCTGAAAACGCTCTCGTGCGATCCGCCATTTTTTCAACGCAGTCTTATGCGCTTGGCTTGTTGTCTCAAGAAGTCCGGAGGCCTGACGGATATTTTCAATCGCACTCAGGCTACCGGCCTGAGCCTGTCTAAGGGCATCTTCTTTTTTAGCTTCATTCTCACGAATCAGACTGCGGGCCTGCTTAATCGAAAAGAGTTTCTTTCCGCCTTCAAGCACCGGCCAGTTCAGTTTTGCTCCCAATGTGTAAGTGCCTTCCTGATTCGACGGGGAGGAACCGCTGGGGCCATAATCCATAACTCCTGACACACGCGGCAAAAAGTCAGCATAAACCGCACGTTTTTCGGCCTGGAGTTCTTTCAGTCCGGCCTCCGCAACACGCACCCCCGGATGATTCCCGGCCTGAAGAACGGCCTCTTCACGGCTTGGAACATAAATTTCGAGCGGTTTTTCCCGGAGAGGAAAGCGGACTTCTCTAGCGGGATCCAGGCCAAGCAGCGCAAGCAAATCCAGCTTCTTTTCTTCAGCCTGGGCACGCGCTTCTGCGAGCCTCTGCCGGCTTTCCAAAACCCGCGTAGCGGCATCTTCTTTTTCTATCTCTGATCCAAGCCCTGTCTGAGAACGGCTTTCAATCGACTTTTGACTCTGGAGGTCACGAGCCAGAATTTTTTCCGCAGCGCGAATCGATTCTCCCGCTCTTTTAGCTTCGAAATAAAGCGAAGCTGCCAAGGCCAGCACATCTTCGCGTGTTTTCAGCAGCTGCTCTTCTGAAAGTTTTTTACCCGCCCGTGCGGCCCGAAGCCTTTCGACGGCACTCCAATCAAACAGTGTTTGGTTCAAACTGATACGTGCATCAAAGGAATTGAAAGGACCGACCAGGGGATCGGCTGTCCCAATCGAGGGAATCCCCATCGCTTCGAGATTCCGGGTCTGACGGCTTTGAGAAAGGCTGAATCCTGCGTGGGGCAGAAGTTCAGAAGCAGACTGCCCTATCTTGGCTACTGCCTGCTGAACCCTTTCGCGAGAAATCAGAACCTGCACGTTCTGGCTTGCAGCCGTTTCAAGAACGCCCGGAAGATTTAAATCAAGAACGGCTGATTCTTCAGAATGAAGCTGCTGATTTGCCGCAAACAAAAAAACAGCGGTCAAAAAAAGACTTTTCTGATTCATCGGGATTCTCCGCGCAGATGTCCCTGGATCTTCGAAAGCATGCCATGAAAAACACCCCGCTCTTTGTCGGTAAGTACCCCAAGAACTACGGCCCACCGGTCCGCGACAACCTCTTGGAATTCACGGATAAAGGACTCGCCTTTGGGTGTGACCTGAACCATGACCTGCCGGCGGTCATCCGGCTTTGGAACCCGTTCAACATATCCGAGCCTGACAAGACGGGATACAACCCCCGTGGCGGTCGGCATCGCGACCTTCATCCGCTTTGCAATTTCGCCCATCGTACAGCCTCCATAAGAGCGGACGGCAAGGAGCATCATGAATTGTGTCTGCGTGATGGAGCGGCCTGCAAAAAAATCAAACTGAACGCCTCTGATGATTTCGGGAATGATTGAGGCAATCATCCGGCTAACGGTTTTCTGATTCACAAAAAGACAACCTTTCTTTTATTTAGCTTAAGCTAAATATTAGCCTTTATGAAATAAATGTCAAGACCGTCTTTCGGCATCTACTGATCTATTTAGATTTTCAGCGGCAAAAAGAATGGGTCAGAGAGGGTAAGCTTCTGCGGCAGCTTCTCTAGAAAGACGGCTAAGCTCGGGCTCGACACAACAGACATCACCCGCACCAGGGTAAGTCATCTCCCAATAGGTTGCGCAGTGGACGCATTGATAAAGTTCATTCCAGGATTTTTTCTTGCTGCTGACTTTCTTCAGATGCTTTTCGATCTGCGGGGCGGCAGATGCGGCACTCATATGCCGGATTCCATCGCAAAAACAGGCGCAGGGATCAGCGGAGCTCATCTGTCCCGTCCCTTTGCGGAAAGATCCGCATGCAGAGAAACCAGAAACGAAAAAACCGTTTCAGCAAGGGCTCTCCCCTTAAAGGTCAGGCGAAGCCGGGACCCTGAACGCTCCAGAAGTCCAGCCTCGTGAAGTTCCCGAAACCCCGGCTCAAGTTCACGGCCCAATCCTGGAATTCGCCCAAGATCAAGTCCTTGATCCAGCCGGAGCCCCGTCAAAAGAGTTTCCATTTCTTTCTGATCTTCAGTCAAAACATCCAGCGTATCAGGCGTCCACTCAGAGGCTTCACACTTTTTTAAATACTGCGGCACATCAGCGGCAAATTGGTACCGGACTCCATTCATATAAGAAAAGGCTCCGGGCCCCAACCCAAGGTATTCCTGATTGTGCCAATAGAGCTGATTATGCCGGGATTCAAATCCCGGTTTGGCAAAACTTAGAAGTTCGTAATGCCGGTAACCGGCAGATTCAAGCGTCTTTACAGCAAGCTCAAACATTTCAAAATGAAGATCCTCACTCGGAAGAATGAGTTCTCCTTTTTTCTGCATCATTCCAAATCTTGTTTTGTCATGAATTTCAAGATCGTACAGAGTAATCTGGGACGGCCCAAGGCTAAGCGCCCTGTGAAGAGACTCCTGGAAATCTCCAAGCGTCTGGCCGGGCAGGCGGAAAATCAGATCAAGGCTCATGTTTTCAAAGCCGTGTCCCCGGAGAAGCTCAAAGGTTCTTTCAATCGCTTCTACGGAATGGGGACGCCCCATTTTTTGGAGGAGCGAATCCTGAAAAGCCTGTGCTCCGACGCTCGCGCGATTGACGCCCAAACGGCGGCAGGCAGCGATTTTTTCCCCATCAACATCTCCGGGGTTGATCTCAATCGTGATCTCAGGATCCTTTGAAAACCGGAAAAGCTCCCGAACCTTCGAAAAGATCCTCTCCAGCTCTTCCGGCCTTAAAAGAGACGGGGTGCCTCCCCCCCAGTAAAACGTCTCGAACTGAAGAGCGCCGAATCGCCTCCGGGCGTCCTCTGCCTCACGTTCGAGCGCGGCAAAAAAACGCTCCCGCATGTTTTTCGATTGATCCAGGGTAATGACGAAATTGCAGTAGTGACACTTCACCTGGCAAAAGGGAATATGAAGATACAGACCTTTCGGAGAGGCGTGTTTCAGCAGAGAATCGCCGGGGAAAACCATAGGCTAGCGAGCGGAAGAAAAAAGGTCTTTAAGCAGCTGCGTTGCCTGCGCTGAGGGATCTGTTCGGATTTTCTTCTCCTGCTCCGCCAGAACCAAAAATAATCCGTCAAGAGAACGACTGACCACATAATCTTCAACGTCAGGAATTTTAAGCATACCCGCCATAGGCAGGGATTTGAATTTTGTCTCAACGTTCTGATACTGGCGCGCAACATCATACTGCTGCATGGCCTTTGCCACGACCGGTCTGTAAACCTGCGAAAGCTTGCCGCTGGTTTTTGCTTTAAGATAGTCGGTGGCAGCGGTGTCCCCGCCTTTATAAATTTTTTCCACATCCTCAAAACTCATACTGGCAATCGCTTCAATAAATAAGTCGCGGGCATACGGCGCAGCTTGTTCTGCGGCACGGTTCATACTGAGAACCAGTTCATCTACCTTGGGCCCAAATCCTGTTTTGCGAAGAAGCGGTTCAAGACGCTGGACTTTTTCCGGCAGTGGAATTTTGATCTGGTTGTTTTTTAAATATCCATCGGTCCGCCCTGTGATCTCGACGGCTTTATTAATTCCGACACGGAGAGTCTCTTTAAGCCCCTCCCCGATTCGCGTGTCATTGATCGTCGTTTTTTTACTGATACCGATTTTGGAGAGGAGGTTTCCGACTCCCGCCGAAGCAGCAAGCGGGAAGACAATTATCAAGAAAAGGGTAAGAGAAGCTGCCCTGCGAATCATACACGGGCCTTTTTGATTTTATAGGGGATTCGAAAAATGAGGCTTTTTAAAAAAGAAAAGCCTGCCCCGCTTTTTTAGGAGCCGGGGCAGGCTTAAACACTTCTACTTCTGCTTAAACTGAATAACCGGCACCGGCTTAGCATTCACCTGCGCGGTAAAACTGGAAGCGCTCTGGCTGCAAACCGTTCCTGAATTATCATCCACTGAAAGCATGACTTTGTAAAATCCGCTCTTCGCATAGGCATGCTGAGTTTTAGCATCTGCCGAAGTATTGCCATCACCGAAATCCCAGCGGTACGTCAAGGCATCACCGTCAGGATCACTTGATGCACTCCCGTCAAAAGCAGAGCTGTGTTCCTGGCAGCAGGTCAGATTGGGTCCGGCATTGGCCTGCGGCGGCGTATTGATTTTCACCGTTGCAGAGTCCGAAGCCTTGGAGCATTCTCCGCCCTTGCCATCATCCACCGACACCGTGACGTGGTAAGTTCCACCTTTGGAGTATTGGTGGCTGGCTTTGGATTTACCTTCCACCACGGTTCCATCACCGAAATCCCAGGTGTATTTCAGAGAGTCGCCATCGGGATCGCTTGACTGAGACGCGTCAAAAACAAGCCCTTCAGAAACACAGGCCTTTTCAACACCGCTCAAAACCGCAGTCGGCCGGCCATTAATTGTCACCGCCGTCATTGCCGCAGATTTTGAAACGGGTGTTCCCCGGCCGTCATCCACGACAAGACCCACCTGGTAGTTCCCGCCCTTTTCGTAGGTGTGTTCGACCCTGGGGCCGGCAGCTGTTTTTCCATCTCCAAAATTCCAGCTGTAAGAAAGACTTTCGCCTTCCTCACCAAAAGATTTGGATCCGTCAAAAGCTACTGTCTGGCCCTGGCAAGCGTACTGGGGTTTCCCCGCATCCGCCACAGGCGCCTTGTTCAGATTAATGTTCACTGAAGCAGCGGCCGTATCGCAGCCCGCACCAGTATTATCATTCACAAAAAGCTTGGCCTGATACGCACCGGCCGTTTTATAAACGTGCTCAACCCGTGCACCTTCACCACGTTCACCATCTCCAAAATCCCACGCGTAACTAAGCGAATTTTTATCCGCGTCGTAAGACTTGGATCCGTCCAAAGTCACCTTATAAGGTTCATGCGGGTTTTTCAGATTCAACGTGATGTCTTTGCCGGCGTCCGCGACAGGCGGGGTGTTGATACGAACAACTTCTTTAATGACATCACGGGAACACGCTGTTCCGGAATTGTCATCAACAAGCAGCGTCACATCGTAAACACCGCCCTTGGCAAAAGTCTTCTTGACCGTAGCGCCTGTGGCCTGAGTCCCATCACTGAAAGTCCAGGTATAGGAAAGATTCGCAGGCTGATCATCCTGTGTCGCACTGGCATCAAAAAGAAGCTCATTTCCGACACAGCTGAGCTTGGGCGCGCTGAAAGCTGCTTTCGGCGGCGTGTTGACGTCCACTTGCTGGGTGGTTGTGGCAGTATTACATTCCAGGCCGGAAGTATCGGTCACTTTCAGTGTGACCTTGTAAGAACCGCCCTTGTCATAGACATGCGCCACCGTAGGCTGATCACTTGTCGCGCCATCGCCAAATTCCCAAAGGTAACTCAACTTGTCATTGTTTTCATCATAAGACTGGGTTGCGTCAAAGACAAAACGATTGCAGGCTGAAACTTTTTCAGGTGCTTTCGGCGCTTCCACAACCTTCTTAGGCTCGGGTTTCGGCTCTTCCTTTTGAACAACGGGGGCGGCCTTGGGCCTAGGTGCTGCTCCGCGCTTGAAATAAATCGGAAGAATATTTCCCTTGTCATCCTTAAACTGAAGCCCTGCATGGCCCCGGTCCTGATCTGTGGTGGTCACGCGGTATTCGAGGCGGCGGGGAGCATCAGCGCTGACAGGGATTTCGGTCTCTGCCCACTGACCACTGACGGATTCGTTCACGTTGAAGATCTGGCCGGTCTGGGGATCGCGCAATTTGCTGATGCCTCCATCTTCATCCAGATCAAAGTTGCGGACAATAATCTTCTGAATGCCTGCCGGAATTTCCGGGTAGAAGTACATCTTGTCACCACGATTCGGAAGAAGAACAAAGGTGAACTTTTCCGCAAAGGCTTCTGCGTATTTCGGGGAAATACGCACATTAAAAAGGTTCAAATCATCTCCGGAAAGGGCTTTTGCAGTAAGGGTAAAGCGGTATTTGTCCCCAACAGGCTTGCCTTGTTCCTTTTTGAAAGGGCCAAACTGGACAAGCTCGCCATCGGGACTGCCGGGGCTAAAAGTCTTTTTATCCAGAAGGGTTAAACCGGAAACAGAAAATTCCATTTCTGTGTTGTAGGGGTAGGGGCCCGCATCAAGGGCACCGCCGGTGTCCGGGTCATAAACTTTAATGACGACATCGTCTGCCGCATCCTGAGGAACATCTACATAGAGATTAAACTCGTCGCTTTCTTTTCCATTTAAGGGATTGCCCTGCGGGCCAAAGAGATAAAAATACCGGGTCTTGGCATCCTGCCTGGGAAGGTCATAAGCATACCCTGACCCAGCCGAAACGATCAGGGTCAAAAGAGTGCTGCCAATGAGCATTCCAAAAAATTTTCTAAACATACATTTCACCTCAAGCTTAGGGGGGTTCATGTTGAATGACTTAAAGATGAGTACCGGGGAAGCAGGCACCT
>CAYRBY010000080.1:0-6219 GCA_964422635.1 uncultured bacterium
AACCTTATGCTGTGGCACCAGGCCCTCGGGACTTACGAGCCGGAAGATCCGAAAGAAAAAACAGCCGTCACGGTTCAGATCTCACGAGGGATTCAATTGAAACTTCCGATGCTTCGCTTCCTGCTGACAGATCCTGAATTCAAAGTACCCGCATACCGCTACCTTGCGTCCTGGATTTATAATCTTTCCGTAGTGTATGGCACCGCTTTCGCGGCAGCAGGCGTAGAAGGCGAGCCGGATCTTATCGATATTCCTCTCCTTGAGAGCCTTCTGAAATCCGGAGATTTATCGAGCGTCCGCGAGTCTTTGAAGAAAGGTCCGGAAAATCCCCTGGGAATCAGCAATTACGCCAATGCCGGCCGGGAAATCACATTCAAGCGCCTAAGCGAACTCACGGAAGCTGACAAGGAAGTAAAACCTGTTGTGATGGACATCTCCCTGCAGACAAACGTACCCGGCGCCTATCTGGGAGTCGATGTCGGTGGTGGTTCCGCAAAATGGGCCGTCATTAAGGACGGACAAATTCTGGAGCTTCCGGAAGAACTGAAAAGCACCACCACCCTTTTGCTGAGCGCCTCGAATACTCCATTAAAGGAAACCGCATCTGCCTATGTGGCCCGCATGACGGGACATGCTCAAAAAATCCTGGCTTATGTCCGCCAGACTTATGGCATTGAAAAACTGGACGGTGTGGGAATCGATATCCCAGGAGCCGCTGATTTTGAAAATAACCGCATGGTCACCCTCGGCCAGATCCCCGTAAAAAAAGAATGGAACCAGGAAGACGTTGAGTGGACCGGACGGCAGCTCCCCATTCAAATGGCAGCGGCACTCGATCTTGATCCAGGTCATGTCAAAATCCGCAACGATATGGATGGCGTGCTCCCCGGAGTGGCATCTGTGCTTGCTCAGGCCAAAGAAGATTTCTGGAAATCGACACAGGGAAATTTCGGTTTTGACTGGATGGGAACAGGACACGGCAACCAGTATGCTGTGGGCGGCGTTCCGATGAACGCCCCGACGGAGTCTGGTCATATGATGTTTGAATTTAAAAAAACGGGTGAAGCTATTTTTGACACTGAAGCCTACACGAGCATCCCCAGCATGCTCACTTATGCCCGGGAGCTTGTCATAGAAAAAGGCATAACCTGGCACGAGATTTCCGGTGATCAGCTGAAACCCTTGGCAGATATGGCTTTCTACAATGGCCCCGATTCCATTCAACTCGAAAAGAAAAAAATTGCGCTTCAAGTTTTCAGCCGCTTTGCAGAAAAGTACGCTGCCAATCTTGCTCTCCGCTACACGCTCGCCCAGGGAACAGGTTATGGAAACGCGTCCGACATTCTTCTGGGCGGAGGTATTGCCCGCGGCCAAACCGGAGCATTTCTTAAAGATCTCACACTGGAAAAACTCAAAGCCTATGGATTGGAAAATTCCATCCGCATCACGGTCATCCAGGATGACGACATACGCCGTGCAGGCCTCAACCCTGATGATGTGGGGCCTGTGGGTTCAGCGTATTTTATTCAAAGTATCCTGGGCAGCCGCGCCGAGTTAAGATCTCCGGACGACGAAAACTTTGAACTCAAAGATACTCCCGGCAGCACAGGCGATACCGAAATCGATGCAGCTTCCCAGCGTCTCTTTGCGCTGATGGATGGAAAAAATGTTTCCTGGATTCATCCGGCCGGAACGGCAGCGGGCGAAACGGAACGCCACGGCCTGATCACTTCCTCTGCCCGTGAATACTTTCAATGGCGGACACAGCCCGGCCAATATCCGCTCCATGCCGATCTTCAGTTTCACCTTTTTCCCACAGAAGAAGAGGCGCGCGAAATTCCCGACCTCGCAAAACTTCACTCCGCCGAGGAGGAATTCAGCAAAAATGCCGCGAGTTTTGGAGGTGTGTACGGGCACTTTTTCAGAGATGAAAACGGCGAACTTGTTTTTATCGCCAGCGTCATTCAGACCGGTGATAACTGGAAAAAGCTGGCCCGCTCTACAAAAAACCGCTACGACCCGCGCAGGGGTGCAAGCCAAAGGCCGGAAGGCAGCCGTTACAGCTGGTACGGTGCGCTCATAGCCTCACTCGAAGACACGCTTCGTGAAATGGGAATCCGGAAAATGGCCGTCCTTTCATCAGACGGCGTTAAAGAAGTCCGGGAAATCAATGGCATCAAAATCGAAGATCCTATTACGGAAAAAATGTACGGGAAACCGGGACCCGGATATACGCTTGAACAGGTCACTCTCAAAAGGCTGCAGGAAACCCACTCTGTAAGGGCTTGGATCAAGGAGCTCAGGTCCGAAGGCGCCCGCTCTGAACTAAGGCTCCGTGACTCCTCCGCGGAAGTCCTTCAAAAGGGAACCCTGCTGATCAATGCCGAAACGCTCGCGGGGCTGGATCAGCCTCAAACAGATGAACTCTTTTCAAGGCTTTACATGAACAAATCCGGCCTTCGCCTCGTGGTCTTCAATGAGAACGGACAGGTTCCTAACACCCCGGCTTTCAACGCCATCCTCAAACTTCCAAATGTTTTTAAAACGCCGGGAACAGATTATGACGCGGCCGGTGAAAAATACGGCTTTCCCAACAGTGCCAGCGTTCTCTTTTTAAAACAGGGCGAGCTCTTTCAACCCAAAAACAAACTCTTAAAAGGCGTTTTACTGAAAAAGCGGGCTGGAGAAATTGAATTCGCAAGACTTCTTGTGTTCAACGGCGGAAGACTTCCGAATGTTTCGGAAGACAACGGTGTTTTCGATCCTCCTGCAGATTTTCTTTCAGACCTTGATCAGAAAATTCTGAGCACGCTGGTTGTTGCCTACTCCGCATAGAGCGGCAGCTTATTTGGGCAAAAATATTTTCCAGGTTGTTCCCTGCCCACTGACGGAATCAACGGTGATTTCCCCGCCATGGTTAATGATGATACCGTGACAGACCGGCAGTCCCAGCCCAGTCCCCTGACCTTCGGGTTTGGTCGTAACAAAAGGCTGAAACAAATGCTTCCGAACAATTTCGGAAAGTCCCGGCCCGTTGTCTCCGACTTCAAGCCAAACGCCCTTGGCTTCACTTTTAAGCCGCAGCGTAATACGGCGGTTTTCCTGCGCAAGCAGCGCATCGCGGGCGTTCCGGATCAAATTAATCAGCACCTGCGAAATCTGGCCTGAATCGTAAGAAAAAACAGGGACATCCTCCAGCTCCTGAACAACTTCGATTTCATGCTGGATCAAATCTTTATATAAAATCATCAGCGTGCTTTCAACAGTTCGTTTCATTTCGCCGGGCATGGGATTGGATTCGCTCTTGCGGGCGAATGTAAGAAGACTGTTCAGAATATTTTTGGCGTTTTTTATGACCTCCTGAATGTGGTCCAGGCTCTGTTTCACACGCTCCGGCGAAGAACTTGCAATCGCCGCATAATCGACATTCATGCTGATGGCGGAAAGAATATTCCGGAACTCATGCGCCATACCCGATGACAGCTCGCCCAGGGCCGCCATCTTCGTGGACTGAATCAGCTGCTGCTGTGTGCGTTTCAACTCTTCGAGCGCCGTGAAATAATGCGAGCAGGTCACGCCCACAAAAACCACCAGAATCACAAGCAGCGGTCCCGCAAGAGGCAGCCAGAACCCCAGCAGAAAGGCGCCTTGTGCGCCCGCAAAGCAAGCCGCGGCCAGCACAAAAACAGCCGGAAGAGAGCGCCGGAAGTGCAGAAATAAAGTAATCCCGAGAGCCAGCGCACCCGCCAAAAGCCATAAAAGAAAAGCGATCCAGGACGGCGGACGCGCCAAAAAATTTCCTTCCAGAATGTTGGCAATGGCCTGCGCATGAAGACTGACACCCGTCTCATACCGCGCCATCGGCGTAACCCGGCGGTCGCCGAGCCCCAGAGCAGTCACACCCACAATGACAACTTTATCCTTAAAGGCCTGTAAAATTTCCGGGCTGTCTCCGCCCTCCATCCATTTTTTTCCTGCATTTAAAATCTGCACAAAGGAATACGCATGAATGCTCTGCGAACTCGCATAATAATTAATGAGCATTTCCCCGTGTTCATTAACGGGAATGACTACCCGCCCCGCCCGGCTTTTTTCAATAATGACCTTCCTGGGCTCAACTTTCACGTCTTCAAGGCGCGCTTCCAGAGCGTGCAGCGAAATCAAAAGATCCATCGAGGGGTATACTTTTCCGCGGTAATACATCAAAAGCTGCGCATGGCGCGTCTTGCCGTCGGAATCGAGCGGTGTATTCACGAAAGCGAGATCAGTCGCATTCGCAAGATCATCATAGGGAAGCGAAATCCGGTTTGCAGAATCAAGACCTTCCGGAGGGCGGCTGGCTTTTGGAATTGCAAAGGTCTGAAGACGTTTCCCGTTGGGGTGTTCTTCAGCCCGCTGCGCAGAGCTTTTCTCAAAAAAGTACGCGGTAACAAAAGGATTAGGAAATGATTTAATCTGATACGCGAGCGACAGGTCGCCAGTCGGATTCGATAAGCTCCGGTTTTCAAAGAGAAGGTCATACCCCACAACACGGGGCCGGAAAGGTTCATAACGCAGAAGACCGATCAGGGCGGCGTGATGGTCTCGGGGCCATGGCCACTGACCGAGAGAATCCAGACTCACTTCATCCACACCGATGACCGCAATTTTGTCGGGAAAAGCCCGAACCGGGCGAAGTCTGAAATGAAGGTCAAGGAAAAGGTACTCCAGAGGATCCATCCACCCCGTAAGCCCGACCAGCGAGGTTGCAAGCAGAAGAACGCCTCCAACCATCAGCTCGATCTTTTTTCGCTTATTTAACCGGGTCTTTTTCATGCCCCCCCTATTCTTATAACCTTAGCATATCGGCACAGTTACGGAAGCCCCAAAGGGCCTCTTTGCATCGCTCTCCCCCGCCCCCGCCATTGACGCGCCTGCCAAGCGGCACGTACACTCTTCTTAATAGCCAGGCCTTTTCGGCGTACAAACATTCTCCAAGGGGGCCATTGTGAAAATAAAATTAGTGTTGCTTGCCGTCTTAACCGCGGCTGCCGCCGCAGTCTTTATGATTTATTTCCGGCAGGCCCCTCCGCCTCCTGTTCCAATACCGTCCCCGGCGCCAGCTCCAGTTCAAGCTGTGCCCGCACCTAAACCGGTTCCAGCGGAAAGCACACTTGTCGATCAAAAGGCCGCAGTCTTCAACATCCAGGGCACGGCCCGGATTCTGAAAAAAGGCAATGGAAAGTGGGAGCCCGTCCAGGTGGGCACGGTTATTACCGCAGGCGATCAAGTCAAAACGGAAGCGGATTCAGTGGTCGAAATTCACTACGACGCCTTCTTCCTGAACATTGCCAAAATCGCACCCAACAGCGTGGCGGAATTTATGTCCATTGAACCGACCAAGATATTTATCACGAGCGGTTCGATTTACAATTCTTTGGAAGGTCTTCCGGAAGGAACCACTTACGATGTGATTACTCCGACCGCGGTCGGAGGCGTAAGGTCAACGGTCTTCGAACGTTCTTTTGATGCTTCAACCCAGTCCGATCAAACGCTTGTGCTGGAAGGAACTGTTTATCTTGCGGCCGGTGTCCGCGACGCCGCCAAAGTGCCTGAGCAGGATATCCGTTTGGTAAAAAGAGACGAACAATTCGGGTTTTCCGGCGAAGAGCTCAGTTCCGGCGCCGTTAAAAACCTTCAGCCCGAACCTCTTTCCGCAGATGAGAGCGCCGAAGCACGTCGTGTTATCGCCGAAACCAAAGAGCATCTGAAAACTTTTGCCGGAGGTGAAGAGGTTCTGCATCAGGCCGCGGAATCCTGGCATGCGGTCAAAGAAGATCCAAAAAAAATTGCATCCGTCAAAGCCACTATGGAAATCAACCGTTTCTATCAGCGCATTGAAAACAAGAAGGATGGCAGCTCTTCTACAGACACATCCGTCAGTCCCGCGGCTAAGGCGGCAGCTTCCGCGCACACAGACACACCCGCTGAGCCTGTGGTCAAAAAGGCAGAAAACGAAATGGTCACTCTGGAGAAAAAAGAAACTGCTGAAAATTTAAACACCAAGGAAGTCATGGCTGTTCATGCAGATGTCTACGAGAAAGACGGTAAGCTGGTCAAAAAATAGGGCCTTCAGGCGAAGGCCTCTTAAAACAAAATTCGCTTTCGGAATGTTTCAGATGCATTTCCCTGAGTGCGCCGAACGACAGCCATTGCGGCAAAAACATCCCCATAAATATC
>CAYRBY010000080.1:6319-9366 GCA_964422635.1 uncultured bacterium
CGCCAGATCAAATACCCGAAACAGTCTGTCGTAATGAGAACAAGAATAGCAATCCCCAGGCCCGTGCTGTAGCTTTCAATATTCTGCGCTACGACCGGAAGCCAGCCTAAAACAACAAGAAGCGCCACCGTAGGAAGAAAAAGCCTCCGAAGGATCGATCCCCCCATATCATCGATACAAAGCCGTGCTGCATAGCCGCTGGAAGGCCGGGCAAAGAAAATTCCAATGCCAAGCGCCGCAAAACAGAGCGCCGTATGAAAAGACATGGCCGTGTAAACGCCATCTTTGAAAAGGGCAGGTGCTCCGTACAGGTAACCAAGAATCGCTGCAAAGGCCCGGCAAAAAAGAGCGAGTGCGAGAATTTGGGACACAATGGCCAGTCTAAAAGGAATAAAAAAAAGCGCTGCCGCGGTCAGGACAAGGTTAATGGCAGTGGCGGGTGCCATACGGCCCGGAAAAATGAAACTTGAGGTGTCCCGGAAAAGTAATTGATCAATTCCTAAATCATAGCCGGAAAGATATTCAAAAAACGTAATCGCCCCGAGCACAAAAACCAGCATTGTAAAAGCCATCGCAAGACTGAACCTGCGCCGCCCCGGCTGAAGATAAATAAGAAGGGCCGCGCCGGCGGCCACCAGCGACGCTGCAGAATTGACTTTCATGGACACCCACTCCGGACGAAAGGTTCTCATAATCGGAACATCAAAAATCCACCCTGCCAGCGTTACGACTCCTATGGTTACAGCAAAGCATGCGCACCCCAAGGCGGTGTAACGCAGACGATTCGTGATCTTATTTTCCTCAATCAAAAGCAGGTCATTTTTAGGCATGGGCTTTGCGTCTAATATTAATGGGTTCACACTGCTGGAAAGACAAAAAAACTTGCGGAAAAATATGTATGAAGCAGGAAGCGATGAGTTCGGATTATATCTTAATAAGAATAAGTCCACAATCATCAAATTGCTTTAATAGAAATAAATCTGTCTCTGATGATCAGCAAACCCTAATTGTATATTAAAACTAATAATTGCTATAAAGCCCGCATTTTATGGTCCTCGGGCCCTTGAAAAGCTGCTTTATTCTCATTATCTTTTTAAATGAGTAAAAAATCTCTACAGGGGGCAAGCTGGCCATGAATACCCGTAAAACCATTGTTTATCCATTAATCATCCTTTTCCTTACTTCCGGAATACCCGCACCTATAACTTGGGCTGATGACGATTCTCTGCAAGCTTCCGGATCAGCCGGAACCATCTCCTTAAAAGGCCGTGGATTCGACGGCCTCATGGGTGCTGTTCCCGTAAAAAAGCTGGGTGCCCCTGAGCCCAAAAAGCAGGAAAGCAGATCAGATAGCCTGACTAACGCTTCCCAGAAAGCCCCCAATGCCTGGATGATAAACACCCCCCTGGTTTCTATAAAAAAGGACGAGAAGGCAGCGCGCAAAGAAATGGCGGCCATTGAAAACAAGGCGACGTCTGAAAGAATCGCACCCCGCCCCCTCGTCCCTGTGCTGCTGCTTCAAAAGCAGGAGCAGGAACAGGAGGATAAGGAGTTTGCCAAGGAAATTCAGGAAGTGGGTGAAATTATGACCAACTTCAAAGAAGCCATGACCGAAGAAATTCCGGCTCAATTTTCAACGTCTGAAGAATCGGACCCGTCGACAAATGATGAACTCGCAAAAGAACAGGCGGATTTTTCAGCCGACTTTCCAGAGTTTAAGTCTGAGTTAACAGCGTCAGAAGAAGCGCCTTTACTGGCCCGAACAGATAAAGAACTATCGAAGGAACAACCTGAGGAATTCATCTCAACGTCAGAATCGGTTATGAAGGAAATGATCGCGAAAAAAATTCTTCCCGACAGCATCCTATCCACAAAAGATGCCGCGGAAGAAACTTTGGTTGAAACTCCCGGGCAGGAAAAAATGATGGCTGCGATGCTGGTAAGCACAGACGCCAGTACGACAGAGGTTCACGAAGGCGCGGGCCACTGGGAAGATATTTTTGAAGACCGTCTGGTGATTGATGAGGATGTCGCAGCACAAATCCAAGCACTGACAGATCAGATTGCTGGGCTTCAAAATGAAAAGAACGGTTTGCAGAATCAAATAACAAACCTGGACAATGAAATTCAGGGCATTCAAACCCAGATTGAGAATCTAGATAACAGAATCGAGCGGCTTGAAGACCTCATAGATCGTTACAATGACCGTATTGACGCCCTGCAGGCGAGGATTACAAACCTCGACAACCAAATCAATGCAAAAGTCGCTCTGTACCAGCAGAAGGAAGCCCGCTGGAATCAACTTCTGACGCAGAACATCCAAATGGATCAGCAGGCTTTTCAGCTCCGGCTCCAGCTTATATCAATCCCGCGCCCCACAAGAGCCCAGAGATCCGCTATCCTCCGGCAGCTTCGCGAACTCAATCAGCAGTTCCGGGCCAATATCCGTGAAATGAACCAGCTCCGCCGTGATGGACTTCGCCTGGCGAGGGAGGTCAGGCAGCTGCAACGGGATAAAGCACGCGCCCAGCAAACGCTCCGGGACGTCATCAATTCGCGCAACCGGGCCCAGCAGACTTTGGACCGTCTTATCCGGGAACGCGCTGATCTTGAGCAGCGAAAGCTCGACAAAGAAAGAGAAAGAGAGGATCTTGCAGCTCGCATCGATGTGATTGACGGACAAATCGCAGACTTACAGGCACAAATCGCGGATTTACTACTCCATCTTTATGTGACGCGCCGAGTGAAGGTGGGCCAGCGTTGGGTCCCTGACGAATTGCCGAATCCTGATGATCCAACCGTCACTTCGCAGGTGGCTCCGGAAGATCCCGTGGCTGTCGATGAGACTCACTCCATAGCCATTGAGCCGCTGGCAGCTCAAGCAGACCAAGAGGCACATTCGATTTCATAAGCGTTTATTAAATCAAACCTATCCATTTGTTGCGGATCTTGAGAAGCTGGCGGGAAAACGGGTTCTTCACCACATTCATGCGGAGCCAATTGCGGAATGTTTTGTATTTTGCAGGGCGCTCCCGGACAAGCCACTC
>CAYRBY010000081.1:0-6655 GCA_964422635.1 uncultured bacterium
ACCGGGGTTGCCGTTAAAAGAGGTTTTTTCTCAGCATCGTAGGAAAATGCCGGTCTCTCCTCCTGAACGATAACTTCTTCATCTTGATCGCCAAGCGTCGGCGATCCCTTTCCAATACGGTGAGTGACTTCACCCAGAAAAACTTTTCCGCTATGTTCGCTTTGAAGCGCAGAATATCCGTCAATACTGAGTACCAGCCCCGCCATGCCAAATTTGAGATCCTGACCCGCCAAACGGGTAACGCCTGAGACGTCATTGAATTCCAGGCCCTCCACGTCACTGACATAGGCAATGCCAAGTCTGCGGGCAATAAGGCCCGCATGACTGCTGACACCAACTTTGGAATTAATAATGCCGGTAATCCCTCTATGGCCAAGCTCGCCATTGACCTCAAGAATCGCGGCCGCAGTATCGTCATTGACATAATCGGATACAAGGATGATTCCAAGATCCTCTTCGCCCGCATCGTCCATTTTTTGACGAAGCTCTGTAATAATGGCCTTGAGTTTAGGAATGCTGGTAAGGTTACGGGCATTAACCATGCGCCCCACAGCCGCATTTGGCGAAACCGGAACACCTTGAACAGACTGTATTTTAGCGTCACTTGCAGATTGCCCGGGCTCAAGCACCATTTGCGGAGTCTTTCCGGAAAGAACCATAGGCCGCGTCTGCAGCAAATAAACTTTCCCGTCTTCCGCGGTGATTTCAATATCCTGGGGACCGCGGTCTTGGTCCAGCCTTTCAACAACTTTCCTGACTTCGGAAAAAAGCCCCGGGTTGAGCGATTCCAGGCTTTCACCTTGTCCTTCATGACGGGTCAAGGCGATATAATCCCCGGTCATACCGCTGACAAGTTCCGTTCCTTGGCCTCCAACTTTCCAGGCACCGCTCATGTAATGCTTTCCCATGGCAGGATCGCTGGAAATTACGACTGCGGTTCCGGAGTTCGATCCACGGTTTCCATAAACCATTTGTTCATAAATGACAGCGGTTCCGAAACGATCGGAAATGCCGAACGTTTTTCGGAAACGCAATGCCCCCGTACTGTTCCAGGATTTATAAACGTCCATGGTAACCTTCAGAACCTGCGTAAAGGGATCTTCCAGTTCAAAGCCGGGAACCTTGGAAATGATGATCTCTTCGAATCTCCGGATAACCTCTTTCAACTCAGTCACATCAAACTGCGCAATGGTGATTCCAGAAGCAGGTTTTCCCAGCCGGCGGGCAGCTTTTTGCTTTAGCTCATCAATGGCTTCTGAAAATAACCGCGAATCAATCGCATAACGGCTGATCGCATAGGCACTTAAAAATCTCCTGTAGTTATCAAGCACAAAAATTTCAGGCTCACCGCGCCTGATCAAATCATCACGGATAGCATCGTTAAAAGGAATATTGAGCACAGTGTCCATCATGCCGGGCATCGAATAAAATGATCCACTTCGGATCGAAAGAGAAAGCGGAGGGGCATCAGGGTTAAAGGCATACCCTTTCCGAAAAGTCCGGATCTGTTCCTTCTCAGAATCCGTCAATCCCTCTGCTGGAAAGGGAAAAACTTTTCCGCTTTCTTTTTCAAGCTCTAAAAGGGCACGCAAAACACTGAATCGAAACATGGGATTGCTTACATTCAGTTTGGTCGACCGCGGAAGATCGCTGGGAAGCACACTGAGAGCCGGAACCGGGTAACCTTCGGCTTTAAGCGCTAAGAGCTCATAAGCCTTGGAGCCTACTTTGACAGGCGAGACTTTTTCTGGATCAAAATTCCCAGTACTAACGGGAAGCTCACCGACGATTGTGGGCATTGGATTAAGAAGCTGGCTTTCCTGGACTTTCAGGCTTGCGAAAACAGCCTGAAGACTATCCAGATACCTCTTCAGGGTAGAAATGCTTTTTTCTTCGGCGTTGATATCGGCAAGCAATGTCTCCTGGACACGGCTGGCCCATTGTTTATCAGTCAATTCATCATCATTGTCTTTTCGGAACCGGCCAAACACGCCCTCTTTTCCAAGAGAACGGGCAAGCTGTTTGGGGTAATCGGAGAAATAAAAGTTAAAAAAATCATACATCCGAATCGATTCATCCTGCATGAGCGTGATAAGGTTCGCGGCCTGCCGGACATCCAAGGGTTCGGTTTCGAGTACCCGCATAAGGGTCATCAGCCTCTCATTTGCGAGTCCATCCATCGCCATCTGATTGACCAATGTTCGAAGTGCAAGCAAAAGATTTTTCAGCGGCTCACGGATATTTTCAGGCAGTACGGTTTCCGGTTGAATATCCTCAGGCGTTTGAGACTGTGCAGCTTGATCGATCTGCCTTTGATATTCGGGAAACATCCGGGCCAAAAACTCGTCGTGGAGATTTTCTGCAAACCTTTCCAGCACCCGGTCGCGTTCAAACTCATTGAACTTGGCTTCGCTATAAACGCCATAACTGCCATTACTGGAAAACCCCCAATCATCCACGGTAATGTGGCGCTTCATATAAATTTCCCACTCGTCTTCCATCTCGGCAGGTCTCAAAAGGTTTTCTTTCATTCCCTGGCGCCAATCCTGCAGCGCTCTTAAGGCGCCTAAGACATCCCCCTGCTGGGCCAGCTTGCTGGCACCTCCGTTATTCATATGTTCTATGGCCTTTGGATTCAAAACATACCGGTCTCTCAAACCCGTGAAGGTTCTTATCAGAAGCTGAGCTGCCCGGTATCCGTCTGTGGCTTTTTCTTCATCGGAGAATTTCTCCCATGTCGGCGGATGCTCCAGCAGATAGTCAGGGCTGTCGTTTTCCGTGCCCCCTCTATTGATAATTTCTCTTCCAATAAACGCAGCCGCCTGTTCAACGAGCGGCGATTTAAAGGCGGGAAAAACCTGGCTGTGTGCAACATTCCTGACAAGATCACGCATTCGAACCCCGATGACACGGTCCGCTTCCGAAGCTTTGAGACGTTTCGAGGGAATTGGATGATGCAGATCAACCATCAAGCGTAAGGCCTGACGCATCAGTTCGAGGTCCCCAGTCGAAGGCGCGCGGTGAAACTCAAGGCGCAGATAGTGAAAAAGCATATTACCCCGGCCCAGAGAGTCGTCCAGCTCTGCAATAGGAGCACGGATGCCGGCTTCAAGGCCTGAGCTTGTATTGGAGGCGTGCGGAATCGTTTTGGCGAGTTTTTTCGCCATAAAATAAACAGGGCCGATATTCGAATGCAGAAGCTGGGAGATCGTTCGCTGCACCGCTCCGTCTTCTCCAAAGTCAAAATTCTGAAGCTTGAGCGCGACAATCAGAAACGCCATAATTTCGACGGACTCCATCGGATTTTCACGTATCAAATCAACTAAAGCACTGAGCCCCCTTCCTGAAAGCACTCCGCCCTCGAGCAGCAGAAGAAGAAGTGAACGGGTGTGTTCAGGGGTGTGGTCGCGCCGGGATAACTGAATAGCTTCCGCAACGGGCGAAAGGGATTTATCGAGTCGCGGAAGAGTGACTATAAACTGAAAATATTCGCTCTGGGATGTGAAATCAACACGGTCTGCCCAGTGGGAAACGCTGTCGAATCCCCATGTAGCAAGCAGCGTAGAAAAATCCGTGGCTGTAAAATGTTCCTTAAACTTTTGCAGAGAGGCGACCTTGGCACGAAGGACATTCAGCCGGTCTTTGACATCAGACGGAATCAGCCAGGATGAATGCGTAAATTGTCTGTAAAAAGGGAGCTGTCCGCCGATCAGCGCAAAAAGCTGATCCGCGATTTTCGGGTCGCCAATAAAAAAATTGAACACATCCCGGCGCATGGTCGGCTCAGGGGTGTATTCGCTGTCGCGGGAGATTCTCTGAAGAAGCTCTGCCAGAGTGTTTCTGGAACGTGCTTCCGGCTCTTCCATAATAAGTTTGGCCAGATAGGGGACCGCGGCATCCCTGTGGCGCGCCAAAGCCCAAATTGCATTTTTCCGGTAATCACCTGGGATGGACGGCATGGAATATAAAACAAGATCCTGCAAAGCAGGTGTTCCTATAGCGTCCATCGCTTCAATCGCGGAAAGAACGACATGGTAAGTGTGATCGACCTTGAGAATGGCACGCACATTTTCCAGGAGAAGTGCACGGACTTTCGTTTCATTAGCCGGCACAACAGCCAAAATAGGCTTTATGAGTTTAAGTGCATAGCCGTGAGCTGAATCATTAGGCGTTGTTTCCGATCCCGCCTTGAATGAAACTTGCATGATGGGGTTGCGCGTAAGCGCTTCTGCCAAATCAGAAGAAGACTCGATATGTCCGTTAAACAACTCGCGGAGCTCAACAATGTGGTCCCCGGTCAAAGCCTTAGATTGATCCAACTCGCGAAGCAGGGATTCGACTTTCTTCAAGGTTTCCCGTTCGTTCTGAGGAAGGGCGGCATAATTGATTCCTAATTTCTCCTGCAAAAAAATCTGCAGGTTTTCGGGCAGGTCTTCATCGGCTGTGCGCAGTTCGGAACGGCTTTGTTTTGGGCTGGAAATTTGAGCGGCGGCAAAAAGTCCGAGGGTCTGGACCGGGCTTCCGAGCATATCGGAAATCACAAGCTCCGTTCTCGGGGCAAAAGTCCCGCGCAGTTCAGACCGGGAGAAAAGTTCAAAAGCCTGTGCGGCCTGCTGGAGCGCCGCTGTGAAATCTTCCCCCGCCCCCTGCCCTTGCGTAAACGGCGCCAAAGCTACAGCCGCTGCTGCATAATCCTCACGAACAACAGCCTGCCTTACAGCCGCCAGAGCTTGAAAGGAACCTGGATTCAATGCTGTTAAATCATCAAGCATCCGCTCGGATTCCTGCTTCCGGAAACCTTTAAGCCGTTCCCGCATATCATGTTCGCGCCGCTCATAAAAAGCTGCTCGTTCACGGTTTCCGGCTTTAGAAGTCTCTCCCTTCAGCGCTCCGTAACTCTCAACATTCTCCCTGAGGAAGCGATCAATGTAATAGCGTGCCAAATCCCCGCCGGTCTTGAAGGGCCTGATTTTAGCCGCATCGGCGGCTAAAAGATCATCGTGAAAAGTGATGTCTTCCATACGCTCACCGCGGGTCACAAGAGCCTCACGCTGTACTTTTAAAGTTTCGATGTCCTGTTTAAGTTTTAATTCGGCAGCTTCGAGACCTTGAATTTCAAGTTCCGGTTTCTGATCCGTCTTGGCTTTTACTGTCGCAGCAGCAGTCTCTTTGAGTTTCTTTTCCTTTTCCTTAATTTGGTTATTGTAAAAAGATACGGACTCTTTATAGCCGAATCGCGAAAATCCCAGAAGCTTTCCTGCCTCATCTCGTCTGAACCACTGAATGATGGCGCCAAGGCCTGAGTATCCTTCGGACATTTCAAAGTCTCCGTGGAGAAGACCGCCATCCATGCCGCCAATCCAGTAGGACATTTTCTGTTTTCTAAGTTTTGCGGACTCCACATGCCCCACATGCATGGCGCCAAGCTCCCCTTTGAATTGTCGAGGGCTCAAGTCAGACCCCTGTCCAAAGGGATAATTTTTGGCTCCTCCGGATTTTAAAAATCCCTGGATGCTTTCGGGTTTGAGAAATCCAAGGACATCGGAGTACCATTCGTTCAAGACCTGAAAGGCCGCGCCCAATTTCGCGTCAAGCTCGGCCCGAAACTCAGGCGTGTCCGGTAAGGTATCGTATTTTTCAAAAAAACTCCGGACTTCGTATTGAATGCGCTCTATGGCTGCAATACCTCTAAAAATTTCTCCCTGAGGATTTTTATACGTAACATTAAAGTCGAGCTTTTCGACATCCACAGGAATAATTCCGTGGACGTAAACATTGTCGTAAACATCCGTATAGAGAAGCCTGAAATTTTTCCAGTCCCAAAGAGCTGTTTCAACCACAGAAGGATTACTCCGGTAATTCTGCTGAGTCACAACTTCAGATTCAGGCACAGGAAGATTCAAGCCCGGCAGAAGGTCATTGAGGGTCTCCAGAGCTTTCTTAATACGGCTCATCTCAACCTGGGCTGCCCGAGCTGTCAGCTCAAAAGCGCTGGGCACTTTATGCTGTGGCGTCATTTCACCAAAACGCTTTTCAGCGGCAAGTTTTTCGTTAGCGCTCCGAATTTCGGCATTTGTTTTTTTGATGCGTTCAATTTCCGCCTTGAGAGCTTTCACATCCTCGCCTTTTGCGAAAAGAGAGGCTTCAACACGGTCCAACATTGGCTTACCAGCGTTCAGCTTTTCTCTCCAGGCTGCAACATAAGGACGAATCTCTTCGGGCAAAAGGCTTTCATCTTTAAACATAGCTAATACCCGCGGAGCATTCGCCTCCTGCGAAATTACATTGTTTGCAACATTAATGGCATCATTAATTAACTCCTCATTAATTTGATCAAGAAAGGTATCAAACCAGCCTCCGTGAATGCCCCATTCCCGCGCCCACCACTCCAATGAATGATTCGCATTATTGCCTGAATCGATAATGGCATCGGCCATCGTCTCGATAAGGGCATCTGTCACAGCTCCCTGTTTAATACCTTCCATAAATGCCTTCATGATTTCCCGAACCTGCGCTTCGGTATCCTCGAACTTTGTCCTGTCTTTTTCAGCATCCCAGCCTGCGGTTGTTACAAAACGGCGTATACGCTCAATATTCGCTGCAAGATCCCCCTCTTCGAACTTCCCTGACGCGGCTATTTCACGGAGCGTATCGT
>CAYRBY010000081.1:6755-9243 GCA_964422635.1 uncultured bacterium
GCAAGATCCCCCTCTTCGAACTTCCCTGACGCGGCTATTTCACGGAGCGTATCGTGGACACGAAGGTGGAGTCCAATGACATTCCAGTCTTTCCAAAGATCATGATTTCCGTTAATAAATTTCAGGAGTCCGTGTTCGCGGAGCCACTTATTAAACTGAAATCCCCAGTAGGGTTTGGGGCCGCGGTCCACATAATCCGAACCGCCCACGATCAGAACATTTCTTTCTTCGAGAATCTCGTCCAGCGATTTTTTAGGAACCCCCGCATTCTTTTTCTGCCAGTCTGCAATCAGCCGCCGCTCAAGCTCTTGAGGACTTGTAATCCCAGAGTAATCATCAATCCCCAACGCGAAAGCGATAAAGGAACCCACCTTGGTACTGCCATGTAAGTCGGTAAGAAACGTGAGGTTGGGGATACGGCCTTTGCCAGGCTCCCGCAGCTCACGGATCAGTTCATTCACAAGATTCTCTTTTTCAAGCGCGCGCCGGGCTTGTGCAGGAATATTGAAAACAAACTCCGTCAGGGCAGAACGGATGATAATGTTTTCCTGCACTGTTTCACGGCTTACGGCCTCTGAGAATTTTCTCGCGAGCCGGGCATATTCCTCAGCGGACAGATCTTCCGAGTAGCGGTGTTCGTCAAAACGTATCGCACCGTAAGCGGTTTGAAGAGCTTCATGAATCACAGGAAATTCGGCCTGGCTATAAGCTCCAAGAATAAATGCCGCCCTGTGTGCAACCGAGAGCCCGCCAATCCCGAAGGCTCTATACACTTCCTGAACCAATCCTTCCATGCGCGAAACATCACGAATAAGACCATCCCGCCCTGGAATCGATTCTGCGGTGTTTTGCAAGAGAAACTCGGATAAAGACATCCCTGTATAGGCGCCCGCTACCTGGGCATAATCTTTCTCTTTACTCTCATTGAGCGCCGTAATCGCGTCTAAGACTTTCTGGCGGTCTGCGTCGACGGGAAGATTTGAAGCAATCCAGGCAAGCGTATCCGGCTCAGGAGGCATGCGAAGTTCTGACCTTGGAGCTGTCTCAAGGCTTGTGGTACCTGACAAAGACACACGGCTTGCAGCGCTGTCGAATGAAACCTGAAAATCTGTACCTGCAAAAATGCCGGTCTCGGAAACCCAGCGGGAAAGCTCTTCATAAATAACCTGCTCGGGCACACCTTGCTCCCGAAGCGCGGGAAGTGCGGCATCGCGAATCCCCCGAAAAACAAGCGCCGCCTGTTCTTCAGGACGAGTGCCTGGCTGAAGAGCGCCGTAAACCGACGGCGTTTGAGAGAGCATCATCTTCACAAGAGCTTCCGCCTTCGTCTTCGCTGGGGCTTCCATTTCTGAATGAAGCCCCATCATAACTTTATCGTAGAGGCCGTCTTCGCCCGCGTTTGTGATTTTGGGAGCGATGACAAGATGGGGGATCTTTTTTTCTTTCAAAAGATCCGTCATTCCCTGGCTGTGGAAACCTCCGGTAACAAGAACAACGGCCTGTCCTGACGCTCCGGTCAAAGCCTGATCCAGAAGGGTTTCATCGCGTTTACGGGAGAGTTTATAGAATTCTTCTGCCGCAGTAACAGCCTCCACGGAAAGAAGCGGGTAATCTTTCTCCTGTTTTAATTCCCGGTCCAAGGTGCGGAAGCGCTCACGGAATGCTGCGGGTTGGAATTCCTGGCTTCGCGCTGAAAAAACTTCATATTCTTCCCGGCTCATAGTGAGTGAAAGTAGTTTTTCAAGAAGCCGTAAGTCACGCGCGGCTTGTAGAAGGCTTTTCTCTGCGGGCGAAATAGACATCTTTTCTTCGAGGGCGCGTTCAACTTTTTCCATTTCCGAAAAAAGAAGCCGGGCATCAATTTCTTCGCGAAGGATCAAAGCACCGCTTTTCTTAACAAAATCCGGATACAAAGAAAGATCCAAACCTGCGGTGCGGCTTTCTCTTTTCAAAAATTCCATAAGGCTTCGCACCGATTCAATCTCGGGATAGCGGGCATCCGGCACAAAGGCCGCAGATTCAGACGAGCTTCCAAAAAGGACGTTTATTTTTTTAGAAAGAAACTCCAAAGCCTCGCGGTCCTTGGCTGATAACTTCTTCCCGGAGACATTCAACGCTTCAAGCATCTTCTGGGATTCACTTCTGGCCTTTTCTGAATCTATGCCGGACTCCAGATCCTGCAGGGTCATCAGGCGCACAAACATAGGCCATTCAAATTGAAAACGGGCATCGTGAAAATCAAGCCCCAGATAATCCCGGGCGTATTGCGCAAGCAGGTCAAAATACCGGAACGATCTCTCCTGGCTCCTGTGCCATTCGTTGGAGCGGATCACGTACTCATGCAGCTCCTTGGGAAAAAGTGCAATCTGCAGGCGTTCCAGTTCCTTGGAGTAGATATCAAGGGCAGGCCGCGTTGTTGACTCGGCAAGTTTGACCTTCTCGAAGGTTTGATAGCTTTGGCGGTAAAGGTCCGTTTGTTCTGCGCCAA
>CAYRBY010000082.1:0-9195 GCA_964422635.1 uncultured bacterium
GAAGAAGGTCGTTAAGTTTTCCCAGCTCTTCCGTCCTTTCGCGCACGGTTTTGCGGATGACTCTTTCACGATTGGTCATTAGAGAAATGTATTGGGCAATCAAAAGGACAAAAAAAAGAACACTCCAGAACGCAACCCATGGCATCCAGGGGCTTATGGAACGCGAGTAATCCAGAGATGGCACGCAAACAAGCTTTAGGCTGCGTTCCCCGATGGCGACCGTCTCCGAATAAAAAAAATGGCCCCTCTCCTGCGGACGGCTTTGTGAAAAAGGCGCTTTGCCTTTCAAAAAGTCTTCCGCGCTATACGTGTAAAGGAACTCTTCCCGCCCCGGAATCGTGACATCATAAATCAGCATGTTTATGGTCGGCCTCTCCACTCGGACAAAGGTCTCCTCAAGCATAGCCCCGATAAGAAAAGAACCCATCACAAATCCCTTAAGGTTGGCTTCCCTCTCGTCCGGAGTATTAAGCGAAACGTCCTTTTGATAAATGGGGTTTAGAATGACAAATTTAAAATTATCATCGGCCCGAAGGAAAGGCGTAACGGTTCCCATGACTCCGCTCCGGGCGATTTTCTGAATGTCATCATGGCGTACGGGGTCGCTTGATACATCAAACCCCAGCCGTTCCTGATTTTTTTCAAACGGCGCCGTGTAATAAACGGGATAATAAACCTCTTTGAGAGGAACCTCCGACGGAGCGCCGCCGGCATCCCTCTGAAAAAAACGATAACCCGGGAGCCCCTCATCCCGGGCCGCCTGTTCAAAAAGGCTTCGCTCTTGTGCCCGCACCCGGGGAAGCCAATCCAGCGATTTCACACTCTTGTTTGCGGCAATGCTTTCTTTTGCAAAAACAAGAAATTCGTTGCGGTCTACATTTGTGGAGCCATCATGAAACGCCCTTAGCGCGTTCATGATCTGAATATCCGCATCCAGCGACCTTCGAAAAAGTGTGATCCGGTCTTCGGCATCCGAGCTGAACTGCATATAAAAACTTTTTTGTTCTTCGGCCCGCAGGATGTAGTAAGTTTGAATGGCCAGGGTCAATCCAAAAATCAGAACAAAAAATTGCGGCATAATCCGGCTCCCCAGGCGCCAGGATTCATATGCAAAATAAATTCCGATCAGGGCAAGTCCGACTGCCGTGTGAACGGCCGCAAGAGTAAAGAAAGACCAGATCAGGGATCCCTGCCCTCCGCTCAGATATCCGATCATCGAGGCCCCGCCTAATGCAAAAAGAATGGCCCCAATACCTCCGATCAGAAAGTGTTTGTGGACCGCCGTAATTCTGTGCGCGATGAGAAAAGCCGCCGACATAAGGCAAAAACAAAAAGCGGTTGTTACGGCCATCAGAACCGGGCGTTGATCTTCTAGATGTGCCCATGAAGGGAGGAGCCACACCTGCACACCTGTCTTGATGCGGAAAACATATTCCGAGAGAGTCAAAATACCCAACAAGGCGGGAATTACAGCCGTCACCGTATAAAGCCATTTTCTCTGCCAAATCCAGGCAAAAAAAGTGATGCCCGCAAGGACAAAACAAAGTGCTGTGTTGGGGTGCATGTGCGCAAAAGTGGGGTGAATCTGTGTCAGCAGCTCGACATGGAAAATCCAACCTGCCCCGGCGGCAGAGCCGAGCAGGATACAGAAAAGGCCGACAGCCGCGCGCAACCGTATCAGCCCCTTGATGTCATTCGAGGATTCCAGCATCCAGAAGTTCCATTTTATCAAACTGCGGTTGATTCCGGAGACGGCTCCGCCCCGGTGAGAAAACTCATTTTTTTATCGGCGTTATTACGTCTGAACTGACGCAGCATTTCGGAATAAAAAAACCCTCTGCCGCATCGAGCAGCAGAGGGTGTGAAGTTGCTGGTGCAACAGGCAGTTTTTCAGGCGTTGCAGGAAAGAAGCGAAACTTTTACTCCTTTACCTTGTTTCGAAACATTGATCTTTTCTTCTCTCGCAAGCCAGCCAATGGCTTGATAAAAAAGAGCTGTGTCCTCGACGCCCACTTCTTTTTGCAGCTTCGTGGATGTTAAAGCACCCTGCTTTTCAAGCGCCTGATAAATCTTCCCGGCTGTCTCACCAATATAATAATAGTGTTCCTGCATAACCCACCTCGTGTTTGAAAGTTCAACTATGAACTCATTATATGCCTGCTGCGGCACAAAGGTCAAAAGGCATAATGCCGTAAAGGCTTGAAAAAGTGGACCTCTCCGGGCCCCAGTTCCACATACAGCCCGTGGCTTTGAAGTTCCGCCTGCTTTCTCTGATAAACAACCCCGGTAAAAAGGTCTTCCAGGTAAACATTCTCGGCAGCTTCCGGAAAAACCCAGGGAATTCGTGCCGAGCACCGTCCCTCTGCAAGGTTGGATACCCCCAAACGCCAATCCTCTCCAAGAGTCCAGGCTGTCACCAGCATATTCCGGTAGGACGGATCGGCGTCCCAAGAGGGCCGTGTTTCGAGAATTTGCCATAACCCTTTTCTAAATAAAGGTTTACTTAACTCACACCAAAGCGTCTGATAGAACTTCCGCAACCCTTCCTGGACCGGCTCTTCAGGCCCCCGGGCTAGCTGGACGGGAATATGCAGGCGGCAGCCTTCGGCCTGCCCATCATGAAAAAACCTCAGTCCGGGCTGAAGAGCACAGGCAAGGGCCGCGGCCTTGGAACGCTCCCCATGAAAAACCTCGGCGGCCCTCATCTCGTCATGATTTTCGATAAACCGGACCATCCGGGTTTCAATCCCCTCCTGTGAAAGCACCTGTTTTCGGGCCCCTTCTGCTGAAGCTGCGCGCAGCTGATCGTAAAATTTTTTGTCGTAAACAACATCAAACCCAAGGTCCAGAAGCTTTTTCTCCAGGTCCCAGTAGACTTCCGCCATGAAAAGAAAATGCGGGTACCGGGCTTTCACCGCACGAATGGCCTCAGACCAGAATTCCTCGGCCGGGGCTTTAATACGGACGGTGTCCCCCCAAACCCGGGTGAAGACCTCATTCAACCCGAGCATCGCCATATCGCAGCGGACACCATCTGAAACCGCAGCAATATGCAGCAATTCCCCGATCATTTTTTCCCGCATGTCCCTGGAAAAGAAATTCACCTGAACCGTGTCGATCCACGGATCAAAGTAGGGATCACGCCCATGCGCAAGCCAGACGCCGCCTGAGGTTTTGAAAAACCAGTCAGGGTGATTTTTCAGCTCGGTCTTGGAGGCTCGGACAAAAAGCTCCGGATGGGAAAGTGTCCAGGGGTGATCAAAGGCAAGATGATTGGGAACAAAATCCAGGATGACCTTAAGGCCTAAGGCGTTCAGCTTCTTTTTGATTTTCACAAGCACACTGGGAGATCCTAGAAACGGATCGCGCTCATACCCGTAGACAGCATAAGGCGAGCCTGTTACATCCGCCTCTGTCCAGCCCGGCAAAAGAGCGTCATAAACCTTGATTTGGTTCGGATGCGTCAGCGCGAGCTGACGTGCGGCAGGGCTTCGTTTCCAGACCCCCATGAGCCAGACATAATCAAAACCGGAGTTTTTGATTTTGCCCCATTCCGCATCAGGAACTTCATCAAGCGCCAGATTGTAGCCTGCCTCATGACGCCGGCGGTTCAGCCAGACAAAGGTGTTGAGCTCCATCAGCTGCGCGGATTCCAGAAAAACTCCTTTTTATTTTTTCGGTTTCCTGCTTTTGTCGGAAACCCAAAACTCAAGGTAACGGCCCAGCATCAGGCGGGTCTGGGCATCCAGTGCTGGAAGAGCGCTGAAAAAAATCACAATCGGCGGAACAAGAAACCATTCAAAGGCGTGAATGGCTTTTATAAAAAGAGACTGCTTGGTTTTACTTTTGGGGAGAAGAAAAAGGCTGAGCACAATGGTTGTAAAAAGAGACACAAACGCGAGATTGAAAATGGTGGCGCTAATACGCGGCGCGCTGTAGTACAAAACGGAATTGGCATATTCGCGGCTCGCAAAAAGCGCAGGAAGCCAGCCGATAACGGCCAGCAAAAAGGGCCATGTTGCCCAGGCCAAATGCCCTTCAAAAAGCTTAAATCCATAAAGCATCTTGGAACGGAACGGAATTCTTTTGGAGCGCAAAAATCCGCGCATGACGATCGGGAAATTTTCAACTCCCCACGCCCACCGGCGCTTCTGCTTGTAGACGTGCACGGCGGTTTTAAAAATACTGCCCGCATCAATCACGTCCATGGAAACCGTGATGTACATGGGCACGACCCGGTAGTCTCCGTCATAATGCAAAAGCGACTTCCAGAAAATCGCAGAATCATCCGAGATCATATCCACCGGCCAGTAATCCACCTCCACCAGTGCCTTAAAGCTCATACTGTGGCTTGAAAATGTGACAAGTTTATCGGGATCTGTCGCTTCCGTAAGCTGAAAGAAAGAAGCGCCGGTTTCCAGCACACGGGCAAAGCCGGGAACATCCCAGATGTTATTGTGATAAACAGGGACGGGCTGAAAACTTGCGCGGAAGCGGTTCGGACAAACCATGAAACAGTAAGTCAGACATGCAAAATAATTACGGCTGACTACGGTGTCCGCATCAAAACAGGAGATTACAATATTTTCAAAGGCCACTTTTCTCTCACTGAAATACTCGGCGGCCTTACGCGCAGCAAAAGTGATGTTGGCGCCCTTAACCCGCGCTTCTCCGGGAAGACCTGCGGGATGATAGATCACAAGAAAATCCCGGAAATCCTTGCGGTATTTCTCTTTCAGCTCCTCCGCGCCCTTCTTCACATCGTCCTTGGCCCTGTCCTCAAGCGCAAGCACCATGACAATGCGTGAAGCCGGGTAACTCCCGCGCGCGATACTTTCAATGCCGGGCTCAAGAACCTCCCGGCTTTCCTTGATGGCAGGAACGACCACAAGATGAACGATTTCATTGGAACTTGGCGGAGGCGATACGCTTTCCTTAACACGTTCTATATCCTGTCTGTAAACCCACGCCGATATTTTCCGTTTGATGTTCCAGCCTTCCACACGCGGCGGGTTTAATTCACCGCCGGCGAGAAAACCATCCAGGGCCTTGACGCGGCTGAACCAATCCGTTTTTTCTTCAAGCGAAAGCCTGAAATAGGAGAGACACAGAAAAATGGTGATATAAAACATCCTGAGCAGCCAGTAAAAGTTAAAAACAATCATCACGATCGCGGCCGCAACAGGCTTGGTAAAAGACAGTGCGATCATGCCCCCAATCACAAACCAGCTGGACGCGCCTGGAAGAATTTCGAAAAATCTTTCAAGCCGGGCTTCGCGGGGCGAAAGGTTGTGCCTTGAAAAATTAAATTTCATACTTCGCGGATCTCGCTTTCTTTTCTTTCTTCCAGCAGACTGGGCATCGTCAAAAATTTGATTTTCCGCTTCGGCAGGATCTCAAGAGCGGAGAGAACACCGCCTTCTTCTGCCAAATAGTAGAGTTTTCCGGTGTCATCGGAATAATAAACGGAGCTGTCTTTTTTAACGTCCACAATCGGACTCACCTGGGATTTCCCAAAACCTTCCAGTTCAAGCAGGGAAACGCGCTCGCCGTCACGGAAGAGAACGTGTGCGCCGTCAAAAACCCAAAAGGCCTGCCGGATATCGGCCCTCTCCTTTAATACAGACACGAGGCGGACTCCTTTTTCAAAAATTTCCTTTTCCGCAGACATGCGTCGGAAGTCCAAAACACCAATACTGCTGCGGCCCCAGGCCAGAACCTTCCGAGGCCCCACCAAAAAACTCCCGTCATAGAACTCAATGCCCGTAATACCCGCTTCCGCGTGGACATAAGGAAGACGGTTGCTGACAAGCTGGCCCGAAGGGCCCAAAAAAAGAACAAGATCGCGGGAAAAAACACGGAGGGAATACCCCTCAGTCTCACCCAGAAGGGTCTTAACAAGCTCCGTGTCCCGGGATAAAAGCTTGCGGCCGTCCCCATCCATGTCCTGAATCCAAAGAGTATTGTCATTTTTCAGGACATAAACCCCTTTTTCAAAAAGTCCGATGCCTCGAACATCATTGAGAAACCCGGGCGACACTGTGTTTTTTTCAACATCCAGCCGGTCCACAGAGCCTTTTCTAAGAGAAAAAAGAAAACCATCGGAAGCCCCGCTCCAGACTACTGTTTCAGGGGGCTCAAGAAACAGCGTTGTAAGATCTTTCGGGGTCTCATCATCGGCCTTGAAAAAAAGGTAGCGCCTTCCGCCGGAGCCTTCTTCAGACTCAAAAAGAATGGCGGAGCTGTCCTCATGGATAAAAAACCTCGAATAACGAAGCGCGGCTAAAGAACTCGCGGGAGGCAACAGCGGGTGGACGTCCCCGTTCCGCGTATCGAAAATCCGGACATCAGAAAGTTTGGAAGTTTTGGTCAAAAGAAGTCTTGTGCCCCGGGCAAAGGACACGAGATCACGGAAAGATTCTGCCGTTAATATTTCAGGGTTGAATTCTTCGGGCAGTAAAAGGATTTTATCAATGACTGTGGCTTTACCGGCTTCCACGGGAAGATTCTGCGTCCAGGTTTTGTAACCTTTCAGAGAAAGGGTCAGCTCGTAATCCCCGGGCATCAGGTCCAGCATCAGGGAGGGCGTGGGCTGATCCTTTGGTTTTCCGGCAAGGGTCACGGATGCGCCTGCGGGCACAGTGGCGGCGTAGATCAGTCCCGTCTTGACGATCCCCTGCTCATGTCCAGGTTTGAAAAGATACCCCAGGGCGTAGAGCACAAGGATGGGACAGACGACGATATAGATCAGCGAAAAGAAATAAAAAACAAGTTTTCTAAGCAGTCCCATGAATCCGCACTTTGTTTTTAACGAAAGAGCCGTTAGTATAACCAATTCTTGGGCTCATACAAAATGATTCAAAAATATAGATCAACTCCCTACTATCAAAGTCTTGACGCATCCTGGAAAGAGGGCGTGGCCGCCAGTGTCATGCTTTCCTGCTCAGAATACTACCTGATTCCCTTTGGGCTCATTCTTGGCGCTTCGTCTCTGGAGATCGGCCTCCTGGTCGCCATTCCCCAGCTGCTGGGGTCATTTGCCCAGCTTTTGGCGGTCCGCCTTGTCAAACTTCTCGGCAGCCGTCTCCTTTTTCTTGTCCAGGGCGTATACCTTCAGGCGGCCATTTTGATCCCCATGGCCTTGGCCCCTCTATTTCCGGACGCCTGGCGCATCTCGATGTTTATCGCCCTTGCGACAGCTTTTCGGGTTGTCGGGAACCTCATCGGCACCGTCTGGGGTAGCCTGGCCAGTGACTACCTCCCTGCAGAAGAACGCGGCCAGTATTTTGGCTGGCGGGCCCGCATCACCGGCGTCGCGGGTATTCTAAGCACGCTGGGCGGAGGAATAATTCTTTATTTTTCAAAACAGTGGACTCACGCAGCGGCAGGTTTCACAGTGCTTTTTCTTGTCATCTCAGCGGCCCGCTTTTTATCGGGGTCCCTGATGGCGCGCATGCAGGACATTCCTTTTGAGCATGAACAAACCGGCAGTTTTTCTTTCATTCGTTTTCTTATCCGCTCCCGAGAAAGCAACTTCTTCAAGTTCCTGATTTATGTGGCAAGCATCACCTTTGCCGTGCAGCTGGCGGGTCCTTATTTCAGCGTCTACCTTCTCAGGGATCTTAAATTTGATTATCTTTCTTTTACAGGGGTCCAGCTCGCCTCTGTCCTTGGCGGACTTGTAGCCTTCCCCATCTGGGGCCGCCACGCTGATCATGTCGGCAATGCAACGGTTTTGAAACTCGGAAGTTTCCTAATCCCGTTGATTCCTTTTCTTTGGCTGATTTCTCCAAACCCGGCATACTTGATGGCGGTTGAAACTTTTTCGGGCTTTGTGTTTGGCGGGTTCGGCCTCTGCGCCGTAAACTTTATTTTTGATGCAGTAAGCCAGCCCAAGCGAGTGCAATGTCTGAGCTACTTTGCGCTTTTCTGCGGCATTTCCATTTTCGCGGGAGCCTCTCTCGGCGGGCTTCTGGCCGACCGCCTTCCGCCCGTCGGCGGTTCAAGCCTCTGCACCCTCTTCATTATTTCAGGAATTTTCCGGGGACTATCCCATTTAGCGCTGGCGGGAAAATTTACCGAAGTAAGAACCAATACGAAAAAAGTTTCCAGCCGCCAGCTTTTCTTCAGCGCGATTGGAATCAAATCCCTTTTCGCAAGGTCCCGGGACGCGGAGCAGGATTTTTAAGGCCTCTTAGAAATGAAAGGCCTGATCTTCTGTAACCTTGTACTTGATCTTGACCTCATTTAACTTCTTTTCGATCGCCAGAAACATCGTCTTGATTTCATCGGCCGTGTATTCATAGGTATGCCGGTTGGCGCAATGCCCAAGGATGTCCAGCTTCTTAAGCACTTCATTGGTACGGCTTCCCGCAAGTCTTTTAAACCTCTCTCGTTTCACCTCAGGCGTTTCCATAGTAAATCTCCTTTAAATGAGCTGGGTCAATAACCGGTTATGGATAGAACCTTACCCTATGGATTAGCGCCTTTCCAGTCATCAGCACAAAATTTTATCGGAAGGAGATGCTTTGTCAGGCGTGCTCGACCTTGACCAAAATATAACTGTCCGGCTGGTCAGGGATTTTTTTGAGGAAAAGCTTCATTTTGTCTTTGCCGGGAGAGTCCCAGGATTTAATACCGAAAGTTTCGATCGGATTACGGACCGCGATTTTAAGCCACTGCTTTTCCTCTTCCTGCTCAGGCTCTTCAAAATCCAGAGTGAGTAGTTTGAGCATTTTGCGGCCTTTGGCCGCCTCTTTCATCTGTTCATATTTGGAGGGACCCTGAAGTTTGATGGTTCCAAAATGCCCGCGGAAAGTTCTTTTAATCAGGAAGGACACTACGGCCTGCGGATGGGCACGGTTTTCCGGATCATTTTCAACGGCATCGATTACGGCTTGAGGGGTCAGGGCTTTGACGCGGATCGGAACGGCAATGACTCCGATGTCATAATCCGAGGCATCATAGACAGTCAGACCGTCAGCGTTTTTTTCCTCGGCATGCACAGGCGTTTGAAAAACAAGAAAAGCAAACAGTCCGGCGGCAAAACAAAAGCAGATTTTCTTCATGACTCCTCATTTTCTACGGGGAATGAATTTTATCCTGAAATCATCACTGCGCCAAGGTGCTTTTCACGCGCTTGGCCGCGCCTGCCGCGGCCGTGACACCGCTCGACCAGGCCCATTGAAAATTAAA
>CAYRBY010000083.1:0-6878 GCA_964422635.1 uncultured bacterium
CGGCCAGAATCAAATGCCCCGTGGATGAAATAGGTAAAAATTCGGAAATCCCTTCAACAATCCCCAAAATAACCGCGTGAAGCCAATTCATGTCAGATCCTTTCAAAAATAACTTCTCATTCAGAAAGTCGTTATGTTATCAGCTCTGTCAACGGGAACCTAGAAAGTATTCCTTGCGGGGCCTGGGAATCACTGTTAGGCTGAACAGGAACAGAGAGCCAAAATCGGGGAATCGTGCATTCCTTTCTTTTTCTCTCTCTCTTTGCCGTGCCGCCCGAGGACACACCCCTTCCCCGTATCCATCGGCGGATCATCAGCTTCTGCTTTGTGCAGATTAACAAACTCAGAACGGCAGTCCAGTCAAAGGTCTATTTATGTCAGCAGTCAGCGAGGTCAAAGAGCTGTACCCGCTACCCGTCCGCCGCGTGCGCTGGACCGGTATTATCTTTTTTACCGTGATTCATCTCGTGGGCATCATCGGGGCACCTCTTTATATGATCTACCACGGCGTCAGCCTTTCAGAATGGGCGCTCTTCCTGACCTACACCTCCCTGAGCGGCATGGCTATCACCATGGGTTATCACCGCCTCTTTGCCCACGCCACTTTCAAAACCGGGCCGGTCATCCGTTTTCTTCTTCTCTTTTTTGGGGCTTCAACGTTTGAACAGACAGCTCTGAAATGGGCTTCCCAGCACCGACAGCACCACCAGTTCACAGACACGGAACGCGACCCTTACAGCATTCAAAAGGGCTTCTGGTACGCGCACATGGGCTGGATCATTTTCTGGAAGCACAAGGTGAATTACGACATCGTTAAGGACCTGAGCAAGGATGCCCTCACAAAACATCAGCACGAATATGAAGGGGTCTGGGCTGTAGGAAGCGGCATTGTCGTTCCGCTCTTGATCGGGGCTTTAACCGGCCATCTTCTGGGGGCCTTTGTACTGACCGTCTGTCTCCGCCTGGTCATTGTGATGAACTCGGCGTTCTTCATCAATTCCTTTGCCCACACGTTTGGGTCACGGCCTTATGACAAAACCATTTCCGCTCGAGATCATTGGCTGGGAGCTTTCCTGACCAACGGCGAAGGCTATCACAATTTTCACCATCGTTTCCCTGCCGATTACCGCAACGGCGTCAAGTGGTATCAATGGGATCCCAGCAAATGGCTGATCTACACGCTTTCCCTGATCGGTCTTACGTGGGATCTGAAAAGAACGCCCGCTGAAAAAATCCGCTACGCAGAATCCCTGTAAGAAACAATTTCTTCGAAACTACGCAGATGCCTGAATCGCATGCTCGGAGAGCATGAAGGTATGGAAGGTGTCGATGAGGATGCCGATCCTGTTTTGATTCAGCGCAAATGAAGCCCCGCCAAACAAGGACTCGAGTCCGTATTCCCGGAGAAGTTCGGCCGGCAGAAGGTCCTCCTCAAGCGCTACAGCCAGAGCAAGAAAGACTTTCAGTTTCAGCAGTGCGGCGCGTTCCAGAGGATTTAATTTCGAAAGATCCCCGCTGTGTTCAATGGCCCAGACCCAGTTTTTCCCGCTGGCCAGTTCGGAATTCCCGGTGAGCGCTACCAGGCCGAGTTTTTTCTGGCCGGAAATGTCCCGCAGTTTTTCCGCGCGCTGCAGACGCGCATCGGGCTGAATACCTTTGATCCCTGCATTCTGAAAGATCCGGATCAGACTCTCCGAGACATGAAATCCGCCTTCCTCCGCAGCGGATGACGACAGCGTTAAACGGTCAATCCAGCCTGCGGAGTTTTTCAGCGCAGGTTCAAGTTCAGCCCCCCAGCTCCCCTCTTTTTCAGCAGGAAGGTCGAGCGCAAGATTCACACGGCGGTCCGGAAATTTGCTCTGAAGCTTCTCGTACGCAGCGGAAATGGCTTGATCCACAAATACGCTGGAAGCCTGAATACGCGCATCCGCGGCTTTCTTTTCCGCATCGCGGGCGGACTCCAGATCGAGCATCGCTGATAATAATCCCGTCTCAATGTCCGCCGGATTTTCCGTCCGGGCCACGCGCTCTGCGGTCTCAAGGTTCAAAGGCTCCAGGGCCGCATCAGGTGCAAGTTTCAAGGCCAGCTCTTTCATATCGCCTGCGCTGTACAAACTCTCAGGAGCAAGCTCTCTCAGTTCGGAACGCCCGCCCGGCTGAGAATCGATCGCATAATTAATCAGCCTCAGCCATTTCTGGGTTCCCACAAGATTCACGGCCCCGCGGTCTTTCACGGCACGTTCCGAAGTCAGGTTCCGGCTGCTTTCAATATCGAGAAAATATCCGCCTTCGACTTCCTGCGCAAAACGGGCATATCCGCCGGGACCGAATTGATCATCGAGAAAGACGAATTTTTTGCGGCCCGAATGCTCGATAAAGTGACGCGTTGTCTCGGCCTTGTTCATACGCTCCTCAAGCGGATAATAAGTGGGCGTTCCATCCGCAGACATGCTGACAAAAATCATGGGCGTACGGCCGTCTTCGCGGCTCACCGACTGACTCGCTTCGCGTCCATAACCGCCAAGAAGCGTTACAGCATCCACACGGCCGACGTCTTCCAGACGGCTCAGCACGGGATAAAAGACCCGGCGCCGCATTTCATCTGCGGAGTTGAGCGTGTTGACCACCACCGGAACACCGCGCAAAAGAAGCCTTACGATCTCGTCGGTGGTCCGGGGTTCCACATCCAGTGTTTGCGGGTGGTTGGTCAGAGTACCGTCCATATCCACCATGACAAACCCCTTGTCCGGAAAATCGCGCACAAAACGTGCAACTTCCTCAACCTTCGCCCTCTGCTTTACCTCGTACTGCGCCATCATGAACATCTGCAGTGTTGCAATCAGGGATTCTGCGGGGGCTTCACGGTAGACCGGCCTGCGCTGCTTCAGAGAATCCTCCGAGGCATAATAAAAAAGACGGTAATGTTCGAGCGCCGCCGTGTCATCGGCATCCGTGATGTCCGTGAAGTGATAGCTTGCAAGCACCGCGCCCGAGTGCGCACCGATCCTCTGATAAAAGGCCGGGGCCTTTTCCCGTTCAAAGTGAATGACGGAAGCCGCAATAAAAAACTGCTGGGCGCCCTGAACACCGATATCGATGAACTGGAAGGGCCCGGGACCCGGAAACTGCTTCCGGAAATCTTCATAAATTTCACGCGCTTTCTGAGCAAAGGCATTTTTTTCTTCCAGGATCTTAAGCTGGCTTGTGTAATACTGAAGAAGAGCTTCCCCTTCGGCCGTACTTTCGGCCCTGGGTCGTGAAATTTTCCTTCGGATCTCTTCGGCCAGTTCTTTTTGAAATGTCCCTTCCGCCATTTCACGGTCGAAGAGACGGCTCAGGTTTGCGTAAAAAAGGGCCGGGTTTCTCTGCTCCAAACGGTAAAGCGGGGTTGTGTCTTCGGCTGCAGCTGCCGCAAGAATTTTCCGTATCACGGAATAAACAATCCCCTTGGACAGAATCTCTTTGACGATCACTCCGGAATTTTTCATCGGGTCCGGTCTTTGAACAAACTTTCCTGTGTCATCTTCGAGCGGAAGGTTGATCATTTTCATAAGCTCTTCACTCAAAGGGTATTCCTCGTCCAGCAGAAAACGGAAGCGGTTCATTGGATAAACTGCGGCATGATCAAGATCGGTTTCAAAGGCCATTTCATTCACCCCGTCACCGCCGAGATAAATCCGTGTCGCCCCCTCAGGCTTGTCGAATCCCGTCATCATCAGAATCCGGTGGTTCAACTCTGCCGTCCTGCCGGAGACATCGTAGTAACGTTCCGTTGTCAGAAGGCGGTTGCTGCCTCCCAGACGTTTTTCAAACCAGCGGCGTATCTTAGCTTCGTCTTTCGTAAGATCATCCTCTGACCACGCTTCCCGGGTCAATTTGACGAGTTCCCGAGCAATACGTGAAACATCTTCCGAACCCCCGGTTTCCATTTCCTTGACCAGCGCAAGCGCCCGATCGGTATACGCCGCAAGGCGTGCCTCCAGCGCAGGGTCCAGTTTCAACTGCGATTCCTGATATTCGAAATCCAGCTGAAGCGTAGGATCAGATTCGTGATCCACGATTGTCATTTCACGCGTCGGCTCATGGATGCCGGCCTCGATTTTGAAATCGGTATCATCCGGAACGACCGGCTGAGCTTCTACAAATTCCGCTCCATAATGTTCTTCAATACCACGCACGGCCTGAACGATCCTCGACCAGGCGGACGAAGCATCCTCAACCACCAAATCTTTATCCAGCATCATTTTCAGAAAGCTTTTAAGAACATCGGGAAGATGGGAAGAGGTAATGCTTTCATCCAGTTTCTCCTGGGTCTCCATCCCCGAAACATCCCGGCCGAACATCCAGGCGGTCATCACACCAAAAGCAAAAAGATCCATCTGCGGACTGTGCTGAAACTTTTTCGACCCCTCGCGTAAATCCGCTTTCGTCAGTGCCGTCTTCAAAACCTCATCTCCGTAAGGTGCATAAGTCTGGGTCACAGCCTCCATGCCCCTCTCAGCTTCCGTCGTGTATTGATTTTTGTGAGATTCCTCCGGCGTAAGCGTGCCTGGCTTGAAGAGCATCGATAACTCAAAATCAAATATGATCGGCGGGTGAAGACGCAGGTCTTCGTCAGTCCATGAGGTGTTGTTAAAAAGTTCAGGGGGCAGATAAATGTTGTCAGGTTTCAGATCGCGCTGCAAAACACCTTTTTGAGCCAAGGCGAGATAAGTTTCAGCAATGCGCCTGAGAACACTGGCCCTCTGAAGCAGGCTCCACTCATTCATCACTCCAGTCGCTTCCGCCATCACAGCCCCGCCTGGAGGCAGCGGCTCAAAAACAAGAATCGAGCTTTCGGGAATCACAGCCCTGAGCTGCGGCAGATCGGGTGAGCCCTGAAACTTTTCAAGCACCGCACGCTGAAGCATATAGGCTTCGGGGTTGGCCTTGGGCACACCGAAAGCCGCGGGCCTGCCTTCAAAGGAACCCAGGTAATAAACAGCTCTTTCACCTTCTCCCAAACGATAATCCGGAGATTCCTCCAGCATCCAGACCTTGTTGCGGTCTTCTGCCTTGAGCTCCGGAACCTGAGCAGGCTTCTCTTCGTCACTCCTCAGTTCTGACCGGAATTCCGGCGGCGCAAGACGAAGCGAAGACAAGGCCTCGACCGCTTGCCCGGAAATTGCGGAACCTTTCACAAGATTTGCAGGAAGCACGGTCCGGCTCGGAATTGCAGAAGGCTCAAGGAGCTGCTGAATATCCGGCCCTTTCAGTTCGCCGCCGGCCTTCAAACGCCTGAGCCCGGCGGTAAAACGCCGGATATTTTTCTCCCACGCCGCACGATACCCCTCACTTGCCCCCTCAAGCCCCGGTTCTTGAAGAAGTTTCGTATAATCCGCAATTTCGCGCGCCCGGTTCTGCCGCGCCAGCTCACGCACAAGATTGTCCTGCCATTCCTTTAAGACAGCCTCACGGTTCCGCTCCGCCTGCGCCAGAAGACGGTCCCGAACAGCCCTGTGAAAGGATTCATAGAGCGGAATTTTTCCATCCGTTTCCTTGAGGTACGCACTCCAGCTCACCCCGCCTTTCATATGCCGTTCGTAAAGCCCCTCTTCCGGAAGTCCGGAAATGGCCGGCGTCACGAGGAGTACAGAAAAATCATCCTTTTCAGCCGCCTGAAGAAGATCTTCAGTGTGAAATCCGCCCGCAACAAGAACAACCGGCATCCCTTGTTCAAGACCGGCTTTAATGCGCCTGTAAAAAACCTGATCGCGCTCCTGTGCATTTGCATAAAACCGTTTCGCATTTCCCAAGGCGTTCCAAAGGCGCTCTTCGCCGGCGTTGAATTGAGGAATTTCGAGGTTCAGACGCCCCCAGTCCTTTGACGAGAGCTCAAGGCGGGCAAGTTTATTAAAAAGCCGCAGCCGTTCCGACTCATGGTCCAGAGCAAGAGTTTCGGGAGAAACAAGAAGCCCGCGTTTCACATCCGCAGCATACGCTTCAAAATCACGGCCCAACTGCGAGCCCTGAATTTCGGCAAGGCGCTTTCCAGAAATGATCAGACCGGATACTTCCCTGGGAGCCGCCACTGCAAGATCGTGCTCTGCAGCAAAGGTTTGAAGAAAGTGCGCAAAAGACGCTGCGTCTATTTCCGAAGTGCTGTACTGCTGGCATCGCACCTCAAAAAGCCGCGTCGAGTCCGCCGAAGGTAATTTCTGAAGCGCCTTTCTCAAGGCCTCCGCCCACTCGCCGAGCGGCGCATCCGCCCCGCTGTCAGGCCCGCGGTGAGCCGCTTCAAGGAGGGCTTCGATTTCAGAACCCGCAGGCGGCGCCTTAATTCCAGCCAGGGCTTCAAGGGTTTCCAAAAGCCCGGTACTGCCGCTGTCAAAGGATTCAAGGCTTTGATCCAGCTTCAGAAGTTCCGGACTGTAGAGCCCGGTCTTTCTTTTCACAAGATTTTCCCGGCGCCGGGAAAATTCACTTTCAAGAACTTCCCGGTCCGCCTGAGCCTTGAGAAAGAGGTGTACCCCTTCCTCATAGAGCGCCCATTTTTCAACACCCTCGAACACTCCCGGGTTCGGACTGAGCACCGCGGCCGCAACAGAACCCGGCAGTTCTGAAGCCTCAAGATACTCTTCAAGAATTTTCTTTAAAAGGTTCTGGTTGGGATATGTCTTTAGAAGCAGCGGGTCCAGTACCCCTGAGGCGCCTTCAAGATAGATCGCGCGGGCGTCTGCAGATTTCTGAAAATGCTCTATCAACTGCCAAAGGCTCTTTTGGGCGCTTGCGGTTTCGTGGGCATCCTGCAGCAGAATCAGTGTCCCCGGACGTTTTCCGGAAAAGGCGGTTTCAACTCGCCCAAGGGATTCGGGAACCTCCGCGCCGTGGACGGAAAA
>CAYRBY010000083.1:6978-9101 GCA_964422635.1 uncultured bacterium
GCCCGCTTCCAGTTCAAAATACGCAGCAAGGCAAGGGCCGACGCAGCGAGCCCGGAAAAGAAATGGATCTGCACAAGATCTTTGATGTTTTTCCATCCCCCGGCATCAAGCCAGCCGGTAACAAGAACCGGCGCCAGAAAACCCAAAGCCAGAAAAAAAGAAAAACGTGCAAAGCGGAAATACGCGGGATCTTTTTTAGAAACCCAAAGCACGAGGAGCAGAGCTTCCAGAAAAAAGAAGGCGATCGGAAAATGAATGAGGACAGGATGCCAGTAAAAAACGCTTTTGTGACTTTCCACGATTCCCCGCATTGAAAGAAACAGCTGGTGGGTTTGATCTGCGGAAATATATCACAACCGCAGCGGGAAGCTCCAGAGGAATACAGAAACGTTACGCCGAAGCGCTGACCGCTTCCGCCACACGCATCTCAAGATAGGCCCTTGCAAGAGTGCCCTTGATCACCCATCCGTTTTCGTCATGAGCCAGAATCTGCTCAAAGTTTTCACCGAACCTTTGAAGACGCGCGAGAAGAGCCGCTTTCAGGAGCTCACCATTGCCGAGCAGCTCCGGATGCGTGGCCAGCAAATCCGCCATATGGAGCGCAGCCACAGAGCGAAGCAGCTCTACATAATCGATCACCATCGGATCTTCCACGCTTTCAAAGTCGGCCTGAATGGGAATAAACATTGCATCCAGCCGTGCCAGGCTGTTTTTCAAAATCAGAAGCGGCACAGCGGGCTGATCATTCAGGAGTATCATCGACCGGCTGAATTGAGCAGGGCGAAGCGCCGCTCCATTTTCCTTGAACCGGTTTTGGGCGGCCTTGGGCAGAGCGCCGTCCAGAACCACTTCCGAGACATGCCCGTCCTTCATGGAACTCAAAAGCTGCGGAATCAAACGGTTGTCCGCAGGTACCGCTTCACCCGCCAAAGCCAAACCAATCGTGTACTTCCGGTCTTCCAGCTGCCCCAGGGACTGAATCAAGGCCTGGGCCTCGGCACGAAGCACGGCCAAACTTCCGCGTGTCGAGGCAACTGCCGCCGCACCTTGTGTCTGCGATTGCAGAAAGGCCATCAAGACCGCTTCCTTCAGGCGCTGCCGCGTCGCATCAAGCCCGAGCGTAGAAACAGACCGCACGGCATTTCCCGCGGCAGTTTCAGATACCGGAATCTCGATCCGGACAAGGCCCTGCAGTTCACGGGCCAATTCTGCTCCGGCCGCGGCCAGCGCAATCCCCTGAAAATCCTCGCTCGAAAGATCACTCAAACGAAGTTCCGAACGCGCAGCCTGAATAAAAGGAATATAGGAATCAGGTTCTCCTTCCCGGTTTTGCACGCTTCCGTTCAGGCTGACTCCTGTAACCTCCCCAAAAGCCGGAATGTAACCAGCCCGGATCAGCTTTTCCAAATTAACATCTTCAAGGATCGCCACTTCGTCAATCGGGTATGCGGCAAAATCGTATTGCGACACAGTCAGGTCTATCAGGTGGAACCGGCCATCAATGCGTGCAAGGGTCACCTGATGACGCGAAGCTCCGTAACTTTCCCCGAATGAACGCATCTGCAGAGAAAACCCGGGAATGAGCGACTCGAATTTTTTTAAACTGTCGAAGGGAGCGGGAGTCACGGTCCGCATTTTTTTCAAAACCGCAAGTCTCTCCGGCGAGGGCGGAGTCGGATATCCTCCTGCATAAAAACGAAGGTTGTCTGAAAGCTTCTCGAGCGCCTTGAGATCACTCGAAAACTCAGTCCGGAGGGCCGCAGAAAAATCCTCAAAACCCTCAAAAACCTCTCCTTCAGCCATGGCTTTCAGATTCATTTTGCCGGAAGAAAAATTCACTCCAAAAACAGCATTAAACAATTCGTACCTGCTCCGTTTGTTCGATGCGGCATAGGCGCTGGCAAACAGCAGAAGTTTCTTGAGTGTTTGCACGTCCTGCTCGTCTTTCAGGCTTTCGGGACGAAATTTTGAAACCTCTACTTGAGCAGCGGCTGAACCTGGAATAAGACTGGGCAAGTCAGCCGCAAGAGCGCCCGAACAGGCGCCGCAGGAAACCCAATCCCCCTTTCTTACTTTTTCAATATACGCCTGATTGGCCGTCGCAATCGCCTGTTTAAAATCGT
>CAYRBY010000084.1:0-1876 GCA_964422635.1 uncultured bacterium
GTCAAAAAAGGGGCCTCTCTCCAGAAGCGTTTGGTAAGTCTCAACAGGCCGGCCTTCTTGCGGGATGTAAAAGAGGTCATGAAGGAGCCGCTTTACGAAAAGGTTTTTTCAGGGCCTAAAATCTGCGAGGCTGTTCTTCGGGAAATAACGAGAGCCCGCATACAGGCCTCTCTTTTCCGGGAAGTTGAAAATCTTAAAAAGACATCGCCTTACACCTACCGCCATTTTCTTTTGATCGGAGCCTTGGCTGTCCGTATGGCCCTTGATCTGGAAAGACTGGGATATAAGCCCAGGGAAGCTTTCGTTTACGGGCTCATTCATGATATTGGAAAGACCCGCCTTTCACACCGCATTTTGAACAAAAAAGTCCGGCTGACTTCGAACGAATACAGGATTTTGAGGAGCTACCCGCTATACAGTCTCCTGATGCTGAGGTATTACCTCGGCGCAAAGGGAACGGAAGCCTGTCGTGTGGCTTATGAGCACCACGAAACCCTGGATGGTACCGGCTACCCCAAGGGGATCAAAAAGATGAGCAAATACACAATGCTTGTCGCGATTATTGATATCTTTGATGCCTTGGTTTCCGACCGTCCCTACCGTAAACGGGCATTCACCGTCCGGGGAGCCCTTGATAAATTGATCACGGGTATGCACACGGGGAAATACGGGAAACTTCCTGTCCGTCTGCTGGTGAGTTACTTCCGAGCCGGCAATCCCAATTTCCGCACGATGCCGATTTCGAAGACCCCTCGCGAAGCTGATCCAGAAGGCAACTGCTACGGCAAGATCGCAGGCGTTTAAGACTTGTTCAGACATCCTTCAGCTGCTTACAGGAACCTGATTTGTTCTGTCGTGTATGCTTGTAGAAAGAAAGGGCTTATGAATTGATTAGTTTCTTTCGCAGGTATCCGCATTTACTGGCCTTCGGTATTTTAACCGCGGCTTTCACCAGCCCCGGACAAACCTTCCTCATTTCACTTTTTATTGCGCCCATGCGCGAAAGCTTCGGGATGAGCCCCTCGCAGATTTCCGGAATTTATGCGCTGGCAACCACGATTTCAGCGTTTGTTCTTCCGCTGCACGGCCGTTCCCTAGACCGGATGAGACTGGTTACTTTTACGCTGGTCGCGGGTATTTTGCTGGCTTCAGGATGTTTCGTTTTAGCGATCAGCCGCGATGCGCTGACTGTGTTCGCCGGTTTTCTTTTGATTCGTAATCTCGGTCAGGGAACCTTGACCATGATTTCGACAACCACCATGGCACGGGTTTTTGGTCCGGCCCGGGGGAAGGCATTGGGGATTGCGAATTTAGGCTATCCTCTGAGCGAGGCGCTTTTCCCTTTTTTGGTTTCTTATTGGATTCATGCTTACGGCTGGCGTTCCGGGTGGCTTCTACTGGGCGGGCTTCTCTTTGCTTTCTTTTCTCCCGCAGTTATTCTGCTTTTGAAACACGATCCTGAAAAAGGCGTGCATCCGGTCTTTTTGAAGCAGCCGCCGCAGGATAAGAAGATCGTTTTTACACGCCAGCCCTCCGAAGCCGTCCGCTGGACACTCCGCGCTGTACTTCATGACCACCGTTTTTATGTCATCCAGTTCCCGATGCTTGTGGCCCCAGCAGTGCTTACGGCACTATTTTTCCATCAAACGAGCCTGATGGAATGGAAAGGGTGGGGGCTTCATGCTGTTTCGGCAGGTTTTGTCCTGTATGCCCTCGCAAGGGGCATTGTCTCCGTTCTCTCGGGTCCTTATATCGATAAGGTTTCAGCAAAAAAAGCTTTTGCGTGGGTTCTTGTTCCGCTCGCCTTTGGACTTTTCGCACTTATTTTTGGGCGTGATTTACTGTGGGTGTTTGTTTACTTGTTTGCTGCGGGTGT
>CAYRBY010000084.1:1976-9049 GCA_964422635.1 uncultured bacterium
ATTTAATGGTGAGCTGGAGCTTCTTCCGGATGTCCGTGAGATGACGCAGCGGCCTTGGGAGTGAATTGAGACTCGCTTCTGGCGACCCAGCCCTCAGAGGCCTGAAATTTTTCCCAGGGACGGGTCACAAAATCCTGTAAGGTAAAGGCAATCAAAATAAGAAGCCAGAGAAAACCGGCAAAGGCAAACACTTTAAGAAGCGGATTCCCATGGCGGACATGCATGAAAAACCACAGGACAAGGAAGGCTTTCAGAATGGCAATCGCCATAGCGATCAAAATGTTCAGCGGGCCAAAGTCCACAAACGCGGCATAGACCGTGGCCGCAGTCAGAACCATCAACGCCAGAAAGATTGTGTAGTAAGTTTTTAGTGAGTCTACAGTGTGTGACATATTAGTGGTGCCTCATGACAAGGTAGAGAAGCGGAAATAGAAAAATCCAGACAATATCCACGAAATGCCAGTAAAGCCCCATCATTTCCACAGGCGTCGAATACTCTTCAGTGAATTTGCCTTTATGGGCCATCCATACAAGAATAAACAGCCCAATGATCCCGACGACCATGTGAAAGGCGTGAAGGCCTGTCATGGCGAAATAGAATGAAAAAAACAGCTCTGAACCAGGTCCGGTATAAAGAGGAAATCCGAAATGAGGCCCTGGGACGAGGTGTTCATGAAATTTGTGGGAATACTCCACCGCCTTGATACCTAAAAAGACACTCCCAAGGAGAATCGTCAAAAGGAGGAACTTGATAATCTTTTTGGGATTCCCGGTGTGTCCGGCATGAACGGCAAGCGCCATAGTTAGTGAGCTGGCAATCAAAACAGCTGTGTTAATAGCGCCCAGCGTAATATCAAGGTGGCCGCTTGCAATACCAAATGCCGTCGGATAAAGCATGCGATAGATGGTATAACCGGTGAACAGCGCACCAAAAAAGAGAATTTCTGTAATCAGGAATGCCCACATTCCAAGCTGCGAGGCATCGTATTGCTGATTCAAATTAACAAAGTGATGCTGGAGCGGCGACTTCTTTGAAGAGTTAGCCATGATGCTTGTCATCCTCCTGGGCATATGCATAAGCCTCTTCAGTCACAACTGGAATTTCATCAAAATTATGGGTCGTAGGAGGCGAAGGGATGTTCCACTCCAGACCTTTAGCGCCCCAAGGATTTGCAGGGGCCGGCTTTCCGTGTTTGAGAGACCATAAAAAATAAATAACGGGAAGAATGTAACCCATCGCAAGGATAGAAGCTCCTGCGCTCGACAAAACGTTCAATGCCTGGAATTCTTCTGGATACATGTGGTAACGCCGCGGCATTCCCATGTAGCCCAACAGGAACTGGGGAAAGAAAGTTAAGTTGAACCCGAGAAAAACGAACAACACCGAAAGTCTGCCCCAGCCATCCGGGTAAAGGCGTCCCGAAATTTTGGGCCACCAGTAATGAAGCCCTCCCAGATACCCCATCAAAACGCCGCCGACCATGATGTAGTGAAAGTGAGCCACGACAAAATAGGTATCGTGAAGATGAACATCGAGGCCCATGGAGGAAAGAAAAAGGCCCGTGAGGCCGCCGATTGTGAACAGCCCAATAAATCCCAGGCCATACAGCATAGGCGTATCAAATGAAATGGAACCTTTATAAAGGGTCGCAGTCCAGTTAAAAGCTTTAACTGCAGAGGGAATAGCGACGAGGAAACTCAGGATAGAGAAGACCATGCCAGCATACATCGACTGCCCGGCGACAAAAAGATGATGTCCCCAAACGAAGAAGCCCAGAATGGCAATGGCTAGACTGGAACAGGCCACGAATTCATAGCCGAAGATGCGCTTGCGTGAGAACGCCGCGAACAATTCACTCATAACACCCATGCTGGGAAGGATCATGATATAAACAGCCGGGTGTGAATAAAACCAGAAAAGATGTTCGAAAAGAACCGGATCACCGCCGATGGCGGGATTGAAAATACCAATATGAAACGCCCTTTCCAGAAAGATCAGGAAAAGTGCGGAGGCCAGAACCGGGGTTGCGAGAACCATGATCAGGCTGGTGGCGTAATGGGCCCAAACAAAGAGGGGAAGGCGGAACCACGTCATTCCGGGAGCACGCATTTTATGAATGGTGACCAGAAAGTTAAGCCCTGTCAAAATTGACGAAAAGCCGGTCACGAAGGCGCCTACGATGGTCAAGGTCACGGCGCTGTTCGAATAGACTGTGCTGTAAGGGGTGTAGAACGTCCAGCCTGTGTCCACTCCGCCCCATAAGATGGCACCTGTCGCAAGCGTGGCACCCAGGATGTAGATGTACCAGCTCAGAAGATTGATGCGCGGGAAAGCCATGTCTTTTGCGCCAATCATGATTGGAATGAGAAAGTTGCCCAGGACCGCAGGCACGGAAGGGATCAGAAAGAAGAAAATCATCACGATGCCGTGAAGCGTAAAAAGTTTATTGTAGGTGTCAGAAAGGAAGAGGTCACCAGCGGGAGTCAGGAGCTCAAGGCGGATCAGCATGGCAAAAAAACCGCCAATGAAGAAGAAAATACTGACCGAGATCAAATACAGGATTGCGATGCGCTTATGGTCAACCGTGAGCAGCCAAGAGCCTATCGTATGGTTTACATTTAAATAGTTCTTCTCTTCAGTTTTTTTCATAAGACCCTTATCCTGGGGAATCCCCCGTGATCATACGCCAATCAATATGACTTAAAAATCCTTACTGAACAGCAGGCTGTCCCGCTGCCGGTGCACTCTGAGAAGCTTCAGTGCTTGCAGGCTGCGGTGCTGTTTCCGCCGCAGCCGCAGGAGCTGCTGGGTTTTCCTTAAGACCTTTAATGTATTGAATAATCTGTATGATTTGCTCTTCCGTGACTTGTCCTTGAAAGGAAGGCATAAGAGGAGCGTACCCCGCCACAGTTTTGGCAGTAGGTTTCAGAATGGACTCGCGAATGTACTTTTCGTCGACCTTGACCGTGCTGCCATCTGCAAGCTGAACGTTTTTCCCGAAAATTCCTGCGAGATTCGGGCCCAAAGCGCCTGAGGCACCGGTGTGACAGGTTGTGCAGCGAAGATTTTTAAACAGGACGTCTCCGGAGACGGAAACCGGCGTGCTTGCGACCGTACCATTTTCCAGCCAGGCCTGATAATCCTCCTGCGAAAGCACATAAACATATCCGATCATGCCTGAGTGTTTCGTTCCGCAGTACTCCGCGCAGAACAGGTGGTACTTTCCAGGCTTTGTCGCTTCAAACCAGCTGGAGGTGTAGCGGCCGGGAATCACGTCCATTTTGGTTCTGAACGCAGGAATGTAAAAACTGTGAATGACGTCTTCTGAAGTCATCTTCAGGCGTATCGGCTTCCCTGCAGGGATATGCAACTCGTTGATTTCTCGCTGTCCTGTGGGATGCTGAATTTTCCACATCCACTGTTTTCCTACGACAAAAATTTCCTGAGCATCCTGCGGGGCGCGCCAGATTTTAAATCCAAGGAGAGTGGCCCACACAAAAATAGTCATGGAGATAAGCAGGGGAATAATGGTCCACGTTATTTCGAGGGTAAGATTGCCATGGATCGCTGCAGGAATCTCATCGGGGGTGCGGCGGCGGTATTTAACGGTAAAAATAATGGCTAAGGCATAAATAGCGGCAGTAAAAAATACCGTAATGGCAAGGATGTAAAGATAGAGCGAATCCACGCTCCCTGCAATCGTTGAGGCCTGTTCAGGGGTAAATGGTATTTTCATGTCAAATGCCTGCCTTTAAGGGTTTGCGCTCTGCTTTGATGGACCTGATGACAAACGATGCAAGAGCCACAACGGTCAGAACACAGAGAAGCCGGAGAAAATTGATAATAGCAAAGCCATATTTCCCGGTTGAGGGATCGTAATGATAACAAAGCAAAATAAATTGATCCATGATGTTCCCGATTTTGCCTTGGCCAGCCTGGACAAGTGCCAGGCGGATATCTTTCGGCGAATATTCAATGCCATAAAAGTAATGCGACAGATGCGCGTTGGGAGTCAGAACCATAATGCCTGCCGCATGGGCATATTCTTTGGAGGCCGGGTCATAAGCATAACGGAATCCAATGGCATCCGTGAGGCGTTCAATGGTTTCTTCATCGCCCGTTAGAAAGCGCCATCCGGAAGCGGCTTCAGGGCGTTTGTATTCAGCAATATAATTCTGCTTTTTTGACAAAGCCAATTCAGGAGCATCTTTCGGATTAATCGAAAAAGAAATAATGTCGAAATCCTTACCGGGGGTGAACTTCAATATTTTCAAAGCCTTCACCAGGCCGTTAAGCACAAGGGTGCAAAGCATGGGGCAGCTGTAGTATACGGGGGTCAGAATGACAGGCCGCCCTGTAAAAAGATCCCCAAGACGAACAGTTGTGCCCGTCTCATCACGAAACTGCAGATCGAGAGGAAGCTGCGTATCAAGCTTCTGTTCAATCCTGATTTTACTGAACACTTCCTGCTGGGTATTCAGGGTGTCAACATTGGCCCAGCCCGCTGACGCAATCAGCGGACTCGCCAGAACAACAGCAGCCATCAGGCCTGCATATGATTTTTTAAAGGGAAAACCCTTTAACTGAACAAACACAAATGCCCCTTACATTTCAAAATTAATAAACAACAGATTCACTTCCGCCGCTCTCGGTCAAAGCTGCAGAACCTTCCGTCTCTGCCGCCAACGTTTTGCGGTAGGGAAGTTTCTTTTGTGCTGTGAGCTGAATGGCTCTTTCGATCGGTATCCTTACTTTTCCGGAAGGCTTGTCAACCCAGTCATAAGTCGTCAGCAGATCCTCTTCCTGCTTGTTAAGAGCCTGGCGGAGCGTTGAAGGGTGAACTTCAAGCTGTATATCGGGAGCGCGCCAGCGAGAATCTCGGATCACATTTGTCCCCGCATCGGTCTTGTTGGTGTGATCGTCCATCATCTTAAACATTAAGGCCATGGCGACAAAAGTCAGAACGCACATAATGAAAAGTCCCAAGGCAAACCAGAGCAAAGGCTTCGCATGCGCGTCTGTTTGTTCAAAACCTTCGTTTGAAGATCCAGGGACAGGATGATTAGCCATGATGAGAGTCCTTTCCTTCACGGCCCGTCACGATAGGATCGTGTTCAAGAACCAGGCTGGCCTTCTGAAGTTTTCCGAAAAGGAAGAACAGCAAGGTTCCGCCCAGTGCCGCCAGACAGGTCAAATCCAGCCAGTGAAAATGAATAGAGGGAAAGAGGGCTGGCTTTATAAGCCAGTTAAGATCAAACCACCTCACGGCCAGTACAAAAACAACAACCTTCAGAAGACGGGCAGGTGCACGTTTTCTGAAGCGGCTGAGAAGCAGCAGGAAAGGGATGAAAAAGTGGCAGATGGGAAGAAGCGTGCTAAGAATCTGCCAGCCGTTTGAAAAACGTTTGATGTACCAGGGCACTTCTTCCGCAAGGTTTCCATTCCAGATAATGATGAACTGAGAGACTGAAATATAGGCCCAGAACATGATGAATGCGAAAAACAGCTTTCCCATATCGTGTGAACGCTCTGTGGTCAGGACCTTCGAAACCGGTTCATAGCGCGAAAGAAAAACCATGAGGGCGACGGAGGTGCCAAAGCCGAGCAGCGTCTGGCCCGCAATGAAAAGGACGCCATAAATCGTTGAGAACCAGTGAGGTTCAAGGGACATACCCCAGTCCACAGCAGCAAATGTAATGGTTAGTGCATAAGTGACAATCCCGATGCCGCTGATGCGCTGAAGGCTGGCCCGGAGATCGTTTGAAAAGGTCTTCGAGAAAGTAAGAGATCCGCGAATCAAAAGGGTTGCAAATAGGAACCAGAGTCCAAAATAAATTCCAGCACGGATGAGAAAGCCCTGAGGATTCAAATAAGCGGTTTTCAGCTTAATAATCGGGTCATGAAGAGCTTCAGGGCCGGCCCAGGGATAAAGGACAGGCAGCAGCAGATAGATGGGAATAAAAGCCAGAACCAGCAGGGGAATCAAACTCAAAATATTCTCCATCACACGGCGCAGCGGATAACCCCAGCCGCCGTCAGCCAGGTGGTGGAGCATGACCAGCGGGAGGCAGCCAATCACCATTCCAAGGCAATAAAGAAAGGAAACAAGGTAAGACACTGCGAAAGAGTTGCGATCGATAAAAAAACCGATCGCAGATAAGAGAATGCCTGCGGCAGCTGCAATGAGCGAGCGCGTCTTGAGTATCTGGAGCTTGGACTGAAGTTGTGAATCCGCTTGCAAGATTTGCATGAGTGTTTCCTGTTGCCTTTTAAGGCACTGCTTTTAAAGATTCGATCTTGGCTTTTTCCTGATCGTTAAGATCGGAAAGGTCTGCATTTTGGCTCAGTTGAAGAGCTTTGATATAAGCTGCAATCGCCCAGCGGTCATGCGGTGTTATCTGCGCTGAGTAATCATTCATGGCCCCAAAACCGCTGGTCATGACGTCGAAGAAATATCCCGGAGGTGCATTCCGGAGACGGTCAATATGATAAGAAGGGGGCTGTTTAAAACCACGCTGGACGACCATACCTTCGCCAAAGCCTCTGCGGTCATGACAGACCGAGCAGTAAATGTTATAGCGTTCCTGCCCCCGGCGGAGAACTTCTTCCGTGACTTCAAAGGGGTATTCATCCGCGGGCTTGCCATCGACTTTGCCCGTGTAATAAAAATCATCTTCCCGCAGGGAACCGCGGGGAACCGTACCCTCCACAAGGGGACGGGCTGCTTTGCCGTCCTTAAAGAATTTGCTTTCTTGCATAGGGTCATAACGCGGCTGGTCGCGCATTCTCAAATCGCATCCGGTCAGAACAAAAACCGAAAGGCAGATTGCAAGGGCAGCTGTTTGACGGCTCATGGCTCAACCTCGTAGATGCCCGCAGGCTTGAGAGAAGTCAGAAAGCTTTTTGTGCTGGAGAGATCAAAAAGAGGGTCTTTTGATTCAATGCACAGAAAGAATTTATCGCGGCTGGCAAATTGAGCAAACCGAGCCACGTTAAAAACAGGATGATAGGGTTTGGGCAGCTCGTTCATGGCAAGCATTCCAAAAACCGCAGTAAAAGCGGCAAAAAGAAT
>CAYRBY010000085.1:0-6391 GCA_964422635.1 uncultured bacterium
GCTTTGCTTACGCCCTTTGTTCTCGTTTCCGCTATAGCCGGGTGGAAACGCGTCAGCTCAAAACCTCTGGCCCCTTATCTCCTCATCGGTGCGTCAGTGCTCTTTTCCGGAGTCTCAGAAATTTATGTGATCGAGGAATACGCGGGGAAAATATCGCCGCACACACGGCTGATTCAGCAAGAGCTGGCAGATCTACCGTCATCTGCTTCTTTGAGAACGCACGAATTTCTTGCACCTCAGGCGGCCCACCGCAGAGAACTGCACATTTTTGAGAATACACATCCCAAAGAGGGAGGATCCGAACGGGCTTTGGCTTCGGATTATGTCGCTCTTGACCGGATGTTTTTAGGCAGCCGCGAAACTGAGGCTTACGAGCAATTGGAACAAGCAGGGTACACAAAAATCAAAAGCAGGGAAGGTTTCACCTTGTGGCAGAGAACCCGGATTGAGGAGCCGTACAAATGAACGCAACCCGCGAAGAAAGATTTTTGAACTTTCTTGTTCTGACAACGCTAGCTTTTTTGACCGCTGTACTTCTGACCAATCTGATTCCACTCATCCAAATAGGCTGGATGGCCCCGCTGAAATCCAAAAACAGATACGGAAATCTGATCAAAGCGGGCACACTTGTTTTTTTCCTGCTCCTAGCCGGAATCCGGCTTTGGAAACCGGCTCTTTTCCAGAAATTAAAAATTGTACACCTCTGGAACTCACTCACAGAAAAGACGGCAGGACGGGCTGTTCTGCTCATGACGCTCTGCTATACGGCCTCAGCGTGCATTATTGCCTGGACCCGGCACCACGGACTTCAGACCAGGGCTTTTGACCTCGGCATTTTTGATCAGGCGATTTGGAACACCGTACACGGACACCTGCTGCTTTCTTCTCTCAAAGAAAACACCTGTCTGCTGGGCGACCACTTCAGCCCCTTTCTTCTTTTTCTGAGCCCGGTTTATGCGCTCTGGCAGGATCCCCGGACACTTCTTTACCTGCAGGCAGCCGCGCTGGCCCTTTGCATCCCGGCAACCTATACGCTGGCCCTTCGCCGTCTGACAGATCCGAGAATGGCACTTTGTTTCGCATTTGCTTTTTTTCTTTTTTATCCTGAACGAAGTGCCCTGCATGAGGACTTTCACCCGGAAGTCATGGTGCAGCCGCTTCTCATTCTGGCCTTTCTTTTCATGAAGGAACGCCGTTGGGCAGCCCTTTTAACTTCACTCGCCGTGATCCTTTCGGCAAAAGAAAACTTTTCCGGGATCCTGTTCTTTTTTGGAATCACGCTTATTTTTTTCGAAAAGAAAAAATTCACAGGCTTGTTTCTCACGCTTTTTTCCATCGTTTACCTGCTTGTCATAACCCGGTGGGTGATACCCGGAATCAGCGGCCACGACTACCTTTACTCTGGATTTTACAAAGGCGCAGCGCAAAACCCCGCAGGTGCATTTCTGCGCCTCTTCAGCTACGACTCCTTGTCATATCTCGTGAAACTTTTTTCGCCCCTTCTTTTCCTGTCGTTTTTTCATCTGCCTACGCTGCTTCTAACTGTTCCTGTTCTGATTCAAAATCTTTTGTCCGACAATCCAGTAACGCGCTCTTTTGGTTATCATTACACCGCCGGCCTGACGCCCTTTGTTTTTATTTCCTCCATCTACGGATTTGGCGTTGTTCTTGAGAAATTTTCCTGGGCCAGGAAAAACTCCTCCTGGCTCCTGGCCATCCTGGCAGCGGTAAGCTTGCTGCGATCAGGGCCTTCTGAATATTATTATTTTTACAACAGCCTGAAAAACGGAACGCCCATTACAGAGCCCAGACAAACCGCCCTCCGCCTTATACCTGCAGACGCGTCCGTCCTCACACACAACAGCTGGATCCCGCAGATTTCCCGGAGGAAAAGCGTGTACCAGCTCGAATACAATCCAACGCCGACCAAACTTGAGCAGGCCCAGACTCTGAAGGCTGATTTTCTCATCCTGGATAGAATTTTTTGGGAGCCCAAGACAAAAGGGTACGAAGAGACGATCGCTGATTTTGACGCGGCTGGATACCTGAGAGTGTATGCGGAAGAAGATTTTGTTGTGTATAAAAAACCGGGACTAGAGAAACGCTAGCGGCCCGCAGAAGAGGGCTTAAAAGCCTCATCAGCCTGTGCCTGGCAGCGTCCCGGCTCATAATTTTTCGAGCGGCGTGCAATATAAAAACGCAGCGATTCCCAAAGCGCAAATCCCATAATCTTCATATTGAGAGATGATTTTCCCCAGCGGCGGCCCCGGTGATTGGAAGGCACTTCTTTAACCTTGAAGCCAAGGTCAAAGGCTTTGATAATTATTTCCGGCAGCATAAAGAGTGAGCGTGACTCCAGATCAATGGAGCGGATGAGTTCACGGCTCCAGGCCTGCGACCAGTTGTAATCGTTTACCCGCAGCTTGAACATGGCGTTCAGAAGAAAGATGTAGATCACGGAAATAAAGAAACGGTGCAGCTTGTAAGCATTCCGCTGCCAGCGGACCCCCAGTACCACGTCAGCATGGCCTGAGCCTTCTTCAAGCAGGGGATTAACAAAGGCCGGAACCTCTGAACAATCAAACTCCTCGTCCGCACCAATGTACATGAAATAACGGCCCCGGGCAGCAGCCATGCCGTCACGCATGGACTGATTGTACCCCTGATTTTTTTCATGAAAAATGATCTGAGCCGCCGGATATTGCTTGGCAAGGTCACAAAGGACTTCCCGGGTGCGGTCCGCACTGCCGTCTTCAACAACAATGACTTCGCTTTTCCAGGAAGGATTTTTGGCGATAACTTCAAACAAATCCCGGAACACACCGATGATGTTCCGCTCTTCGTTGTAGACGGGGATGATAAAACTGATGTCCGGTTCGGATGAGCTTTGAAATGGCATGCGGAAACGATAGTGGAACTGGCTTTTTCTGTCAAGCCGCAAACAATGCTTTCCACAGTCAAAAAAGAAATTTGACACCGGCGGTTTTTGTATATACAATCCACTCATTCGCACCGACCGTATATACAAGCAAAGCCCAAGCGAGGAATTATGCCCTCTAAAGCCAAAGCCTCAGGAAAAGAAAAAGCGGCGATCCAGGAAAAAGACAGCAAGCTCATCTCCATCCGCATGCCCAAGGGCATGATCGAAGAACTCCGGGGAGTTGCCGGACAAAAAGGGGACATGGGCTACCAGCAGCTGATCAAGTCCTACATTTCAAAAGGCCTCAACACGGAGGAGGCTGGCTTGGAAAGTTCCGGCTCAAAACCCAAGAAAATCGTCGCGTCAAAGTCTGTGACGGAAGTTTTGCCTAAAAAATCGGGCAAAGCCCCTGCCGGAAAGAGAGCCAACGTGGCTGCTCTGACAGATTCCGAAGTCATACGCGAAGATATTCAAAACCTTGCCCATGCCCTGAAACCTTACTATCGATTCTTTTCAGGCAAGACCTTTTTGATCACAGGCGCCTACGGGTTTCTCGGTCGTTACATGGTGCACCTGCTGAAATATCTGAATGAAGCCGTCTTGGAGGAGAAAACGCGCGCGCTGCTTCTGGATAATTTTGTCACCGGGTACGAACAGCGTGTTATTTCCGACAAGAACCTGATTTTTCACCGCCACAACGTTATCAACCCTTTTGAGACTTCCGAGGAAATTGACTACATCATTCACGCGGCCGGAATTGCATCACCTGCGTACTACACGAAATACCCGATTGAAACCATGGATGTCGGCACCGTGGGAACCCGGCACATGCTGGAACTGGCCTACAAAAAGAATGTTTCCGGTTTCCTTTTCACGAGCTCCAGTGAAGTGTACGGCGACCCTGATCCGAAGCACGTTCCGACCGATGAAGAATATTATGGGAATGTGTCCATCACGGGACCTCGCTCCTGCTACGACGAATCCAAGCGTTTCGGTGAAACGATGTGTCTGGCGTTCTGGAGAACCTACAATGTTCCCGTGAAGATCGTGCGTCCGTTCAATGTCTACGGCCCCGGTATTCGCCCGGACGACTATCGCGTTCTCCCAAACTTCATTGAGCACGCACTCCGCAAGGAACCGCTTCCCATTCACGGCGACGGCCGAAACACGCGGTCCTTCTGCTACATCAGCGATGCAGTGGAAGCCATTTTCCGGGTTCTGTTTGCCAAGGAAAGCGGGGAGTATTTCAATATCGGAAACCCTTCGCCGGAAATTTCCGTACGTGACCTTGCCTATCTGGTCCGCGACGCCATGCAGCACAAGGTGGAGGTCGTCAGCATCGACCCGCCGCACGCGGTCTATGCCAGCTCAGACCCCAAGCGCCGCTGCCCTGATATTTCGAAACTGCAGCGAATCACAGGTTTTGAACCCAAGGTTTCACTTGAAGAAGGTATCCGCCGTACTGTCCGCTGGTTTTCTGAAGCGGGCCGCTAACTTCACCTTAAATTCGAATAAAACTAAGGAGACTCGATCATGGAAAGCATCCGCCACATTAATCCCGCATTTGTCGACGCCCGAGGCGAAATTCACAATCTTTTTGAAGGCCATCTGGGACATGTCGCGATGATCACCTCCAAGGCCGGAACCGTGCGCGCCAATCACTATCACAAAAAAGACCATCAGTATATTTACCTTATCAGCGGCGCCTACGAAAGCCACTCCGTGGATACCCGCGACACCTCCAAGCGTCAGGTGCTTCAGGTTAAGCCCGGTGACATCGTAGAAACGCCTGCCTATATTGCGCATGCACAGAAGTTTACGCAGGACTCCGTTTTCCTTGCTTTCACAACGCTTGAGCGCGAAAGCGGAAAATATGAAGAAGATACGATTGCTTACCAGGTTGTGGAAGGCTATATAAACCCAGCCTTGAAAACAGCGGCTGCCAAGTAAACGTCTTCAACTTTAAACCGCGGAATTCTGATGAATCGAAGGGTCATTATTACCGGAGCCTCCCGGGGTCTTGGGCGCAGTCTCGCCGAAAAGTTTGCGGCTGCAGGGGATGAAGTAATCGGTGTAAGCCGGACACGGAAGCACTGGAGCGCCCTTACCAATTTTCCCGGCGCCGGGAAAATGTTGTCCTCCAAGGGGCCGGCAAACAAAATGCCGCCGGCCGGAAGCCTGACGATGGCTCAGGTTGACCTTACCTCGGAAAAGCAGGTGAAGGACTTCTGCCAAAAGCTAAGCCGTCAAGGCAAGCCTGTCGACATTCTCATCAACAACGCGGGAATTGGCGGCGAGCTTCAGCCTGTGGCTTTGACTTCCCTCAAAGACTTTGAAGACACAATCCGCTCAAACCTGACTTCGGCTTTCCTCATTTCCAAGTACATGGTTCCCATTTTCAGGAAGCAGGGAAACGGCGGTCTGATCCTGAACATTTCTTCCATGGCTGGGGTTCGAGCCGTGCCCAAACTTTTTGCATACTCCGCTTCCAAATATGGAATGATTGCACTGACGCAATGCCTGGCCAAGGAAAACTCTGACACCTCCTTGAAGTGCCTGACCATTTGTCCGGGAGGCATGAATACTGAAATGCGCGCTGCGCTCTTTGGAGAAAAAGACGCCCAGAAGCAGCAAAGCCCTGATTTCGTGGCCTCCGTCATCCTGGACATTGTAGAAGACCGATTTCCTGTAGCCTCCGGAAGCGATGTGGTCATCCGCCACGGAAAAATCTTTGCCGTCAACCCCATGCCTTCCGCCTAACAAGAGAGCACTCATGTCTCACGACCCTTACAAGAAAGATGTTTGCCGTTATTCCGGTACTCCACTAGGTAAGCCTTTTCTGGAACTCGGAACCATGGCTTTGGCCAATTCCTATGTGCGCCCGGAAGACAAGGACAAGCCGGAATTCACGTGCCCTCTGAGTCTGGTCTGGTGTCCGGAATCAGGCCTTGTTCAGCTTTCGCATGTGGTGCCGCCGGATCTTATGTTCTCTCATTACCTTTACGTCAGCTCAACGACCCAGACCTTTCGTGACCACTTCGCTGCCTATGCCCATTCGGTCCGTGAAAAAATCACGGGTGCCGATTCACCGCTTGCCGTAGACATTGGCAGCAACGACGGTCTTCTTGTTTCCTGCTACATGAAAGAGGGGATGCGCTCCGTAGGCGTAGATCCGGCGAAAAACCTTGCGGAGCAGGCAAACAAAAACGGATTCACAACCCTGAACCGCTACTTTGACGCAGAATGCGTAAAGACCATCGTAAGCAAATACGGCAAGGCTCACGCTGTGAGCGGGAACAATGTCTTTGCACACATTGATGACATTCATTCTGTGCTCAGGAATGTTTCGGATCTTCTGGATGACAAGGGCCTTTTTGTCATTGAGTTCCCGTACCTTGTCACGATGATTGAAGAACTCCTTTTTGACATGATCTACCACGAACATCTTTCCTACATCGCGGTCCATTCCTT
>CAYRBY010000085.1:6491-8901 GCA_964422635.1 uncultured bacterium
CCCATCCGCCCAAGCAGCGAACTGGAAAAGCAGCCGGTGGACATCATTGTTATTTTCGCGTGGAATTTTGCCCGCGAAATTCTCAAAAAGATCGGGCACCTCAAAGACCGGGGCGTCCGTTTTGTTCTTCCGCTTCCGGGTCCGCAGACTGCGTTAGAGAACTCTGTTCAAGAACGGCGATTTGAAATTATCCCCGTCTAACTGTTCCGGAAGAGAAAGCTGTCAAGATGACAACTAAAGCACCTTTGGATCTGCGGAAGCTTCCTCTCGAAAAGGCCCTGCTCTTCACGCTGCTTGCGCTTTTTGCGGGATTCACATTTTCCACAGCTTTGGTGGAAATCACCACGGTCATCGCGCTCGTACTTGCAGTCGCACTTATTTTTCTGGAAAAAAGAAACCCTTTCTCGGCTATCGACCGGCCCGCTCTCATCGCCTTGGCTGTTTATACGGGCATTGCCGTCCTTTCTTATACGTGGTCGGAGTATCCCAAGGAAAGTTTCCGCGGTATTTTTAAAGTCCTGCAGCAGGTTTCACTCTTGATCCTTGTTTCCAGGATTCCCGCGTGTCCCAAGGACTGGGGCCTGACCGAAAAGACCCTTCTCCTTTTTTTCGCCCTGGTCATTGCCGACGGCCTTTTTCAATATGTGACGGGCTGGGATTTTGTCCGGCATTTCAAAGCCGTGGACGCATCCACAGGCCTAAGAATCACTTCTTCTTTCAAGTCCTACGGTCTTCTGGCCGCTTTCCTTGTCCTCACGGTCCCTGTTGTTTTTTCACTTGCCTTAAATGCTCCAGCCAAGTCCCGTTATCAGCTGCTTCTGTTTATTTTATTCCTGGAAGGGCTTTTTTGCCTTTACCTCACGCGTTCGCGGGGTGCCTGGATCGGTCTTTTTGCGGGCTGTTTTTTGACGCTCTTGATCTGCAGGAAATGGAAAGTCGCTTTGGCGCTCGTCCTGGCGGCCGCACTGGGCTGCTTAATGCTTCCGAGGAATGTACTCATTCATCTGGACATTGAACGTAAGGAACAATCCATTGTTGAACGATTTGATTTGTGGCAGCGTGCTGTGAATGTGATCCAGGCAAAACCTCTCACGGGTACGGGGATTAACACCTATACAAAAGCGCACGAGAAATATGACCGTCAAAAGAGCTGGCGCGTCAAAGAGTATTATGCCCACAATGGCTATCTGCAGATGGCCGCAGAAATAGGAATTCCGGGCTTAATGGCTTTCCTCGCGTTTCTGGGCTTGTTTATTTCAGGGGTTTTCAAGAAGCTGACTCTCTTAAACCCTTCGGAACGGCATCTGGCAGCAGGGCTGGCCGCGGGCCTTCTCGGGTTTCTGGTTTTCGCGGCAAGCGACACCTTGCTGCACAACCCTCAATCGGTCATGCATTTCTGGTTTTTCTCAGGACTACTGGCCTCTGTCATTCAACGTCCTACTCCCGCAAAGAATCCCGCTTGACCCGTTAAGGGGAAATAGGGTAATCTCACGTAACTTTATTAAGATCAGCTAGTTAGAGATACTGATCAGGACTCGGACTTTTAGAGTCCCTTTGACTCGTTAATAAATTTCATAAATGGTTTCCGGAAACGAAACTTCATGAAAATCCTTGGGATTTCTGCTTTTTATCATGACAGCGCAGCCTGTCTTGTGCGCGACGGAGAAATTATTGCCGCGGCCCAGGAAGAGCGCTTCACGCGCAAAAAACATGATGCGGAATTTCCAACCCAGGCCGTCCAATATTGTCTGCAGGCGGGCGGCGGCCTCAAACCCGACGATCTCGATATTGTTGTCTTCTATGACAAGCCGCTTGTTAAGTTTGAGCGCCTTCTTCAAACCTACATGGCTTACACACCCAAAGGCCTCAAGTCTTTCATCAAAGCCATGCCTACCTGGATCAAGCAGAAGTTATGGACCAAAGACCTGATTCAGGAAGATCTCGGCGGCTACAAAGGAAAGCTTTTATTTACGGAGCATCACGAGTCTCATGCCGCATCCGCATTTTTTCCATCGCCTTTTCAGGAAGCGGCTGTGCTGACCATGGACGGTGTGGGGGAATGGGCCACCGCAAGTTTTGGAACGGGCAAAGACAACCGCATCGAAATCCTGGAAGAAATTATCTTTCCGCATTCTCTTGGCCTTCTTTATTCTGCTTTCACTTACTATGCCGGCTTCCGTGTCAACTCGGGTGAATACAAGCTCATGGGACTCGCCCCATACGGAGAACCGCGCTACAAGGATGTAATTCTCAAAGAGATTGTTGAACTTAAAGAAGACGGGTCCTTCCGTCTCAATATGAAATACTTCAACTATCCCGCCGGACTTGAAATGACCTCCAAGGCCTTTCACGATCTTTTTGGAGGCCCGCCGCGAAAAAGCGAATCAAAAGTCACGCAGAAGGATATGGA
>CAYRBY010000086.1:0-8732 GCA_964422635.1 uncultured bacterium
ATCAGGAAGTCAAGAGCTCGAAAATCGAAAAAGGCTACGGCGGCGAAGATACCGGATTTGCCGGCACTTTCTCCAAGGCTATTGGAAAAGTGAAGCTGGCCGGGGCTGAATTTTTTATTTATCCAGATTATGAACAGGGCGGAATTTACCTCGAACAGGCAACAGACAAATCAAGCTCTGATCTGACCGTGGGCTCGACTGCAGGCAAGATTTCTTTCCTCAAAGGCGGCAAGCCCGTGTCCTATGACTGGGTCTACGATTCTGCTACCGGCCAGCTTTCCATCAACGGCCAGTGGGTGGATCCGAAGAACAACACGGTTCTTCTTGACGGCATGAACCTTCTGATCAGTTTCGATCCGGAGCAAGGCCGCCTCATCATGAACCGCGAATATTTGAGAAGCTCACGCATTGCTGACCAGCGTATCCGCCTGGATGGCATCCGTTATGACGTGAATGTCAACGATGACCAGAGTTACACCTTCTTCGACGGTCATGAAAGCTATATCAGCAATCCGGCCTCCAAGCAGGTGAAGATCCGGGGCAGCGTCTACGACATTATCCCGAACACCTACACCGGAACTGTCACGCTGGTCGAGCAGTTCTCCAAGCGCAGTGAAACAACCTATGACCAGGTCATTGAGCTCGGAGATGAACTTTACAAAGTCCGCACCAACGATGCAGAAAGCCTTTATGAGTTTCTAGGCGCTGACGGCCAGGTCCACAAGAGCACCGCGACCATGGAATGGCGTGATGCTGCAATGAATTTTGACGGTGATTCCGCTCCCGGCTGGATTCCTGAAGGCGGTAAGTGGTTTGTCCGCGGCAATATGCTCGAAGCCGAACGCCAGCCCGCACGTGCGTATGGCAATACCGGGGTCTATGTCGATGACGATTTTGAACTCTCGGTCGACATGGCTATGGAGCAGGTGACTCAGGCCCAGGATCAGGACATGAACAAGACCAAGGAATCGTCCGTTATCTTCAACGCCCAGGACCGCTTCAATCATTATGCGTTCCGCATCCTCCGTAACGGCGACCAGACGACCGTGGGACTGTTCAAGATGGTGGACGGGCGCGAATACCGCCTGTCTGATACCAAACTGTTCCCGTTTGATTTCAAACCGGAAGATTTTTACCGCGTCAAAATCAGCGTCCAGGATTCTGTGATCACCGTTTCCATCAATGACAACGAACTCTTCCACGTGGAAGACCATTTCTACAGCAAAGGCTACGTCGGATTCTCAAACCTCCGTACCGATGCCCAGTACGATAATCTCAGCGTTCATTACAAGGCGTCCACAGGCCAGGTTCCCACTGTTGAAATCAATGGGCGCAATTATGTGATCAGCGAAATCGACCTCAAACAGGGCGAACAGTTTGACATTAATTCTGACGGACGTTTTGACAAGAAAGATGCAGATGCCCTGAAAAAAGCCATGCAGGACAATGGCCTCATCGCTCCCCCGCAGCAATTCTGTTCTCCGGGAATGGAGGGCTGTGAAGGCAATCAAGGCGGTTATCCGGGAATGGGCGGTTCCATGGGCGCGGGCGGATACAACTTTGGCGGCAGCGGCGGAGAAGGGTTTAATTTCGGAGGTATCGGCGGCATCAATTCCCCGGGGACTCAGCCAAAATCCAAGATTGACGTCAATGGCGACGGCGTTGGTGATGCCAAGGATCTTGAACTCATGAACAAGATTCTGGAAGCCGACCGTAAAGGTCAGATCGTCCAGAAAAAAGAATATTTGCAAGCCGATGTTACCGGCGACAAGATCGTCGATGAGAATGATTGGAAGGCGATTGAAGAATCCATGGCCAAGGTTGCCAACGGTGATGTTGACCAAAATGGCAAGGTCGACTTCAACGATGTGGATGCGATCCGCGGCGTCGTCCGCAAGAACCAGATCGGAGTGACCACAAACGAAACGCGCGCTGCTGATCTTGACCATAACGGCCAGATTGACGGTAACGACGTTGTGGCGCTGCGAAAGACCCTCGATGACCTATATCAGATGGACATGAATTTCGACGGTAAGGTTGAGCTCAGTAAGGAATTGCAGTCCTTTGATAAAGCCAAGGCTTATTACGACCTTGGTATGCAGCTCGGTTCCATGGATTTCACCAAGGCGGACATCAACCAGGATGGCATGGTCGATCAGGCCGACCGCGCGATTTATCAAGATCTGACACGTCAGTGGGATGACAATGGCACAACCCGTAATCTTTATGATCTCAACGGGGATGGGAAAGTCGATGGCCAAGACCTTTCCCGCCTCGACATGATCAAGTTTGGCAAAGACCTCAAGCTGACGGACGATGAAAAAACGCTCGGCGATGTGAACCGAGACGGCAGTATTAATGCCAAAGACCGTGATCTTTACGACAGCATTTACCAGAATAATCTTCAGCTCGATTTCAACGGCGATGGTAATGTGACCGGTGCAGACCGCGACATTCTTAATACCCGCATGATCTCGATGCAGAATCTCGGCATTCCTAACCCGGGTGAACTTGCCAATGCGGACATCAACCGTTCCGGCGGTTCGAATCCTTACACATCGATTTCGGGTTCCGATGCTTCAATGCTTTCTTCACTGATGACAAGTGCTTTCCAGAACGGTCAAGGAGCGCTGCGCGATCTGGATGGAAACGGCAAGCTGGACGCCAAGGACCTCGTCCGTCAGAAAGAAATCCAGGAATTCGAAACCTACGGGCTGGATGACGCCAAGGTCAACCAGACTTTGTGGGATGTCAACAAGGACGGGAAGATCAACGATCAGGACCTTATAGATCTGCGTTCCGCGATGCAGAACTATGTGAAGCACGATATCAATACGGATGGCAAGGTGGACCAGGCTGACCTTGATTTCATGGACCGCATGATGGACTACCAGGCCCTCGATTACGGCATCAAACCGGCCGATCTCGAAGCCGCGGATCTCGACAAAAACGGATTTTTCGACCAGCAGGACGTTCAGGCCTTTGAAAATAATATGCCTTTCTACAAAGACGTTAACGGAGACGGCAAGGTGGACCGCCGTGATGCTCTTGATGCTACCAACGCCATGGGCATTCAGAATTCAGGCTATGTTTCCGGCTTTGACGAATCCGGTGCAGCTGTCTACAAGCAGGTCACGGCCAGCGTTCTGGAACGGGCCGATTTCAATCAGGACGGCACCCTGGAGTCTCTGGACGTTTCCCTCTATGCGAATGCGATCCGCACGAACGCGGATCTTAACGCCGACCACTCCGTGGATGCCAACGACTGGCTGAGACTCAAGCAATATTCCAGCTGGGGCGTAGGGACGAACCAAGTCAAGAAGGCTGATGTCAACGGCGATGGGCGCATCACAAGCGCGGACAAATCCGACCTTATGTCCGCCATCAGCGGCCACAGCCGTGCCGACGTTAATGGTGATGGAAGCGTTGATTCCAAAGACATGCTCGCGCTGCGTGACATGGTTCAGGCAGTCAAGCTCAATGTCACGGCCGAAGACGTGTTTGCCGCGGACATTCAGAAAGACTTTATGATCGACACGCTCGATCTCAACAAGCTGATGGCTGCGATCCGTGATCTGCCGCTCTACGATATCGATCAAAACAAACTGGTCAACCAGATGGATATCGATATGCTGTTCCACATCTGGGGAACCAGTCCGATTGACCTAATGCAGCAGCAGTTGGGCTTGATACAGAACCTTCCGGCCGAAGCCCTGGCTAATGAAAATTTTGAAGAAGTGCGCGCTATGTACCGTTCTGCGCTAAAGGTTCAGGATGAAGCAGAAGGGTACAAGGAGTTGGCTGAAAAAATCGCAGCTCTTGTGCTTAGCCCGAGCGAAGCCCTTCAGCTTATAGACTCCGCCAATCTCTTGATGGGCCAGATTAACGCTGTCATCCTGGCACTGTTTCACCGAATGAACGAATTGGAAGCCGCCCAGGGTCAGCCGCTCAGCCCGGAGGCTCAGATTATTGAGGCTTTAAAACTTCTTGAACAGACTGCCGGCCGCGCGGAAAAAGCAGTCAACGGTGATGACCTCGCCAACCTTGCGAAACTGGCCACTGACCTGCACGGCAAAATCACTTCGCTTGCCGCAGGTCACCCTGAATGGCAGACGAAATATGTCGATGTCTCTGCAGCCTTTAAGACCACGATCGACACCCTCAAGACACGGATCACGGATGCTGAAGCCGCGGCCAAGACGGCCTCTGTCCAGGCTGTCAAAAATAGCAGTCTCGCAGACTGGCTTAAGGCCCAGGCGGCCGGGATGACGGAATCACCGGATGCTTTGGACATCCTTGCGGATCTTGCGCAGTCCATTCAGGCTTCAACACAGAACGACTTGAGAGCTGCCGCTCTGGCTGCGGCTGGACAGCGGGCCAACCAGGTCCTGCAAGACGCTCTGAAGCAGCTTCAGGAAACGCAGGGCAAAATCACGGAAGCCCTGGACAATATCGAAAAATCTGCCCGCCGTTCCCGCGCTTTGAGCGATAACGGAGAGGCCGTAGCCGCGGCCGGCGCTCTGGATGCTGCCGCGGCACGTCAGCTCGCGGGTGAAGGTATGGCCATGGCCGTTATTGTTTCTCTTGAACTTTTCCTTAACCGCCTGAGCGTTACTTACCGCCAGCATCCGATCAGCCGTGAAGAACTTCTGTTTGCATTCCGCACTTACCGGAATAACGCCTCTGCGGCGGATATCGCCAAGACCATTCTCGGGCTTTCCGATGATCAGGACAGTGATCTTTTCGACAAAATCGTGGCCATTGGCCCTAAGACCTCTCTCGGGAAAATTGACTGGATGGCCAAGTACGGCAGCTGGATCCAGGGCCTGAGCACGAACGAACGTGAATTCTATGAAAATGTTTTCACCCGCTACGATTCCTCGATTGATCTGGGCGGCTATTTTGACACGCTTGCGGCTTCTGTTGCGGAGCGCTTGAAAGAACTGCAGCGGTTTAATGATGATTTTACGGCTCTTGTTTATCGTGATCCGGACAACCAGAATCTTCTGACTCAGCAGGCCAGCCTGCAGGACCAGATTAATCAGGCCATTGAAGCCGCCAATGCGCTTGCGCAGATGCGTAAGATTTTGGCCCCGGAATTGGATTTTATCAATGCTTCCAAGACAGACCGCAACGAAGGTGCACGCCTTAGCCGCGAAGCGGACGGTATCCTGCTTGCCTTTGGACAGGTCAAGGAAAAGATGGAAGGTTATGAAACCCTGGCGGACATCCAAGTCGAATTCGAATGGGCCGCAGCGCTCGGAGCTGCTTTTAATAAAAATGTGGCTGCGCTGAGTGCTCTGGTTCAGAAAAATCCTTACGATTCGGCTCTTAAAGCGCTTTCCGATGCAGTTGCGGCCAAGAAAACCGAGCGCGACAGCCTGCTTGCCGAAGTCCAAAAAGTGAAGGAAGACGCGGAGACCTTCCAGGCCACGGTCGCTTTCCTGGACAGCGTCCCAAGTTATACCCAGACGCTCCAGAATTTTGCTAACGGTTTGTCTGACACCAAATCGCGTGCGGAGGTTGTGGAAATTTTAAATACCTGGATCAGCCTCCTTAACGCGAAAGCTATTGAAGCTGAAGGCCTGATCAGCACGCATCAAAACATGAAATTATTTGCCGCCAAAAACGGAATTCCGCAGGCCCGCATGAACGATGTCCGCGGTCTTTTTGACCAGCTCTCTTCAGACCTTGCCGGTACGCAGATGGCGGCGAGTGCAGGGCAGAGCCTTGTGGATGATCTCCGCGGCCGCTTCATCCATGCAGGCGTGATTGAATCGATGAGCCAGGTTTCGGCAGATCCCGCTGCGACGCGTCTTTATCACCGGATTCTTAAGGCCGTTGTTCAGGATGCTGAAGCCTTGAGAACCAAACTGGCTTCGTTTGGCGGAAATGCTTCCGTGGATCAGGCCAAGCTTGCCGTTAACCTCGCTCAGGTGGATGACCTGAAGAGCCGCCTCAGTGCACTGGTTCAATCCCTTGAAACCCGTGCCGCCGGACTGGGCATTGATCTGGAAGTCACCGACGATGCTGCCGCTCTTGCCTCTGCTTATCATTCGGCTCTTGCGCAGGCCATGCTCGTCGCTTCTGACAAAGACGCCGAAACTCAGAAACTCGAAGGGGCATATGCACTTGTGCAGAGCATCGCAGCCCTTGTGACGGATGATTCACTGAAATCTGATCTTGATCAGGCTGAAGTTCAGACTCTTCGTGCGCTTGGAGAAAAGACGCAGGGGGTGTGGATTGTGGATCACTCGCTCTCGCTGGTCATGGCCGGGCGTCTCGCCAACAGCCTCATGGGAACGGTAGAAGATTCCTCCGTGCTTGGCGCACTTCAGAGTTTTGCGGCCGGTTTTGCGGGACGCATGAGCCAGAGGGAAATAATCCTGAGCAATCTGACCAAAGCTCATCCCGAAGCTGTTTACTATCCGGCGCAACTGGAATCCCTGCGCTCTATGATGAATGAAGTCAGCACCAGTGTTGAAATGATCCGCCAGAAAAAAATCTATGTTGAAGCCCGTCCGGCGGACGACCGTCAGGAAGTGCTTCGCAAGGCTTCTCATGACGCAGGCCTTGCTTTGGATGCCCTGAACGCTGAAGGGGATCCCGATGCCGCAACAGTGCACATGTGGAAAGTGTACGCGGATGTTCTTTCGGTATGGTTCGATACCAAAAAGAAAGAAATTCTGGACAGCGGCGATGAGACCGTCGACAGCTTCCAGCCTGTTCTGGATGCGTACAGAGCCAATCTCCTGGATTCGCTGAGCCAGTTGAAGGCGCGCGTGGAGGATGCAGAGAAAAAGATTCTTGATCAAGAAACGCGGCAGATGAATATCCGGGAAACTGAGCGTCATTTCGATGTTCTTACTGCGATGCAGCCTTCACGGGCCGACGCTTTTGGAGCCCTTCAGGCTCTTGCAGGCGACATGCTCTCCAGGCTGGATGGCCTTGCTGCCTATGACCGGTCCTCGTCGCTGCTTGCCGCCTATGAAACAATCCGCAGCGGTGCCTCAGTCTTGAACCTGCAGCAAGATCAAGGCTCATCGCTGGTAACCCTGAACAAGGGACTCGGAGAAGTTTTGGCACGTGTTGAAAAGGCAGCGCTGGAATCATCGTCCCCAGAAGAGATGAACAGCCGGGCCGCCTTCTTTGACGTTTCGCGCCGCCTGACAGACCAGTGGACCGCAGATGCCTCGAGGGCCGGGCTGAGCGGCCTTCTTCCGCAGATTGCCACCACGGCAAGCCGGATCAGCACCCAAAAATCCCTTAACAGCACCAGCAGCCTGACGCTGGCGGAGAATGAAGCCTGGTTTGCCGATCAAAAGCAGGTGGTAAAAGACATCAGGGACTCTTTGACCGGCCTTGGCCAGCAGATGTCTGTCCAAACCGATCCTCGCGAAGTACGCCTCGGGGTTGAAACTTACAAGGGGCTCTTTAGAAAACTGACGGGCATTGTCGACGACGCCATGACGAAAATGCTCAAGGGGCCCCAGAGCTCAGGCATGGAAAAGGATCTTGAAACTTTTGTTGCCGATTACCATGATTTCGGAGTCAGGCTTTCAGAGTTTGAGCGCCAAGCGGATGTTCTGGCTGGCTTTCAGGATCAGGGAGCCGGCCTTCTCGCGCAGATCCGTGACGCAGAATTACGTTTGCTTGCCCTTTCTGCGAAACTGGCTGCAATCACAGATGCCACTCAGGCTCGAACACTTCGGCTTGGAGCGGAGGACATTCAGAAACAATCCTCTGAAAACCTTAATATTCTGGGTGAGCTGCGCAGCCTTAACGGGGGAACAGCCCAAGCCGAGCAAGCTTATCGCGATGCGAAAGCGGCCTTTGACCGTGTCAATACAGCATACGAAAGCGCGCTGAGAAAAGCGTTCCAGGTGGAATTTGCGAAGACCAGTGCTGCGGGATTGGGCCGCGATATGGATGAGCTGTATGCCCAGGTTCAGGAACTGCGAAACCGCGTGTTCGAAACAAATTCGGGCGCTGAATCTGCGGTCTACGTGAACATGCTCCTTCAGATCCAGAGCAGCTTCTCGATTTATATGGACGCACTTAATGCCGCTGCCGCCGCGGGTCTTGAAGATAAAGACCTTCAGAAATTGAACGCCCGTTACACCGACCGGTTTTCAGAAATCAATACGTATGCCAAAGATGCACAGGAAAAATCCGCCAAACTCCAGCTGGGGAGTGCTCTTGCAGGGTTGTCAAACCTCTCAGAGCTTTCACACAGTCTTCTTGCCAAGGCGCAGGGCGCTTTGGATGAAGGCCTGCGAACATCGGCTCTCGAAAGCATTCGTAAGGTTCGTGAGCAGGCGGAAGATGTTATGCGCACGGCCCGTATTGCCGCCGCAGGGTATGACGCCCAGACCGATGTGAAGAACCTCGTTAGTAATATTTCGGCCAAGTTCGAGCAGGTTCTTGCAGACGTAAAATCAGCGGACGATTCTGCCATCACCGCGCCTTTGGCTAATGGCGGTAATAAAGCTCTGGCAGATGTGCTCATGGATAAGAAAGGCTTCCTTGGCAATCTTTCCATAATCAGTGCCGGGGAAGGCGACTCAGACAAGACGGCCGCGTTTGCCGCGGTTGGTCATGAAGAGGCAGACTTTGCCACTCAGGCTTTGGAAGCGATGCGCCAGTTCCTGACCAGTGATAAAGCGGGTATTGACGCGGTTCCGGAAATGGAAAGAGCGGAAGGTGTCTATGATCTGATCCTTGCCAACCGA
>CAYRBY010000087.1:0-8677 GCA_964422635.1 uncultured bacterium
ATCCCTGTGTCGAGCGGAAGCTTGTCGCCCTGCTTGGCGTGAAGGGTGTAGAAGAAGGTGTATTTCCCGATCTGAAAGCGTTCCTTCTCCTTCCCGTCTTCGCCCAGGATGGAGAGAATAACTTTCAGGTTGAGCGTATACCGGAGTTCCATTTTTTGAACTGCATTCTGAACATCCTGACGGATCTCCTGCTCCGAAGCGGTTGTTAAAATTTCGGATTTGCGCTCCGCATCCTGCGCAAGGATGTTGAAATTGGGCCCGTTCTTCAGGAGCTCTTCAATCCGGAGAATTGTGGTCTGATTCTGGGGTTCTGCAGCCAGGGACGACGGCATCAGGCTGCCTGACAAAAGAACGGCACCGGCCAAGGCTATTAATTTCTTCATTGTTCCTCCTTTTAATGAAACCAGCTTTGCAGCGTTTGACGAGCCTGATCCACCATGGCTTTGGCCTGGTTCTCGAGGCTGTGCTGTAAATCGTTCAGTTCGGCGTTCACGGCCATAAGGCCCAGTTTTTTAAGCATCATCACAACAATCTGCTCCGTCACACTCGCGGGATCCGTCACATTCTGAAGCTGAAAGTTCTGGATGTTCACGCTCAGACTTCTTTCGACGGCCTTTTCCTTGGCTGTATCCACGTACCGGGCCTTGCCGATGCTGACCATAACCTTGTCCACCTGCGTGCGGACCTTATGGGCCGCTTTTTGCTTCCCAGGACCTTTATTCTCAGACGGTGGCGGACTTCCCGGGGCCGGAGCCTGACCTTGCTGCTTGGCGTCTTTCTTGCTTTGATTCAGTTTCTGAATCAGCTCGTTCAGGTTGATCTTGCCCTGAGCATTTTTTTCGATCGTGATTTCTTCGATGTTGATCCGGACCTCCCGGACATGAATCAGGCCCTTAAGAATGCCCAGCGGATCCATTTCAAAATATATTTCAGGAATAGCCGCGAGCACAGGTTCGCGGAATCCTTTCGGGTTGTGTATCTTGATTCCGTATAACCCGAGTTTCACCGGATAAAGATTAATGTAAAAACGGCTGACGGACACTCGTGCGCCGATAGCCTGCTCCAGAAGCCTTCCTGTCACTTCCCCTACCGCGAACTGGGACGAAAAAAAAGCCGCAAGAAGAAAGCCGCTTATCAAAACCCAGCGTTTGCGCGGAAGCAGCCAGTCAAAAAGCGAAAGGGCGAACAGGTTCATTTAATGTCCTCCTGCCATGGAACGCATCTTTAAGTTTACTTTCAGCCTCTTACGGATGCTTCTCCTCAAACCGGAGGAAGGTCCGGTAACGGATGAAGATAAAACATCAGGCCAGCCAAAGCAAACCCGTCCACAACGCGGCGTTCGGCAAGAAGTGTCTTTATTTCTGCCCGGGTGAACCACCGTGTTTGACGGACTTCATTGGCATCAAATTCAGCTGTTTTTCGGGAAGCCGTTCCGCGAAGGATATGAAAGGTGCAGTTCGAAATCCCGATGATCGGATAATAGGTGTAAACGGGCTTCAGGCCTTCGGCCTCATAGCCGGTTTCTTCAAGGACTTCGCGCCGGGCCGCGGTTTCCGGACTCTCCTCAGAGGGCACAAAACCGCCTGCAGGAATTTCCCAGTCCACGAGATCATGCAGATAACGATAAGATTCAATGAGAAGGACTTCGTCACGCTCATTGGTGATCACTGCGGCAACACCTTGATGCGGGAAATCGAGAAAGTGATGTTCTTCTGCGATTCTTCCTGCGGGATAAAGAACCCGGTCCACATGAAGACGTATCCACGGACTCTCATAAATGGTCTTTCTAGAAAGCGCCCGAGGTGTCGAGCTCATAAAGTCCCCGGCGCGGGAGCTTTTGTTTCTTCCGGCTGCGGGCTGCCCGGCACTGAAATCTTATCTTCCTTTGTTTCTAAACCCTGGGGTGCGGCCGTTTTTTCTTTGTCTTTCTTCCTCTCTTTCGTTTCCTCATTCGCCCTGGCTCGCAGTTTTTTCACTCCTTCAACCTTATCCCGCTTCTCCTGTTTCAGCTCTTCCATCCGGGCTTTGCGGACCGCTTTATCTTTTTCTTCCCAGACCCGGCGGCCTTTCTCGGAGGTCAAATCAGAATTTTGCAGTTCTTTTTGAACATGCTGGCGGACATCTTCCTGTGTTTCTCTTTTTTTCTTGATGGCCTCGGATGCGGGAATATGCGGCTTGCCTTCGTAATCCGGAACTTCTTTCTTCTCATTCTTGACCCAGTAACCCCAGGGACGGTCTTCCGCTGCGGCTGGACCTGCCGTAAAAGCAAACCCGCAGAGACTCAAGAAAAGAATGGCGAATCCGCGGCGAAGGGACTTCATTTTTCATCCCCCTCTCCAACGTAGCGGAAACGCTCGACTTGCTTCCCTTCAACAGTCACTTGACCGCGGAACATCGCCTCCGGACGGACCCATAAGGAATCCTTTCCAAAGGTTGTCTCATAAAGAGCCCGGTAAACGACGAGGGGTTCGAGCGTTTCGCTATGATGCGCGAGACCGATCACTTCGTAGGACTGCCCCTTGTAATGCCGGTAAAGTCCCGGCTTAAGCTCGTTCACGGTTTGGGAGATTCCGTTTCCTGCAGGGGTTTGAGAGCTGATTCCAGACGAGCGATGGCTGCCGCATCGGGCTGGGCCTGCTTTTTCCGGATCGCGAGGGCTTTTTCCAGTTTTGTCCGCGCCTTGGCAGTCTGCTTGCGGTACAAATCCAGCATCGCAAAATTGTAAAGGCTGTCAGCAACCTCAAGACTGTCCAGGCCCAGGGTTTTCTCCTCAATTCTGATGGCGTCTTCGTACATCCACTCCGCTTCATCAAACCGTCCGTTCCGGAAGTAGAGATTGGCAAGGTTGTTGAGCGCTTTGGCCGTGTTGAGATGCTCGGGGCCAAAATTCGTCTTGGAATAATGGAGGGATTCTTCGGCAAGGTGGACGGCATTTTCAATGTCCCCCTGTCGGTAAAGGTTGGCTACTTCCTCATTCATGTGATGCCATGCTTCTTCACTAGCATAAAGCACAGGCGGCACAACCAGCGAACAGAAGAACAAAACGGAAAACATAAACCGGGGATTCATCACCAAGGCTCCTCTTTTCCTTTTAAGTTGAAGAAAAAGCGGTGACATTATAGCTCCCGGATGCGGAAAACGAAACCGCTTTCGAAAAAGAAAAAACCCCGCTTCGCGAGCTAAGCGGCGGTCTTTTAGGAAGCCCGGCAGGGCAATTGGGGAGACTAATTCAAGCCCGGATTTTCATAGGGGCTGTGGCGGCGGACTAACCAGCGGGATTTGGCAGGAGACCCGGCTTCGCAATCCAGAGCGTCGCGGGTTCTTTGAAACTGCTCCACAGCATCTTGAAGAAGCTCAAGAAGGGTCTCCACATCGATCAGCTTCTGCTCGATGGGATGCACGGGCTTTATTTTTTTTTGTTCTTTCCGGGAAGCATTCGGCCAGCGGTTCATAAGACCTCCTAGGTTGGCACGAGCTTAGCCGGAGCCCGGGAGGCCTGAGCGCAGAAAGTGTAAATTCTATGTAATCGCCGAAGAGGCCTAGACAGCCGCCTCTTTTTCATATTTTGCAATGACTTCCTTTTCAGCGCGCGCCGCTTTCACCCAGTCCTGCAAGGCAGGAAGATTCATGAGGGTCCGGACATAAGCCCGTGCGGTTTCATCAAGCGGCGGCTCATAAGCCGTAAACCTGACGCAGACCGGCGCATACATGGCATCTGCAATACTAAAGCGGCCGAACAGGAATTCCCCTTCGCTTCCGTATTTTTCGCGGCACTGCCTCCACAAGTCGCTGATCCTGAGAATATCTTCTCCCACCTCGGCTGTCAGACCCTGCCCGGGGTAATGCTTCCGGGCGTTCATCGGCATATTCTGACGGAGCGCCTGAAATCCTGCATGCATTTCATGGGATACGGAACGCGCAACGGCCCTGGCCTGACGGTCTTCCGGCCAGAGCTTTTTTTCCGGATAACAATCTGCGATATATTCACAGATGGACAGAGATTCCCAAACGGCAAGTGAGCCCTCAACAAGAACCGGGACACGGCCGGACTGAGAGTAGCGGGCTATTTTTTCTGCTGTATCCGGCTGATGCAGAGGAATCCGGACTTCTTCAAATGGAATTCCGGCCTGCTTTAACACAAGCCACGGCCTCAGCGACCAGGAGGAATAGGCTTTATTGGCAATCACCAGGGTCCATGGGGTTTTGCTCATTGGAACTCTCCTTCTTTATGTTTTCGGGTAAACAGGTAAGCCCAAAGAATAAAAACAAGCTGGATCGGAAGTCTCACCCACAGAAACACCAGAGGAATGTTTGGGAAAATTTCCGGATGAAAAGCGAGGTGAAGATTTGCAGGAAAAACCGCGATCAGAAGAAGAATCAGCCCCCATGCAGAGAGCCTTCTTGTTTTTTCCCAAAGCACCAGCGCGCCGAGAGCAATCTCTGCAGCGCCGCTCAGGGCAACAAGCGCCATAGGCGCAGGAAGATAGGGCGGCATGATTCGAAGATAAAATTCAGGGTTGATGAAGTGAAGAGAACCCGCGGCCATAAAAAAAAAGCCGAGAAGAATCTGAAGCAGACGCCTTTTCATTCTGTTCCCAGGGCTTCCGCCACGGTCCTCAGGAAGAATTCCCCGAAATCCTCCGCGAGTATTTCAATCTCGGAGCCGGGCTGAGAATAGTCCGAGGAAAGAAGAAGCACAGGCCCTTCTTCCCCTTTTTCTGCGGGGGAAGTGTCGAGGGCAAGAAGTTCTCCATCCCCCAGAGCTCCGATAATCACATAGGGTTTGGGAAGACCGCCGGATTTGCGTTCTTCCAAAGTAAACCAGACAGCATCCGGAATCGCAGAGTTTTCGAAGTTCTCATCGATAATGCCGTAAAACTCTTCGCCGGCTGCATCACCGCAGCCCAGCTGCTTTAAAAACGCCCGGTAAGTCGGAGGAAATTTTACATCCAGGCATTTTTCAGCTTTCCCGATGAGTTCTTCAGACTTCGGTCCTTCGAAATCAGATTCGTCGCGATGCTTGGCAATCAAGGCCAGTGCTTCGCTCAGGTCTTCCATGCTCACGTCAGTTCTCCGGATTTAAAGACGCTGGTAAACTTCATTCACCAGCTTCTGTGCAAGTCCCCGGTCAGGGAAGAGACCGTCCGCGCGGCGTGCCTTGATCCGGAACCGAACCGAAGCAGTCGTGACACGTTCCACAGTCGCTCTCACTTCAGAATCCTGAATGACGGCTTCAAGGGTCCGGGTGGTGCGGCTGCGGGCTGTAATCAGTCCTTTTTCCCCCAGGACATCTTCAAGAGTGTCATAAACCTTGTCAATCGGCCGGTCGCTCAGCCCTTCAATTTCATCCTCAGAGATCGCATATCCCCCCGCCGCGGCACCGCCGCCAATAAGAAACAGGGCGCAGCCGGCATTGGAAAACCCCAGCGCAAAGATAACCATAAGAAAAGAAAGCTGTTTTTTAGAGATACTCACGGGTTTGTCCTTATCTGGGGAAGGGAAATTTTTACCTGGGATTCCTGCCACTGTGTTTAGCATAACCATTTACGGGCAAAGGGCAAGAACGGATTATCTTTTGAGGGTTTTTAAAAGCCGGTGGATCCACGGCAGAAACAGGTTTTCACTGGCCCGGTACTCCGCGACCGGGTACTTCGGGGTATCAGGAAGATTCCCGCGCTGCAGGGCGTCAAAAACATCCTTCAGCACAAGCTGATTCATTTTCTGAATGGATGTTGCGGGGAAAATAATGCTCCCCTTCCGGGTTTTCAGCTTTACGCCTTCCTTTGTCTCGGACTCAAATTCACCGATCACGCTTTGCCCAGAGCGCAGCTCAATGCGCCGGTAATCCTTGTGAATAAAAAGTTCTGCGTAATCTTTGAAGACTTCCGGATAGATACGGATTCCCGCTGCCCAGACACAGCCTGCAAGAACCAAAAGAAGGAGAATTTTTTTCATTCAAAGCTCCGGGCTTTAAAGGGAAAGGCCATGCCCTGAATAGGCACGGCCCTTTAAGCCGATACGTTTTAAGAAAAACTTTTAAGGACTGTAAACAAACACCGCGGCGTATCCACAATGCGGATATACCCGTACGACTCCCAGGTTTTTAAAACGGTCAGAAAACGCACGTCCCGGATATCTGCCGAATACCCCATCACAACAAAAACATCCTGGGCATTCCAGTCTGTCTCGCCGCACTCAAAGTACCTGGCCATGACAGACTTCAAATCTCCGATGCCGTCGTAAAAAGATTTTCTCTGGGAACCTCTCCGTCTGATCTTATCCAGCCTTCTCATGACTCTCTGGTAGTCGTGCATGCGCACCTCCGTGAGACTCGAGATTGGGAAGATCCTGCCTGCATTTATATCGTCACTGCGGAGATTTTCGGGAGGGTCTTTTTCAAAAAAAAGCAGGCTGCCGAAGCAGCCTGCAGGGAAACACAGTAGAACCTTTCAGAGCTTAGCCTTTTTTCTTGAGAATCTCCTCAAGAAGAGCGTTGGTTTTCTCACTGATTTTACGGCATTTCATGACTTCAATGGCCGTAACTGCGGTCGGTACGAAAATAATCATAAAAAAAGATGCAATTAGGGGGGTCATAACAGCTCCTTTTCGTCCCTTCCGGGAGGTTTGAATTCTAGACTACCTGGCTCCTTTTAAAAAAGCAAACTCTCGTCTCAGGCCGGAGGAATAATCCGGATGTCCCGGTAAGAGTGCTGGGTCTTTTTGGCCGGACTCGCAGCCTCCCCCTCTCCAGCCTCGATTTTAGGCTTTTGCGGTTTTAATTCTTTTACAGTAACAGCCCTCGGTGCATTTTCTGCCGTCTGCTGTGCTTTCTTACACAGATAATCCTGAATGCGGAAACGCTTTTCCTTTTCCGCGTCATTTTTCTTCCATTCACCGTCCGGCTGAAGATGCCAGGATTTCATATTGTCCTTGAAGTAAAGACGCAGAAGATCCGCGAGGCTCTTTTTGATTTTCTTGTCTTCCACCGGGAACAAAAGCTCGAGCCGCCGGTCAAAATTTCTCGGCATCCAGTCTGCGCTTGAAAGATAAACCTCTTCGTCTCCGTCGTTGGAAAAATAAAAAATACGGCTGTGCTCAAGGAACATGTCCACGACACTGATGACCTCAATATTTTCACTTAACCCCTTCACTCCGGGTTTAAGCCGGCAAATGCCGCGGACATTCAATTTGATCTGAACTCCGGCCTGCGAGGCGTGATAAAGCGCATCAATAACGTCCTGGTCCACAAGCGAATTCATCTTGGCCATAATGAGGCCAGGGCGTTCTTTTTGAGATCTCATAGACTCCCGGAGAATAAGCCGTTCGATTTTTTTTCGCAGACTGTACGGAGCAATATCAATTTTTGAAAAACCAACCGGGTGCGAAAAACCAGTGATGACATTAAAAAAGGCAGCCACGTCCCCGCTTAGAGCATCGTTGCTTGTGAAGAGTCCGATGTCAGTGTAGAGACGCGCTGTTTTTTCATTGTAATTGCCCGTTGAAAGATGGAGGTAGCGCTTGATCCCTTCCACTTCCCGGCGGACTACGAGGCACGCCTTGGCGTGAGTTTTGAGCCCTGCGACGCCGTACAGCACCGTGGCGCCTGCATTCACAAGGCGGCGTGCCCATTCGATGTTGCGCTGCTCATCAAAACGCGCCTTCAGTTCCACAAGAACCGTGACCTGCTTTCCGTTTTCAAGAGCTCTCTCAAGACAGCTGATCACAGCCGATGGTTCCGCGGCACGGTAAAGCGTCTGCTTGATGGCCAGCACATTGGGGTCCTTGGCTGCTTCGTTTAAAAAATGAAGGAAGGCATCAAAAGACTCATACGGATGATGCACCATCACATCGCGTTCTTTAAGAAGCGCCCAGAGATCGGGGTTTTCCAGAAAATCCTGGGAAGGTTTGGGCACCCACGTGGGTCTCTTGAGATTTTCAAAAATCGGCTGAAAGGCGAGCTGAGAAACGCTTTTGAGATCGATCCAGGCGCCGGTTCTGCACACTTTATAATCCGGAAGTTTCAGCTGCTCCTTCAAATACTCAATCAGCTCTTCATTTCCGGAAACCTCAAGCCTGACAATATAGCTGCGCCGACGAGTCCTCAGCGCCTCGGTCATTACCTTGGCAAAATCTTCATCTTTTTCCTCATCGAGGGAAAGTTCGGCCGCACGGGTGAGACGGATGAAACCATGCTGGAGGATTTCATATCCCGGAAAAAGCTCTTTGGCGAAAAGCGCCACGACATCTTCAAGAAGGATGAAGGCGTATCCCGTTTCCGCAGCCAATGCAATGATGCGAGCATAGCTTCGGGGCATCTCCACCACCGCATAGTGACGCGAGCCCTGCACCGCAGGATCTGTCAGCTGAAAAACGCAGTAAATACTCATGTTTACAAGCGACGACAGTGTATTTTCATCCCGAATCGCAATAGGTGTGAGGAGAGGCATTAATTCCTGGTGCAGAAGGTTTTTAAGATACTCCAGCTGGCGTTCGGTAAGCGCGTGAGGCCTTATCCGTAAAAGCCCCGCCTTTTCCATTTCAGGCGCAAGCGTCTTGCCGAAATCCTCACGCTGGCGTTCCATCAAGGCAAAGGATTTGGCATACACTTCGTTAAGAACAGGGTGGGTGTCCGGAAGGCTGGCTACACGAACCATAAAAAACTCGTCAAAATTGGAGC
>CAYRBY010000088.1:0-8488 GCA_964422635.1 uncultured bacterium
GGCAGTAGGTGAATTATTAATCCCACGCTTCTGGGGATTAATTAATTCATCGTACCGGGAATCAACATTTCATCGTACAGCCGAAATCGCTTTTTATTTCGGCACCAGGTGAAATGTTAATTTCATGCTTCAGGCCGAAAGAGCTTTCCATTTCGGCAGTAGGTGAATTATTAATCCCACGCTTCTGGGGATTAATTAATTCATCGTACAGCCGAAACCGCTTTCCGTTTCGGCACTAGGTGAGATTTAATCTTATGCATCTAGCAGAAATGTTTTTCATTTCTGCACTAGGTGAAGTATTAATTTCGGTTTCTGGGAATTAATACTTCATCGTACTTGAAGATTAAATCTCATCGTTCTGGGAATTAATAATTCACAGTCTGTTTCAAACTTCCGGCCGCCGCGGGCCATCTTTGTCCACGCGCGAGCATTCAACCCGGGGAATCGTTCACGATTTTTTCGGCAAGATCCAGCGCCTGGCTGTAATTCGGCGCCTTCATGAACCCGCCATGATCCCCCACAGGGTCCTGAAGAAATAAAGGCACCCTGGCGCCAAACCCTTCCAGCCATTCCTTGGTCTGCCCCATCGGCCCGCAGGCATGATTAGGCTGGTCTTTCATTGAACAATAAAGAATCCAGGAGCTTCCCTCCAAAGGCTTGGTTCCAAAACGCCCTGCAAACATTTCCGCAACCGGCGGAAAATCTTTCTCCATCGGTCCCGCGTCCGCAATCGAAACCGCGAAGTAAGGATTTCCTGACGCCCTGTCCCGAACCGCCACCGGATAACTGTTCGCGCTGCCCATGCTGAACCCCAAAAAGATCACACGGCCCGGTGCAGCGCCGTGCTTTTCAAGCACTTCACGGATCCACCGGTAAATCATGTCGGGCTTGGCATATCCCTCGGATTCCATGCTCCGGCCATACCACCATTGGATACCCGCATAAGCAAACCCGCGCTGTTTCATGATCTTGTGCCAGACCTCAAAATCACGCGTGGCCCAGCCTGCATGGCCGTGCAGACTGACAAAAACAATTCCGGTCTTGGGATCGAAATTTTCAGGCTGCCACCACACCGCAAAGCTGGTGCCCGGACCCACCGCTTCAATGGAGGCACCCTGCTGCTGCACATAGGCCCATGCCCCGCTCTCTTTTTCCTGGGCAAGCGCCAGCACATCTCCCGGCGGAGGCCCGGGAGGCCGTTTACCCATGGGCGCGGCGCCGGCCTCGGCAGAAAACAGGGCTGTCAAAACAATAACCACCCACACAAAACGGTTTACCTTCGTCATGCGAACTCTCTCTTCTGCAAAACATAAACAGTCTGTTTCAAACTCCCGACAGCTGCGAGCCGCGGGCCCTCTTTGTCCGGGCGCGAGCATTCAACCTGCTGAATCGTAAACGCATCGTCATAAAGCTCGTGAATTTCAGAGGTCTTAATGCTGAAAGGCGGCCCTTCCATTTGAGAAGGGTCGTATTCATAGGCAATGAGAAGGCATTTCCCGCCTGGCTTAAGGGCACTTCTGATCACGCGCACATAATCTTTTCTCATGGCTGGCGGGAGCGCTACAAGCGCAGCCCTGTCATAAACAAAATCGCAGGTACCGTGTTCGTTCAGTTTAAAAAAATCCCCGCAGCTGACCACGATATTTTCCCAGGCATAATGAACAAAATCCTTGTCCTGATGTTTTTGAACAGGCGCAAGCTGATTTTCCGTAAAGAAAGATACTACGGCCTGCTCATGCAATTCCACGCCGTGAACACGAAGCCCCTGCCCATGAAGCCAGATCAGATCCTTGGATTTCCCGCATAAAGGCACAAGGACCTTCTGCCCTTTTTCAGGATCAAAGCGGGGGAAATACTCGGTCAGCTTATCGTTGAAATGGCTCTGGTGAAAACCCGTTCGACCTTCGAGCCATGACTTAATCCAGAACGCTGCATCCATAGGTATCTTTCTCAGAGGGTCCGTCTTTGCTGTCCGCAGCAGATCCCCCTGTTTTCTGAAGCGTCATTATATTGGCACCCATTGCCTTATTGACAGAAAAAAAATTTCAGATAGAATTCTTTGTAATCGATTACATGCATATGAGAAAAAAATCCCTTACCATTCAGGAAATCGCAAAAAAGACCGGCGTTTCAGTGGCCACAATCTCCAGGGCCATGAACCCGGAGACACGCCACAAGGTCGCACCCCAGACTCTCAAGCACGTGGAAGCCATGGTTCGCAGCCACGGCTACACCCCTAATCTTGCGGCCAAACACCTTCGAAAGTCTCACTACAAAACCCTGGGGCTCGTTTTTCCTCATCACCCCGGCATCCTTTCTTCAGAATACTATTCTGAGCTGCTCTCGGGTGTTGCCGACAGTCTTTATGAATCCGAATACCGCCTCAAAATGATCCTTCTTAAACCGGGGCCCGACTTGTGGGACGCCTACGACTTCAAGCAAGGTGAAAGTGTGGACGGCCTGATTCTCACCTACTGGCGCTCTGTTTTTTCAAGTGCGAAGGTTTTCAACGAGCTTAAAATCCCCTGCGTCGTGGTTAACAACATTGAAAGCCGCGTCAAGGTTCACTATGTCGCTGCTGATCATGCCGCGGGCGGACGCTTGGCCGCGGAGTATCTTGCCGGCTGCGGCCACAAAGAAATCGCAGTCTTTGGCGGAGGAAACGGTGCACCGGATGCGGTGGAACGCCTTAACGGTTTTCAGGCGGGCCTTGCGGGTCAGGGCATCAAGCTTCCTGCTTCCCGAATTCTCGATGTCAATTTCGAGGAAGAAAAAGCTTACGCTGAAACGGAACTCTTCCTCAAACGTCATCCGCGCGTCACAGCGGTTTTCTGCATGAACGATTCCCAGGCTCACGGCATTCTAAGACGCTTGAAAGAGCTTCGCATCGCCTGCCCACAGAAGATTTCAGTCATGGGCTATGACGACGACCGCCGCTCGGAACATTCAGAACCGCCGCTGACCACAATCCATGCGCCAGTCTACGAACTCGGCCGCTGGGCAGCGAAAGACCTGGTTGAACATTTGCAGGCCCCTGATCCGGAAGTTTTTTATCGCCCCCGTATTCTTTCAGTAACCCTGGAGGAACGCGGCTCCGTAAGAAAGATGTAATTTTTTTTGCTGTATAATGTAATCGATTACATAGGAGGGTTTATGAATTTCAGCCAACGCTTTCCCGCTTTTCACTGTCTTTGGACATTTCTTCTGACCTTCGGAATAACGCCTTTGCTTCACGCAGCCCCCGACCTGACAGCGCCGCCCGCAGAGGTTCGGCAGCTTCCAGAAAAAGCAGCCTCTTTAAAGGAGACTCCTCAGCCGGCAAAACCAGCCGCACTGCTTCGCGAGTATGCATGGATGCAGGACAATCCGCTGCAGCCCGCAGCGGAAGCCCCCTCCCCTGCCTTGGCGGCTGCTTTGCAGACCCCCACGCCGCCGGATGAAAGCGCAGCCTGGTCTCCGGCGCGCTCCAATCCCGCGTTTTCATTTCTTAAAGAATGTACCGGCAGCTTTGAGGATTGCCGCCTCTGGCTTCGTGACAACAGCTCGCAGGAAATCAAACTGCTGGCAGAGACCGCTTCATTCAGCGGGATCAACGATACTTTCGACGTAAACCCGCAAGGCACCGCCGCAATCTTTGAGACCATGGATCCTCAAACCGCCGGCAGCCTTTCGATTCACATTCTGCCGTTGAATGGCGGCGATGAACTGCTGATCCCGCAGATCAGTTATTCCAGCCGTTCCCTCTTCGGAATTCACTTCATTGACACGGCATGGAATCCCAGCGGCGGCGGCAGCATCCTGCTCGAAACACTGGTTTACGAAACCCCCGAGGCCGGTCAACAAGGCCTTTTCAAACCCGCACCGTATCTGGTCCTTCTCGGAGACCGCGGCCCTCAGTCCGTCGCTCTGACACCGCTTCAGGACAATCCCCGCTATGCGTTTTACGCGGGCATGAATTTGGATTGCACCTACAACAACCAGCCGGAATGCCCCGCATCTTTGGTGCAGTTTGATATGGCTGCCGCTGCGGTTAGAACCCTTGATCTGGAAGGCTCTCTGATCTCAGCCGTCTATCACGGCAATCAGGCGGATTTTACAATCCAGAAGCGCGTATGCACGCCCGCAGGACCCTCCCAGGAATGTCAGAACTCCGGAATCTTTCTTGTCTCGGTCGATCTGACCACACTTGAAATCCTTCACGGCCTGCCTCAAGGCTGGACGCCCGCACACTCAAACGCAAACTTTGCGTTCCAGCTCGACGGAGAATACGCAGGCAGCCCGCAAACCCTTCGCCTTCTCAACCTGAACACGGGTGAAATCCGGGAGCTTGTCACTTTCGAAGCCGACATTTACGGCGGCATCTACTCCCGTTCTTTTCCAGGGCTTATGTTTGATGTTTCTCCCGACGGGACAAAGGCAGTCTTTGAAAGAATTCATTTCCGCTACTACGACTACACACATGAAATATTTGTGCAGCCCCTGGCGGGAGGCAGCGCTGGCGCTGTTGTCAACGGCATCAGCAATGACAGCCGCGGAATTTTGAAGAGCATAGCCTTCGAAAGAACAGGCATCCGTCTTACGGCTCAATTGACCGATTTTGACGGAACTGTTTTTGAGAAGCGGTATCTGTTTTCTTCAGCCGCGGGAACAGCCCGGGAAACGGGAGCCAGTTTGATCACAAAGGGCAAAAGCGTTTACTTTGAACGTGATTCGGGGCTTCTCATATTTTTTCCCCGCCACGCCTCACTGGAGGGCTTTGAGATCTACCAGATGGTCCGCGGAACCACGGAGCTTAAACATCTTCTTCATGTGGATGTCCCTCTGGAACTCGATCAGGCTGCAAACTATTCCATCACGCTGATCGACATTCAAAAAACATTTCAAGGTCAGCCGGTTGTATCCGTGGGAGTCAAAACCGCTTACGGCACGCAGACCATCGTGGTGGATGTAAACCGGAAAACCGTGAAGCGTTTTGAGGGAGCGGTTTACCGTATTCTTTACACCCGCTTCTGGTCGTTTTACTGGGTGCGCTATCTCGACAACACTTCCCGCATCCTTCGCGTGCCCTTACCTCGTCTGGGCTTTCAGAACTTTTGGGGAATTCAAACCATGGGCCGGAGATACTAAAGCCAGCGGCTCGGGATTGGAATGGTGCCGGGTGCAGCGCGTCAGTGCACCCGGCACCGAAACCAAAAAGAGGTTTCGGCTCAATTAGCCTTCCGTTATACTGAGGTGTCTCAAACAACACTTCAAATAAGGAATCCTGTGCCCATGGAAACAATCCGGGAACTCAAAGAAATCTGTCAGCCCAGCTGTCCTCAAAGCCCTCTCTCCTTTCTGGGTGAAGGCCTTATCCGCGCCCTCAGTATTCAAGTGACCCGCGCCGTTCTTCAGCGCAATCTTTCCTGCTCGAAGATGGCCCTCGCCATCCTCGCCTCACAGGCCGCGGGCTGCCTCCTGCTGCTCTCGGGCTCTTTCTTTGCCATGACGCTTGGCGCGCTTCTCATCACAGCCTGGTCTGTTCTCCGCTGCTCAGCAAAAGAAATCAGCCTCTACAAGAAATTTCACAAAAAGGATTGCGCCGGAGAAACCGAACTAACGGCCATTTATTTCGAGACGATTCTTCAATACGCCCAGAATCTCCTCATGCCGTTGTGTCTTTCGTATGGAATTTTCCAGGCAACAGCGGAAAGTTTCTGGCTCATCACGGGAATGGGAACGGCTCTTGCGCAGGTCCTGCTGCTTGTCATGCATCACGCCCAGGAAAGCGCACTTTTGCGGAAATTCAATCATGAGCGCGGCGCGCACGTTTTGAAGGGACCTGCGGCGGAAGCAAAAGCGGGATCAGCCTCCAAAGCTCAGAAACTCCTGAACCTGCTCAACCAGATGGTCACGTATCCAGGTTTGGGAAACCTGCTTCTCGTCTTTTCAATCATCAGCCTTGTCACAGGAGACACAGGCTTTCTTGAACTCTTTCTTATTCTCACCGCTGCCGGCTCCGCCGTATCAGCTCTTTACACCATCGCCAAAAAAATCAAAAACCACGATCCCGACAAACAGTTAACCGAGATTGCTTCTCAATCTCGGTAGCAGGTGAAGTTTTAATGTCATGCTTCTGGGCATTAAAACTTCATCGAGCGGACTTGGCTCTAGCCGAAACCGCTTTCCGTTTCGGCACTAGGTGAAATATTACTCACACGCTACTGGGGAGCAATATTTCACCGTACTCGTTACGGATTTGTGTCCCCTTTCGGCCTTTTTTCCTGGAACTTAGCCGAAACCGCTTTCCGTTTCGGCACTAGGTGAAATTTAAATCCCGGTAACTGGGGATTTAAATTTCAACGTCACCGTCACATATCCGCCGCAGTCTTCCCAGAATCTTTTTCTCTCGCTGCTTGGAATTGCGCGGAAAGCATCTGCAAATATAACTGCTCTACTTCCTTTCTTGCCCACGGCGTGCGCCGCAAAAAACGAAGACTCGAAGTAATCGATGGCTCAAACATAAAACAATTGATATTCACATGATCCGCCATGACGGGCCACCCGTAAAAAGCCACAAGCTCTTCCAGCATTCTTTTAAGTGTAATGCCATGAAGGGGATCTTTGGAACCGGAAGGGCTTATCATTTCGGCGTCCCCGCACCTTCCAGAATTTTCACATACGACACGGCGTCAAACTTCTTTCCCCAAAGCCGCTTTCCGTAGAATTTAAGAAAATGCGCCGCATGCTTTTTAAACTGTCCAAGCTCAAGGCTCAAGTCACTCTGATCCATCGCAAGCTTCCACAGCTTCACAAGGGACTCCGGTTCCAGTTTTTTCTTCCGGATAATGGCCGCAATGTCCTTGATGTCCAACGCATAGTAACGGGCCATTTTCCCAATCGTCCAGTACGCGGGTGCGATCAGCTTCACATTCAATTTTCCAAATTGTTTATACGGCTTTGCGGTTTTCCGGTAATCCAGATAGCTCACCATGGACCAATGGTCCACATTTTCCGAATAATTCACAGCCACGCCTGCTTTACGGGCCGTATCGAGAATCACCTGACCAACCGCTGCCTTGTTACTTTTTCTGCCGCTTAAGCGGATTTCAAAATCAATATCAAAACTCGGCCGGATATGCCCCATCAGACTTCCCGCACTTGCACCCAGCAGAATAATCTCAGCCTTGAGCCCAAGCCCCTTATCAAGCTCACGAAAGAAAAGATCAATCTGTCTTTTACGCATTCACCCTCTGCTCGGCATCTTCCACACGCCGAAAGACATCCTGTATCTCAGCGGACGTAAAACGCCGCCTTAAACTTGCCCAGGCCTGCTGAATTTTTTGACTGCTTTCACGCCGCGCCGCACCCGGCCGGAGCAAACGGAAAAACACCGCGATTTCATGAATCTCCGAGGCGGCCCGTGTCTCGGGGGCGACAATCACCTCAGCCAGCTTTTCGATATCAGCGCGGGTCAACGCAAACCGCTTCTCCTCAGCCTGCTCATCGATCAACTCGGAGGGCCTTATTTCGAGCGCACCGGCAAGCCGGATCAGCATCGAAACCGTCAAATCGCGCTTTCCCTTTTCGATATTTGAAAGATTGGCCTGCGCAACCCCTGCCCGGGCTGCAAGCTCAGCCTGTGTCAGCCCTTTGCGGATACGGCACTCCTGTATTTTAAGCCCTGTGTTTATCATGAACAAAATATAGCATATATACTATATTTAGGCAAATCAGCTGAAATAGCTTTTCCATTTCAGCAACAGGTGAAGTGAAAATTCCGGCTTCTAGCCGAAACATTTGAGTTTCGGCAATAGGTGAATTTTAATCCCGGCTACAGGGGATTAATAATTCATCGCTCAGGGCATTAAAACTTCATCGTCCCGGGAATTAACATTTCATCGAGCGGACTTAGCTTTTAAAGTCCGCAACAGGTGAACTTTAATCTTATGCATCTGAAGATTAAAGTTCATCGTCCTTCGAATCTTACCTGTCCCGAGTGAATACTGAAGCCTCACGCTTCAGAGAGCCTGCCAAAAATAAGAACTTTTTGGCTTTGGTACCCGGTACCATTCTACGCAACAGGTGAAAGAGCTGAAATAGCTTTTCCATTTCAGCAAAAGGTGAAGCATTAATCACATGCTCCTAGGGATTAAGCTTCACCGTATCCATGGCATAAGCACCTGGAGATTAACGTTTCATCGTAGGAAGATCGGGAGGATAAAGGCAAACTGGGAGGGGCTAATTGCGCTATTTCCTGCTAGCTACTGTTCTAGAGGTGGCCCGTGCGAAGGACGGTGCATCGAGCACCGCCGAACCTGCTGAAGTCATTGGGACTTCGGCCCATGGGGGTCTGACCCCTTACTGTTAAGGCAATAGGTGAAAGTTTAACGTGACCCTTTGGTACCCGGCACCATTCAACGCTCTTGGAATGCGAAGCCTTGTTTACCATTTTACAATTTTGCATATTTTTCAAAGACAGGTCTATGAACTTCTGTCTCAAATTGGA
>CAYRBY010000089.1:0-8466 GCA_964422635.1 uncultured bacterium
ATTCAAGCTTGATGCCGGTTGCGCCGGCCCGGGCCCGCAAGATGACTTCAGAGGAGTCTTGATATGAAAAAAAACCACGGCACTTTAATGGTTCTTTTGTTCTGTGCTTGTTCGTCACCTGCGTTTGCGGATACGACGGCTGCTGCAGAGCAAACACCCGTTCAAACAGCCCCCGTGGCGGCCTCCCCGGAGCAATCACCTGCACCTGCTGCGGTGGTGGTGACTGATCCTCAGCCTGCTGTTCAGCCGATTCAAGAAGCTGTCCCTGTAGTCGTGGATGCTGCAACTGCAGCGGCGGAAGAAGCCCGTGCAAAAATGAAACAGGAAGCTGCGCAAGCATCAGCGGCTGTTCAGGAACAAGTGAAAGCACCGGAAGCGATTCCTGCGGCCCCGGCTGTTCCTGTTGTGGAACAAACGGCCCCGCCGGCTCTTGCTGCGGCGCCAGTTCCGGTGGTCGAGGAAGCGGCTGCACCGAAAGCCGAAGAAAATGAAATCGTTTTGCCCGGTGATGCGGAAGTTTCCGCATGGAAAGATGAGTCGGGGGAGTCCACCGCATCTGAGCCAGCGGGAAGTCTCGCTATTGTGGGCAAGGGGCTCACGACCAGCCACGTTCCCTTTATCGTTCAGCACCACAAGAAGCCCGTTGAATCGCTGTCCCAGATTCCGGCGGGAACCAAGAATCTTTTCTGGTTTGCGTTCTTTGATCCTGCCCGCACGAATGAAGAGCGGTTGAAGCGTCCGAAATTTTCAGTCGAGTGGTTTGCCCCCGGACATCAGCTTGTTTATTCCGGAACATTCCAGGCCAACATTGCTTATCCCGATCATGTGAAGACGCGTCTTCCTCTCGGGACAATCGGAATCGATGATCCGTCCGGCGAATGGAGTGTTGTGGTCAAGAGCGGTAACACCGTTGTGGATGAACGCACTTTTCAGGTTTTGAAAGCCTAAGGAGAAAATATGAATAAACAGATGGTTCGTTTTTTGACGGCTGTTTTGGTCACAGTCTTTTTTATTCCGTCATCGGCCTTTGCCTGGGGCGGAAAAAAGCACAAGGAGGACAAGGATTGGGTCTCCGCACACAGCGCCATGATGAAAATGGCCATGCCGCATGACCTTGTGGCTTCCGGAGACGGCGGTGTAATCGTACTCGCTGGGAAGAAGCTTTATAAGTACGATGCCAACCTTAATCTCGTCAAAGAGCAGGTTGTTCCCGTGGAGATGGACGGGATGAAAAAAGAATGCCCCATGATGAGCACTAAAAAACCTTGTGAAAAAGGGGAAATGTCAGGCAAGTGCGGCAAATGCCAAAAGTGTGAGAAGTGTAAGAAGTGCCATAAACCTGCGGGCGAAGAAGGCGATGCACCTTCAGTTGAGGATGAGGCACACGCTGGCCATCATTAATTCAAGATATCAAAATTAAGGCTGAAGAGCGCGGGAAGAAATTCCCGCGCTTTTCTTTTTCAGGGAGAGTTAAAAGAGATCTTTTTGTGACGGGGCAGAGGGTTTTTGGGTGAATGCAGAAGCTTCCCGAGCGAGCAGGCGCTCTTCAATGTCAGTGAGAAAAGGGGAGGGACTCTGCTCTTGAACAGCTCCCCGGAACAGACGTTTTCCCGCATGTGAAAGAAAAAGTTTTTCTTTGGCGCGTGTCATGCCGACAAAAAAGAGCCGCCTTTCCTCAGCCAGCTCTTCAGCTCCCGGTTTGTCTTTGAAGCTCAGAGGCAGCAGGCCGTCCTCGCAGCCTGTAATAAAAACCACAGGGAACTCAAGACCTTTGGCAGCATGAAGTGTCATAAGGGAAACTTTTTCTGCTCGCTCGTCACGGATGTCTGTTTCAAGACTCAAATGAAGCTCAGATAAAAACCGGGAGGCGTCCTCTCCGAATGTTTCGGCCCAGCTTTCAAGCTTTAAAGCCAGGGGATGATCCGGCCTCAGTTTGCTTTGAGCGAGCCCTTTTTTTAAACTCACTTTGATGCCGGCGGTAGATGCATGATCTGAAAGGTAAACAAGCAGAGCTCTCGCTTCGGGGCTTTCATCCAGAAGCCGGTGGCTTTGGCGCTGAAAAGGAATGCCGGATCTTTGAAAAGCCTCTTCCAGTAAATCAAGCTGTGCGTCGGTGCGCGCAAGAACCGCAAAATCAGAAAAAGCATAAGCTGCGTCCGGCGTTCCCTCGCTTCTTCCGCTGTCCATTGAGAAAAAGGAAGTGCCGCCCACCATTTTTTCGACAGAGTGCACCACAAACTCTGCCTCAGCCTTATCGGTGGGAGCCTTATGAATGACAACCCGGCCCGTGTCTTCCAGCAGAGCTTCCATCATCCTGTCTTCAACAAGCGATGAAGGCTGTATCATCTGAGCGGAAGCCTCCAGAATGGAGCGGCCCGAACGGTAATTGCGCGTAAGAAAAATTTTCTGCGTCCCGGGGAAATCTTTTTCAAAGTCCAGGAAGAATTCCACGTGTGCGCCGCGGAAACTGTATATCGATTGGTCCGGATCTCCGATGGCGCAGAGGTTCGCACTTCCCGAGGTGAGCAGCTTCACAAGCTTGTACTGCCACGCGTCAATGTCCTGGTATTCATCGATCGAGATGTGGGTAAAAAGGTTCCTGTAATAAGCCGCCGCATCCCCATCTTCTTCGAGAAGCCGTACGCTTTGAATGAGCAGATCATCATAGTCAAGCCAGCCGTACATTTCACGGGCTTCATCCAAAATCCGGGCAGCATTTTCAATGTCTTCCGTAATGTCGTCGCGTTTTTCCCTGCGCTTGGACAGAGAAACTTCGCGAAGCAGTTTTTGGGCCCTCGATTCCGTGATGCCCAGTTTTTGCATCAAAAGAATGACGCGTTCCAATTCGCCGGCCACGCGGAAGCCGCGCAGCAAACCGGCCTCAATGCGGTTTTCAGAAAGGATCCTGAGACCCAGACCGTGAAACGTCGTGACGGGTACTTTGTGCCACTCTGCTGGCATAAGCAGTTTCAATCGTTCGCGCATCTCTTCCGCTGCGCGGCGTGTGAAGGTGATCGTGAGGCATCCTTCAGGCTTTGCCTTGCCGGACTGAACCAGCTGCGCGACGCGGTGAGTCAGCGTACGGGTTTTTCCTGACCCGGGTCCGGCGAGAATCAGGAGCGGCCCGTCCATCGTTTCCAGCGCCTTGCTTTGGTCTTGATCCAGTTTGGCTGGTGCTGCAGCAGCTGCGGACTTCGCTTTTTGAGGGGCTTGCGGAGGCATCTTTTCTCGGGCGGCTTTCTTTTTCTTTTCCTTAGCCCCTGCCTTTTCTACATCAAAAAGCACACCGGCCGACAAACGGTTTTTTAATTCATCTTCCGTAAACAATTTAATGCGCCCGTATTCGCCGTCATAGCCGGCTTCCCGGATCACGTGTCCTTCGCGCATGCGCTGAATGGCTTCCTGCACGAGGGGTGAAGATTTTTTTCCGATCAAATCCAGCGGAAGCGTACTTAAAATATCGAGCTCCGGCCCGAGAGAGGAAATCATTTTTTCATAATCCCGGGTGACGGCATGGCTTGTTTCGCCTTTGCCGTGAATTTCCGAAATCATTTCGGGAAGAGGAATGAGGTTTTGGTACGGACATGCGTTTTTAGGTTTGTAGGAAAGCGGCCTGTCGGCAAGCTCCTCCACGCGGTACATTACGCCCAGGGTCAGCGGTTTTTTGCAGGCGGGACAGATTCCGTTGAGCCTCCGGCTTTCTTCCGGCGTGAGGCGGACATTGCAGTTGCGGTGCCCGTCCATGTGGTATTTGCCTTCTTCCGGAAAAAATTCGGCGGTACCGCCGTATCCGATGCCTGTTTCCAGCGCGCGCTTCATGGCGAAGTAGTCGAGGTCTGTATCAAACACACAGACTTCGCGTCCCAGCTTTTGCGGGGAATGGGCATCAGAGTTCGACATGAGGCGGTAACGGTCCAGATGTGAAACCCGCCAATTCATTTCCGGATCGGAAGAAAGACCAGTCTCGACCGCAAACACGTGTTTGGAAAGATCGCCGTAGCAGTCACAGACATTATCAAAACCTGATTTGGATCCCAGAACGGAAAACCACGGCGTCCAGATATGAGCGGGTACAAGGTAACAGCCCTCACCGGCCTCGAGAACAATTTCAAGAAGGTGCCGGGAGTCAAGGCCCAGAATCGGTCTGCCATCCGAGCGGATGTTGCCGATTTTTTCGAGTTTGAGCCGTATGGCTTCCGCTTTCTCAATCGAAGGGGCATAAACCAGATGATGTACTTTCCGGGTCTTGTCGCCTTTTTTATAGATCGTCGAAATTTCGACTGACAGCATGAAGCGTGTAGTGCCATGGCAGACGGCAGGAAGAGGTTCGAGAAAGGATTTTTCAAGGTCTGGCCGCAGCCGGAAAAGGCCGGGTTCCGCCGGGACAAGTTTGTCTTTGATTTCCTGAAACCAGGCGGGGTGAGTGAAGTCGCCGGTGCCGATGACGGTGATGCCTTTTTTCCGGCCCCAATAAGTCAGGTGCTCAAGATCGCAGTCGCGGCTTGTCGCGCGTGAATATTTGGAGTGAATGTGAAGATCCGCATAAAAGCGCATAGACTGATTATACAAGAAAAAAGGGAGGGAGAAGAGTGCTAATCAGGTCTTGGATTGTTTTCGCGGAGAACCGTCGTTATAATCCTCAGTCATGTCCTTCCCCGAAAAAGCCTTTCCAGAAAAAAAGTCTTTTTTCAAAAGATATCGTCTGCCCCTTCTTCTTCTGGGGCTGCTGTTTTCTGCGGCATTGTATGCATTTTCGCGTGTTGCGCTTTCGCCTGATACAGATCTTCCGGAAGAAACGATTCCTCAGGCCGACGGCCACACGCTTCTGCATATTTCCTTTACTGAGCCTGCTTCCTTAAAAGGCTGGCGTGCCTACACCTTTAATGGAAAGTCGAATTATGAGGTCGAAAAAGACCGCTCCGGGCAAATGGCTTTGCACGCCTCAAGCAAGTCAGCCTACTCGGCTCTTTTTAAGATTGTGAACATTCCGCTTTCTGCCCAGCCCCAGCTCAGCTGGGAATGGCGTGTGGTGAAATTTCCTTCCAACAAAAAAAGTCCGGACCTGGGAGCCGATGGTGAAAATGATTTTGCTCTCCGTATCTGTGCCATTTTCGGAAAGAACAATCCCTTCAACACGGATGTTATTCAATATATTTGGGATGACCGGTTTCCGGAGGGCACCTCAGCGCCGAGTCCTTACGATAAAAATGTCCGCATGCTGGTGGTTCACAGCGGGCTGCCGGCATCGCCAGAGGGTTGGGTGAAAGAAACGCGTGATATTGCGCAGGATTATGAAAAGCTTTTTGGGAAAAAATCTTTTGATCATTTTCGTGCGGTGGCCATTATGGCGAATTCGGATGATACCCGCACAGAATCTGATGCCTGGCTGAAAGAGATCCGGGTCGAAACCCCTCCGGGAGTTCATTACCAGCCCAAACGTCCCAGACGGGGCATTAAGGGCGCCTTTAAAAAGATCTACCACGGCGCCAATAAAGTCCGGCATAAAATTCCTGTCCCCAAGATCCCTTTGCCCAAACATGAGCACACGGCACAGGCCGAACCCTCTCCGGCTTGAAGCCCCGGTCTTTGCCAGGAAACATTCTTGCGGTTCTGGTCTGCAGTTCCTCACAAAAGTGTCTTTCAGAAGCTTTGGAGTCCCTTTTAGGCGGGGTTTAAAGCCCTTTCAAGAGGTCACTCCCTAGATTTCATCCCTAGGGAAAATGGCTTTCCCTCCGTAAAGACCACCCCCCGGTTATTTTCTTTTCCGTCGTAAAAAGAACAAAATTGTAAGCCGGCAGGGGAAGTAATCTGTAGAGCCTATATTTTTTATACAGGGTTTATAAGAGGGAAACGCTTAAAAGGGCCCTTTTGGCATGCTTTTTGTTGTAGGAGTGAGCATGAAGCTTCCAGACATGCTTTCCATTCTTGTAGAAGGAGTCCTCAAAACCGGTTTTTCACCGGTTCAAAAGACAACATTTGCAGGAATCCCTTTAAACCGGGGGAAGCAGCAATCTTTTCAACCTGGAAATAAAGCTTACGATTATTTCCTGCCAAACCCAAGCAACAAGGCGCCCCCACCGTAAGCCCCGGAAGCGCGGCTCCTGCATTTCATTCGATTTTGTATGAAATGCAATGCGAGAAGCGATGAACCGGGAACCGGCGTTGATAGAGGCAAAGGCCTGAAGATGAATCCAAGTTCAAATTCAAGCCCTGTGAAACAACACAATAGTTTCAAGTAATAAGAAAGGGATTTTCAATGAACATTAAAAAAATAGGCCTCATGGTTATGGGGCTTCTGCTGAGTCTGGCTTTACCGGCTTTTGCTCAGGCTGCTGCTCCTGCCGCTGATACGGGGGACACAGCGTGGGTACTGACATCCGCGGCTCTCGTTCTTCTTATGACACCTGGACTGGCGTTTTTCTACGGCGGTCTGGTCAGAAAAAAGAACATGCTTTCCGTTTTGATGCAGTGTTTCTTTCTGATGTGCGCAATCACCATTCAGTGGGTTCTTGTCGGCTACACACTTGCTTTCGGCCCGGACATCAAGGGCTTGATTGGAAGCTTTGCGTGGTTCGGTTTGAACGGAGTGGGTCTTGAACCGTATGCTGATTATTCAGCCACGATTCCGCATCAGGCGTTTATGATTTTCCAGGCGATGTTTGCCATCATTACCCCGGGCCTCATTCTCGGTGCCTTTGCCGAAAGAATGAAGTTCTCGGCGTTCTGCGTGTTTTCACTTTTGTGGGCCACGCTTGTTTATGATCCGATCTGCCACTGGGTTTGGGCCATCGGCGGTTTTATCCGTGTCAGCGGCGCTCTTGATTTTGCCGGCGGTACGGTCGTGCATATCAACGCAGGTATCGCAGCTCTTGCCGCGGCGCTTGTGCTTGGAAAAAGAAAAGGTTATCCAACACATATCTCACCTCCTCACAATCTGCCTTTCGCGGTTCTTGGCGCAGGCCTGTTGTGGTTTGGCTGGTTTGGTTTTAACGCGGGAAGCGCTCTTGGCGCCAACGGTCTTGCCACAAACGCATTTGTCGTGACGCATATTGCGGCAGCTGCTGCAGGTCTGACATGGGCCGTTCTGGACTGGAAATTTAACAATCATCCTACGATGCTTGGTAAAATTACCGGTGCTGTTGCGGGTCTTGTGGCCATTACACCGGCCTCAGGTTTTGTGGGCCCTGTGGATGCCATCTGGATCGGCATCGGCGTTTCTGTGATCTGCTATTTCTCTGTGGCGTTCCTGAAACCCAAGTTTGGATATGATGATACACTCGACGCCTTCGGCGTTCACGGCATTGGCGGAATCTGGGGCGCGTTGGCCACAGGTCTTTGGGCCAGCAAGTCTGTGAACCCGGCGGGTGCGGACGGCTTTTTTTACGGCAACCCTGCGCTGCTCTTCATTCAGCTCAAGGCCGTATTGATTACGATCGTCTACTCGTTTGTCGTTTCGATTGTACTGCTTAAAATTGTGGACATGGTGATGGGTCTTCGCGTGCCGGAACAAGAAGAAAGAATCGGTCTTGATCTGACAGAACACCGCGAATCCGCTTACACCATGTTGGATTAAGGAGAGAACCATGAAATATATCGTTGCGATCATCCAGCCTGACCGTCTTGACCATGTGCTTCAGGCCCTCGAAGACAAAGAAATTCACCTTGTCACCGTTAGTATGGTGATGGGGCGGGGCCGCCAGCGTGGTATTTCGGAAGTGTACAGAAGCCATAAAGAAGCAGGATCTCTCCTGAAGAAAGTGAAGCTCGAAATCGCTGTGAACGATACCTTCGTTCCTGCCGCAATCGAGGCCGTTACAAAAGGCGCCAAAACGGGAGAAATCGGCGATGGTAAGATCTTTGTTCTCGATCTTCAGCAGTGTATCCGTATCCGTACGGGAGAACAGAGCACCCAAGCCATTGGCTAGTTTCAAGATTTAACTGCACCGCTTGACCGTGCAGTCACAAGAGGGGAAAAAGCCGGGACCAGAACATCGGTTCCGGCCTTTTTCTTTTTAAAGACCGCTTGCCCCGCCCCGTTTTCCGGTATCTCCTCCATTTGAAAAAAGGCGCTTGATATATTCCAAAAATAGAATATACTATTTATGTAATATAGGAGGGTGTATGAAAAAGAAATCTCTTGAAGCTGCAGTGATCCGCCAGGCGGCGGCCATTTTGAAGGCGATCGGCCACCCTGTCCGCCTGCGTATCATCGAATGCCTCGACCAGTGCCCTGGGAGTTCGGTTACGAACCTTCTGGAAAAAATCCGGGTCCCTCAGGCAGAACTCTCCAAACACCTGGCTTTTTTGAGAAGCCATGGGATTTTAAAAAGCGAAACACGCGGAAACTTCCGTATTTATTCCATCGCCTACCCCGGAGTCATTCACGTGCTGGACTGCATCCGGAATCATCATAAAACCCAAGGAGGCTGACATGAGCCCGGTAAAAAGAATCCGTCCTGAAAATTT
>CAYRBY010000090.1:0-8367 GCA_964422635.1 uncultured bacterium
CTATGCGCCTTATGTCAAAGCCTGAAAAACCTTCCATGACCCGCTGTCCGGTTCTTTATGACGAAAACGGACTTATCGTTGTTGATAAGCCGGAAGGGGTTTTGTCACACCCCAATCCCAGTAAGGGCGGCAAGGGAACGCAGACCCATACGCGCGCGGCCTTTGAGGGCGAATACAATTTTGAGGAGCGTTCATTTCAGACTCCCGAAGGAACCATCTGGCTGATTCACCGTCTTGATCAGGACACATCAGGTGTTTTGGTTGCGACCCGGACCAAACCCATGGCCGAAAAATGCCGGAAGCTTTTTGAAGACGGGCAAATCCGAAAAATTTACAAAGCGCTTATGGCAGGCCGCGTGCTGCCCGCTACGGGCCGCTGGCAGGATGCGATTGGAACCCAGAGGCAGGCAGGGCGGGTACGTTCGCGCGTGATGCATTCGGGGGCTCCGAACGCAAAACTTTCCTACATCGTGAAACACTTTTTCCCCAAGCAGGGTCTTTCCCTGGTTGAGATTGAACTGCATACCGGACGAACTCACCAGATTCGTGTCCAAGCCGCCTACCGGCATCATGAATTAATTGGCGATGAGATTTACGGTAATTTTCCGTTGAATAAAAAACTACGCCGGGAGTTTGGCCTTCGCCGGCTGTTTCTTCATGCTTCTATGATTGAAATTCAGCATCCTGCGACTCTTGAACTTCTCCGGATTGAATCGCCCCTTCCCGAAAAATTGACCCAGACCCTCGAAGCTCTTTCAGCATAATTGCTTTTACTTTGTATCCGTACGAGGGGTAAAAGGCTTTGCCAGATCCCTCCAGAGGTCTACAATGAAAGAAAGTGAGGCTTGTCATGAAGCCGTCTGAATTTGATCCCAAGAAAGTCCAAGGCCTTTCCGACGAAGAAGCCTCGCTTCGCCTAAAAAAGTATGGTTTAAACGAACTCCCCGAAGAAAAACCCCGCAGTTTTTGGGCTATTGCCCGTGAAGTTCTCCTCGACCCCATTTTTATTCTGATGACCGCAAGCGGTTTAATTTATTTCGTTCTGGGCGACCTTCAGGAAGCACTCATGCTTCTTGGGTTTGTTATTTTTATTATGCTGATCAGCCTTTACCAGGAAACTAAAACGGAACGGGCCCTTGATGCCCTCCGGAGTTTGTCCAGCCCGCGGGCGCTCGTCATAAGAGGAGGTGTTCAAAAAAGAATTCCCGGGGTTGACGTTGTGACCGGTGATGTTCTGGTTCTCGCTGAAGGAGACCGTGTGCCTGCGGACGCGAGAGTTATCTGGGCTGTCAGCCTTTCTGCGGACGAATCCCTGTTAACCGGGGAGTCCATTCCTGTCCGTAAAAGTGTTTGGGATGGAGTCCTTGAAACCTCAAGGCCGGGGGGCGATGACCGGCCTTTTGTTTATTCAGGGACTTTAATTGTTCAGGGGCAGGCCTTGGCTGAGGTCACAGCTGCAGGCAGCCAGACGGAGATGGGAAAAATTGGGAAGACGCTGCATTCCGCGGAACCGGAAAAAACCCGGCTTCAAAGTGAAATGCAAAATCTGGTCCGGATACTGGGAGCTGTGGGAATTTTTCTTTGCCTGCTGGTCGTCGCTATTTATGGACTGACCCGGGGAGACTGGCTTGCAGGATTTCTTGCAGGGCTCGCGCTTGCCATGGCCATTCTGCCCAATGAATTCCCGGTAGTGCTCACGATTTTTCTCGCACTTGGAGCCTGGCGAATTTCAAAAAAAAGAGTTTTGACCCGCAATGTCCCTGCGGTTGAAAATGTCGGAGCTGTAACCGTACTTTGTGTGGATAAAACCGGGACCCTGACTCAGAATCAGATGCTGGTTCAGAAACTTTTTGTGCCCGACGGTGTTTTCGACGCCGTGGAAGATGCCGGAAAAGAACTTTCCGAAATGTTTCATGAGCTTGTCGAGTTCGCTCTGCTTGCCAGCCAGCGCGATCCTTTCGATCCGGTTGAAAAGGCCTTGAAGACCCTTGCCGAAGGGCTTCTCGCAAATACGGAACATATTCACGAAAGCTGGACGCTGGTGCGTCAGTACCCGCTTTCGCCCTCTTTGCTAGCCCTTTCCTATGTCTGGGAATCCCCCGAAAAGGAAACCTATGTCATTGGCGGGAAAGGCGCACCAGAAGCTGTGTTTGACCTCTGCCACCTCAGCCGTGAACAGACAGCCCTGTATACAGAAGCTGTAAAAAAATTCGCGCAAGAGGGTCTTCGAGTGCTGGGTGCTGCAAAAGCAGTTTTTAAAAAAAGCACACTGCCCCCCATTCAGCATGATTTTGAGTTTCAGTTCCTGGGCCTTATTGGATTTGCAGATCCTGTGCGAGCCGAAGTTCCAGCGGCCGTAAAAGAGTGCTCCTCCGCCGGAATAAGGATCGTAATGATCACAGGGGACTACCCTGAAACCGCGTGCAGCATTGCCCGGCAAATCGGGTTAAAAAATCCAGAGGTCTGTCTTACGGGGCCGGAGCTGGAAGGCTTGAACCTGGAAGACCTGGGAAGGAAAATCAGCAGCACTAATATTCTTGCTCGTGTCATGCCCGAACAAAAGCTTTTGATTGTACAGGCCTTGAAAGCCGTTGGAGAAATTGTGGCCATGACGGGGGATGGTGTCAATGACGCCCCAGCACTCAAAGCCGCAGACATCGGAATTGCGATGGGGAAACGCGGCACGGATGTCGCGCGAGAAGCCGCAGATCTTGTGCTTGTGGAGGATGATTTTGCCTCAATTGTCGATGCTGTGAAAACCGGCCGCCGGGTTTTCGACAATCTCAAAAAGGCCATGGTTTACCTTTTGGCGATCCACATTCCCATCGCGGGAATTTCACTTATTCCCGTGATTCTGAAATGGCCTCTGGTGCTGATGCCTGTTCACATCGCCTTTCTTCACCTGATTATTGACCCGGCCTGTTCGGTTGTCTTTGAAATGGAAAATGAGGAAAAGGACATTATGCGCCGCCCTCCGCGCAAGGTTCAGGAATCCCTTTTTAATAAGGCCATGGTTTTGTTCAGCCTCTTACAGGGGCTGAGCGTGCTTGCTTTTACTGCGGCCGTTTTTGCAATATCCCTTTTTCTTGGGCAGGATGCTGCAGAGGCTAGGGCGTTGACTTTTACAACACTCATTACAGCCAACCTGAGTTTGATTGTCACAAACCGCAGCTGGTCACAAAGCGGGATCCTTTCGTGGAGTCAGAACCTTGCGCTGGGCTGGGTTTTGGGCGGGGGCGTGATCGCCATGGGGCTCATTCTAACCGTTCCTTTTTTTAGGGGCCTTTTCCGTTTTTCAATTCTTCACCCTGCGGATATTCTGATCTGTCTCATCGTGGGGATTTCCAGTGTCTTCTGGTTTGAATTTCTTAAAAAGACGCTTACGCGGAGCCGTGCGTAAATAAAGGCTTGTGACATGGGGAGCCGGGCATAGTGAGGCGGTTTTCTTAGAAAGCCGATAATCTTACGGCCTTACAAAAACGGGGAGGGATGCATGTCTGGAAATCAAACCCATGAAAATCGAAAACCTCATTACCATTCGCCCGTGAACCGGGGGCTCTATTGCCTTGGTTTGGTTACCTCGGTTCTTGCTGTGGGGACTTTGGGACTTCACTGGATCGAGAAGTTTTCTTTCGTTGACGCTTTTTATTTTACGAGCATGATTGCGACGGGCCAGGGCCCAGCGCCTAATGTGACCCCCGCGACCATTGCCGGAAAATTGTTCACCTGTTTGATCGCCTTTATTTCCGTGGGTTCTATGGTGGCTTCCTTCGGGTTCCTTTTTGGCCCTTTCTTCGGAAAACTTCTGCATCTTGGAAAGCTTAAAATGGAAGAAGAGCTGGAATATCTCAAAAAGAAAGGCAAATAGAGAAGTTTGTTTATAACGAAAATTTGATAGAATCCATACCTATGAAAAACACAAACCTCAAAAAGCGGCTTTCTTGCAGGTTCCTACCGATTTTCAGACGGTAAGGAGAGGCGTTTTTAAGGGTTTGTTCCAAGAGAAAATAGAATCCAAAAGCGCCCATCCTCAAAAGGATGGGTTTTTTGTTTAGCCCATTCCGCCGGATGGGCTATTCTTATTTAAGGGGAATGTTATGGAAGACTCGCACCGGCAGCGTATTCTTGAACAGTTTACTCAGCAGGCTGTTCCTTTTTCCGAGATGAAAGGACATACCAGCCAGGAGTCCCTTGATCTCGTTGTTCAGCTTTCGAAAGCAGACTCCCGGGATGAAGTTCTTGATGTGGCTTGTGGTCCGGGGATTGTGGCGTGTGCGTTTGCGCCAAAGGTCCGGCGGGTGACCGGGATTGATCTCACACCGGCCATGATTGAGCGCGCCAAGAAACTTCAAAAAGAAAAAGGGTTTTCCAATCTGGATTGGAATGTCGGGGATGTCCAGCCGCTGCCTTATAACAGCGGTTCTTTTTCGCTGGCTGTAACCCGCTATTCTTTTCACCACTTCCCGGATCCTTCAGAAGTTTTAAAAGAAATGATTCGTGTGACAAGTCCCGGAGGCCGCGTGATGATTGTGGACGTATTCACTTCTGAAGAGCCAGGGCAGGCCGAAGCCTATAATCGTTTGGAGAAATTAAGAGACCCTTCACATGTTCGAGCCTTATCGTTGAAAGAGCTTCTGGATCTCCTCCAAAAGGAAGGGCTTCAAAATGTTCAAAAGGCTTTCTATAAAGTGGAGATGGAGCTTGAAGAGCAGCTCCGGGCGTCCTTTCCAAATCCAGGAGATGCCGATAAGATAAGGGCTCTGATGAAGGAAGACCTTGGCCGCAATTTATTAGGGCTTGGAGTCCGTCAAAAAACAGGTAAGATCTATTTTGCCTACCCGATTGTTATCCTAATCGGCACACGGATTTAAACAGAGAGCAGGAAAGGAGAATATCGTGAGGTTTTCTTCAAACTGTCTGATGGCCGTGTTTTTTTTGTTTCTCCTTCCGGTTTTTTCCTATGCGCAGACAGACCGTGTCAACCATGGCATGGGGCAGGGCTATTCCGATATTACGACCAATGCAGCTGGAGACGTTGTGGGCGAGACACGCTACAGTGATATTGGACAAAAGCTCAGTGCAAAAATCCTGGACCACGACCTTCACACGGTTTCTGAAATAGAATACCGCAGCAATCAACCCGTGCGAAAAACTGTGAAGGATGCTCACGGGCGGCTGCTTTGCGAAGACCTCTATGATGACAAGGGGAGAATCAAGCAAAGAAGTATTTATGATGACCTTGGGTTTGCCGAGATGCGGCAGTATCAATGGGATTCTCATGGCGTTACAGAAGTTTCGGTGCAGGGCTTGGGCGGTGTGATCAAGGAAACCTATCAATACAGCTATGATGCAGAGGGCCGGCTTCGCACGGCAACCCGTTACCGGCGTCTTGCCAGCGGCGATGAGGTTAAAGATAAGCTTGTTTTGGATGAAGATGGGGATGTGGTTGAGCGCAAGGGGCAGACTGAAGGCCTGTTTTCAGGACGTACAGTCGAACAAGCCTTTTTAGTTTCCGGAATTGATGAAGTTTCTCAGGTAAACGGGAACAGGGTTCGCAGAAAACTCAATGCAAACGGGTCTTATGATGCCTTACTCATGGATCCTCAGGGCCGTGTGCTTGCCTGGCAGCGGCTTCAGAATGCGGACAAAATCTTTGAATTGCAAAACTGATGAAGTGAATGCTTTCTTAAGACGAAGGAGCTTTGAAATGAGGAGTCCTTTTTTAGCGGTTACGATTGCCATGATGCTGGCAGTTTCTTTTACGAACAGCCATTCAGCCTATGCCGGAGAAGGTAAAAGTAAGTGGAATCCGGCCGGCTGGATGAAGGGCGAGAAGAAAGGCTGGAAAGAGGGGGATGTTCCTCCAGGGCTTGCAGATAAGGATGTTAAAAAAGCAGAAAAAGAAGCAAGAAAAAAAGCCAGGCATGCTGAGAAAGAAGCCCGAAAGAATGAGAGAAAAGCTAAACATGAAGCGCATGAAAAAGCTGAGGCGCTGAAAGCGGCAAATTAAAACTCTAAAGGCGTTATGAGAAAGCGAGAAGCTCTCTTGTAACGCCTGTTTTATTTTCGGGGATAGAGGAGCCGGATTACTTGCGAAGAAGTTTTTTTCGGAAAGAATGAACAGCAAGACCTGAAAGACCCAACAGCATCATGGCTGCCGTGGCCGGCTCAGGAGAATTAGGAACATAGGGCACTTTAAGGTCCAGGCAGTCGTTCCCGCAGCTCATCGTCCACTTGGCCGTGAAATTGGGAGTATAGGAACTGTTAGGCCAGTAGCTTCCAAAGAGTGAGATAGGAATGCTGAATTCAAAAGCATAATGCCCTGTGCCGAGGTATGTGGTGTTATTGTAAGCAAAAGTTGTATCCCCAAGAATGGTTCCGCCAGTCAACGCATACGGACCGCAGATTGTGAAAAGAGGGTTTGCCCAAGTGGGGTTCCCATAGAGCTTGCCGCGATTGGCCCCGTTCGTCTCAACACCGAAGTCATAACTTCCATTACTGCCGAAATCGATAGCAAAATCTCCGGCATAATAATTCCCGCCGCCGTAAACACGTCCCTCAAGAGGAAAACCGCTGATGACAGCAAAATAGGCAAGGTCAGCTTCTCTTTTAAAATAGAGTGCTTCCACGTCAAAGCTTTGACCGCCCCAGCCTGGATTTAAATAATCGACAGCGGGATTTTGGTCCTCTTCAGCGTAGTTGATACCAGCATTGGGAGTCCAATCAGAAGCACCATAGGCGCCTGGTGTCACACCCCAATCGCCCACAAGACCATCGACTACAATGGCAGCCGAAACGGTTGTGTTAAACCCGAGGGTCAGAAAAGCCGCAAGAATCAGAAGTTTCTTCAGGGAAAAATTAAACATGTGCGAAGGCTACCCCATGAAATTTCATTTGTCAAATCGTTGCAGGATAAGGGGTTGAAAATAATGATCGATTTTGATTTGCCATTTGTTAACCTGATAAAACAAAGCTTTTCAAGAAAAGCAATGAAACTCAAAAAAAGATGAAAAAAAATGACAGAACCGGGTTTTAAAGTATTTTTGCCGACGCAAAAATAGTGCTTGCGTCCCTAGGGGCTTCTGATAGAATGCCTGCGTTGTTTCAATGATGTGAAGTCAGCTCTTATCAAAATGCTTTTGATAACCGCAAGCATGTCATGATGACAGCTCGCGGTTTTTTTGTTTTCAGGGCCTGTCGCTTCACAAGAAAGGAAATTACCAAATATGCCACAAGGTACAGTGAAGTGGTTCAATAACGAAAAGGGTTTTGGTTTTATCACCCCCCAGACCGGCGGTAATGATGTTTTCGTGCATCATACAGCCATTCAGGGAACGGGTTACAAATCCCTCAACGAAGGTGACAATGTCACTTTTGATGTCGTGAAAGGACCCAAAGGCGACCAGGCCGCTAACGTTGTAAAGAACTAATCGCAGCCCTCGCAGTAAAAAAAACCCCGCCCTCAAAAAGGGCGGGGTTTTTTGTTTGACCCCTCTGATTGATTCCGCGTAACATCGCTTTGATGGATACTAATTTTTCTCACCAAAATTCCCTGCGTGACCTTGCGGCCCTTTTTCTTCGATTGGGAATCACGGCTTTTGGCGGGCCTGCTGTTCATATCGCGATGATGGAAGAAGAAGTTGTCCGCCGAAAGAAATGGCTCACGAGGGAAAAGTTTCTCGACCTTCTTGGCGCAGCGAATCTGATTCCGGGCCCAAATTCAACGGAAATGGCCATCCATATAGGTTTTCAGCGCGCAGGAATCCCTGGGCTCATAACCGCAGGCGTTTGTTTTATTCTGCCCGCAGTCATTCTTGTGACAGGGCTGGCATGGGCCTATGTGGCTTTTGGAGACCTGCCGAAAATGGAACGATTTTTTTATGGATTAAAGCCTGTGATGATAGCTGTCATTCTGCAGGCCCTTTGGAGTTTAGCGCGCACCGCATTGAAGACACGTTTTCTCTTTTTTCTTTCCGTATTCATGCTGGCAGCCGCTCTTGCCGGGCTGCATGAAGTGGTTGTCATTTTTCTGGGAGGAATGATTTCACTCCTGAGAATTAAAACTGTTTCTACACATAGGGAGTCTTCCAAAAAACATTTTCTTGGAGCCTTGGCTTTTCCTGCCCTAATGCCTGGGCTTGTTTCTGCGGGGAGCTCAGCATCCACTTCTTTAACCGCAGGAACCCTGTTTTGGGTTTTTTTAAAAGCAGGTTCTTTATTATTTGGAAGCGGGTATGTGCTTCTGGCGTTCTTGCAGGCAGACCTGGTTCACCGGTTTCACTGGCTCACGGAAAACCAGTTATTGGATGCGATCACGGTAGGACAGATAACGCCCGGGCCTGTTTTCACAACAGCCACCTTTGTCGG
>CAYRBY010000091.1:0-8252 GCA_964422635.1 uncultured bacterium
TTCCAGCTTTCATCGACTTTCTTCTGAGAGATTCGAATGTCTTTATCGTGTTCCATGATAAAACTCCCCATCCTCAAGCTCTTTAAAGCTGGTGCAAAGCCTCATAATCGTTTTACAAAAAAAGAGGTTCCCAGCCAGTGGGATTAGGGAGGCCGGGAACCTCTAAAGGTGAGAAGAGACGTGCGTCTCTTATAGTGCGTGTATTAAACCATGACGGTCTGCGGGTGTCAACCTGCGCGGCGCCCCCTCTTAAAAGCTGGGCCCGCCCAAAAACTCCACAGCCATGCCGAGCTGTTTTTTGCGGAGTTCTTTACGGTTAATCCGCCCCTTGAGAGTGTATTCCTCGGGGAAGTTTGCACTTGAGAAAATGTGTATATCTACTTCCTGGCCTTGGACTTCCAACAAATCAATTTTGGCAGCGACTTCGAGATCCAGGTATTCGGTAAACATACCGCCCTCACTAATGTTGGTCGCGATAGCGCGGGTCACGAGGACATCCCCGCTCTTTAATTTAAGCCTCAGTTCCACCGGGATAGCCACGTGCATGCGCTTGCTTCTCCGGCGCTCCACCTGCATCCCAAGAGAATCTTCGGGTTTATCTTCCACAGCGAATTCTTTTTCCTTTTCGCGTTCGAGCAGAAAAGGTCCAAAATCCTCGGCTATCTCCTTTTCCGAATCGCAAACGCGTACATTTTTGGGTACATAAGTATCTTCTAAAGAAAGCTTGAGTCCCTGAGACGCCCCAAAAATAAGGCTTTTTTGCGGCCGGATGCAGGCCGCCAGGAGTTTTCGTATTCCTAGAGCATCAACATCTCCCATGCCCTGGAGATTGAGAATCACCCGCTGGAGTCTATGACGCCTGATATTGCGCTGGATTTTCCATGCGGCCTCCTGAAGCGTTTCCTGAGTCGGAACGCCCTCAAGATCAAAGACGCAAACACTTCCAATTTCCCGGGTGGATACTCTGAGTTTGCTCATGTTTTAGCCGTCGGGCCTAGCCCAACGCCTCCTTAGGTTTACCGATTTATAAGAGCTGTGTTACTTCATACTTTTCTCTATCTGTTAGAAAGATAGCGTGCAATTGAGATAATTTCAAATCTTTAAGATATTTTTTTAATCTTTAGAGAGCAATAAGAATCATACGGCTTAAAATAGCGTAATCCTATTTATATCAATGACTTATGGTTTTTTAGCGGGCTGAGGAGAAGGGTTTTTGAGCTTTGAAAGGCGGTCAGCAATAACTCTTTCTTCACCATTTGCTGAAGGACGGTAGTAATTTTTACTGCCCGGCATGTATTTCTGGGGAACGTGATGACCCGGAAAATCGTGCGGGTAAAGATAACCTTCCCCGCGCCCCAATCGCTCCGCTCCGGAATAATGCGCATCCCTAAGCGCATTGGGGAGATCCTGAATGCGCTCGTTTTTGACATCTTCAAGAGCTTCCAGAAGACCGATGTAGGCGGCATTACTTTTTGGAGCCGAAGCAAGATAAGTGGTGACATGAGCGAGCGTGATCTGCGCCTCTGGCATACCAATAAACTCTAGCGTCTGAAGCGCGGAGGACGCCAGGATCAGGCTTTTCGCGTCGGCATTTCCAATATCCTCACTGGCCAAGATCAAAAGACGCCGCATAATAAATCGCGGATCTTCCCCTGCATGGAGCATCTTTGCAAGCCAGTAAAGCGCAGCATCGGGATCTGAACCGCGGATGCTTTTTATGAAAGCACTGATCGTATCGTAATGCGAATCCCCGTCACGGTCATGATAAACAATTTTTCTTTGGCAGGATTCTTCCGCAACCTGACGGGTCAAGTGATAGACCCCTTCCGCATCTGCCCGAGTGCTCAGAACCCCAACCTCCAAAGCATTCAAAGCGCGGCGGGCATCGCCTGAAGCGCTTTGTATCATATGTTCCAAAGCACCTTGTTCCACACTGATTTTTAATTTTCCAAATCCCCGGTCCGGATCAAGTAAAGTGCGCTCCATGATATTTTTTAAATCTTTGTCTTCGAGAGCATGCAGCTCGAAGAGAAGAGAGCGTGACAAAAGAGGGCCGTTGATGGAAAAGGAAGGGTTTTGCGTCGTAGCTCCAATAAGGATTACCACCCCCTCCTCAACATCAGGCATTAGGACATCCTGCTGTGCCTTATTGAAGCGGTGAATTTCATCAACAAACAAAACAGTACGGCCTTGCCTGCGGAACTTTCTGGCCTTCTCAATAATCTGTCTCAGCTCGGAAACATTCGAGGTTACGGCATTCACAGCAGCAAAGGTCGATTTTGTGCTGCGCGCAATCAAGCGAGCCAGCGTGGTCTTCCCGCAGCCTGGCGGGCCAAAAAAAATCGCGGACATCAAACGGTCTGCTTCCAGTGTTCTACGCAGAAGCTTGCCGGGAGCCAGCAAGTGTTCTTGTCCGATCACTTCTTCGAGGGTTCGAGGGCGCATGCGCGCTGCAAGTGGAAGACTTGCGTCATCCGTGACGGCAGGAGTTTCGGAGGGGCTATCGAAAAAATCGGAATTATCCATAGCGAAGAACTGCCCTCCGCGGGATTAGGCTCAAGATTGGAAAGTTGCCTGAAAGCGCTGGGCTACAGCATCGGCAATTGAAAAATGGAGCTTCTGCACATCGTCGGAAAGAAGTGTTTTCTCTGGAGATTGATAAACCACTCGAAACGCAATATTTTTATAACCTTTTGGGATACGTCCGCCGCGAAAAACATCAAAGACTTCGACTTTCCTGATGAGTCCTTCGCCCATGGAAACGATCTGGTTTTGAATGTCTCCGGCCCTCGTGCTTTCAGGGACTACGAGCGCAAGATCTCGTTTCATCGCAGGAAAGCGCGCCAAAGCGCGGAAAACTGCCGTTTCCTGCTGATTCCGGACTGCGGCTTCAAGATTCAGTTCAGCGAAATAGACAGAGGGCTCCACATCCCAGATCTTACGCAAACCCTGACGGACTTCACCGAGCACGCCTAAAACTTCGCCATTCAAAACAATGCGCTGCACGGAGCCAGTTTCAAGAAGCGGATGCTCCGCATCTTCAAATGAAACACCTCGGACCCCCAGGACCTCAAAAGCCGCCTCGACTACACCTTTTAAATCGAAAAAAGTCACTTCACGTTCAGGATCCATCCAGGTCTTAGGGCGATGTTTTCCTGAAAGAGCCAGGGCCGCCACTTTCCGCTCTTCAGTTTTTTTACCATCCGCGGACATGCGGTAAATGTTGGCAATTTCAAAAACAGGAACACATTCAGCGCTCTGATCGAAATTTTTACGAACTACCTGAAGAAGGCTGGGAACCATCACAGGTCTCATCCAGCACATTTCCTTATGCATGGGGTTCACGAGTTTTACGGCGCCCTCAAGATCTGCATCGGAAAGACCGGCGTTTCCGATAAGACTGAATGTTACCGTTTCATAAAGTCCTGCCCCCGAGAAGAAATCGCGCAGACGGGTTTCGGCTTTCAAAAGCGGATTGGGTTCGTACGGAACAGGCGCACGAACCGGGAGAACAGCCGGGATCTGATCGTAACCGTAAATGCGGGCAATTTCTTCCACGATATCAATGGGAGAAAGAAGGTCTGAACGGAAGCTGGGGATCGAAACATCCCATGCCTCTTGAGATTTTTGTTTGGCTTCAAGCCCAAGCCGGTTAAGCACCGACGTGATAGCGTGCGGCTTAAGATCTGTTCCGAGGACGCGGCGGATATCATGAGCCGTGATATGAATGTGATTAACTGCGGGCTTAGGCGCTTCCCCGGCCTTCAGGACGGAACTGATGAAACGCGGCTTCGCATATTTTCGAATCAAATAGAGTGCTCTTTGGCGGGCAAAATCAACACCTTCAGGATCGACTCGCCGCTCAAAACGATACGAAGAATCGCTCGATAAGGCGTGACGTTTTGAGCTTTGCCGAACCCCATGGGGATGGAAATAGGCTGATTCCAGGAATATGTTGCGGGTTCTGACGCTGACTTCCGAATCTTTTCCACCCATGATACCGGCCAACGCTAGAGCATTTTGTGCGTCAGCGATAACGAGATCCTGCGCTTCCAGTTCGCAAACCGCCCCATTGATGGCGGTGAATTTCTCTTTGGGCCTTGCGTAGCGGATCTGCAGCTCTTTGCCTTTCAAAAGATCGGCATCAAAAGCATGAAGAGGCTGGCCAATCTCAAGAAGAACATAGTTGGTGATATCGACAATAAGATTGATGGAACGTAGACCGCAGGCTTCGAGCCGCTCCTTCATAAAATCCGGAGTGGGCGCCATTTCAACGCCTTCAATTAAAACCCCGGTGTAGTAAGGGCATGCTTTGAGCTCACGCAAATGAATTTTCCAGCCCGCCGCACTTTGATGACTATCATGAAGATCTATTTCGGGAAGTTTTACTCCCAGACTTTCGACGGCAGCGATTTCACGGGCAGTTCCGATATGTGAAAGCCAATCCGGACGATTTGAAGTGATTTCGATCTCAAAGACCGTATCTTTCTTATCCGGCGAAGGACGTACACTTTTGACTTCAAGGCCGGCCAGAGTCAGCTTTTCGGCAACCCCTTCGATGGGAGGACGAATCGCAACAAGGTCTTTGAGCCAGGAAACACTCAGTTTCATTAAAATTGCTCCAGGAAGCGTAGATCGTTTTCGTAAAAATGCCGGATGTCATCGATTCCATGGCGAAGCATGGCAATTCTCTCAACGCCCAGACCGAAGGCAAATCCTTGCACAAGTTTCGGATCATGCCCCGCCGCTTCAAAAACCTTGGGATTAACACTACCCGCACCCAGAATCTCAAGCCAGCCGCGAGTCCCCCAGCTGATGTCGACTTCCACGCTCGGTTCTGTGAAAGGAAAAAAATGCGGACGGAATCGGATCTTTGTTTTTCTTCCAAAGAATTCCTGAAGAAACAAATACAAAACTCCTTTGAGATCGGCAAACGTCGTTTCCCCATCCACCATCAGGCCCTCAATTTGATGGAACATGAACGAGTGGCTTGCATCGACAGTGTCGGGTCTGTAAACGCGCCCCGGAGCAATGATCCTGAGAGGCGGCTTCCTTGCCTTCAGCACTCTGGCTTGGACAGTGGATGTCTGCGAGCGAAGTAAATGTCCGCTTTCCGTATAAAAAGTATCAAAGGAATCCCGCGAGGAATGATCAAGCGGAATATTCAAAGCTGTGAAATTATGAAATTCAGTTTCAATTTCCGGGCCATCGACGGTTTCGAAACCAAGGCGGCCGAAGATTGCCGTAATTTCACGAATGGTGGCCGTGATCGGGTGAATTCTCCCTCTTTGAGGGCGAAGGCCTGGCAGAGTATGATCGAGTGCACTTGCGGGCCGAGAAACTGCCGTCAGCGATGCCTTGCGCTCTTCGTAAGCGGTTTCGAGTTCGGTTTTAATCCGGTTTACATCGGCGCCGAAAGATTTTCGTTCTTCAGGGGGCAGTTCTTTGAGGCGCTGCATTTGAGCTGTAAGCTTGCCCTTCTTGCCAAGATAGGCAATACGAAATGCCTCAAGCGCTTCTGCGGTATCTACCCGCCGGAGTGTTTGATTGGCGTCTTCGTGGAGAGAGGCTAGCTCAGTATTCATGGCGGGTCAAAAGGCCCGGCGGGGTTACCGCCGGGCACTGGATATGGTTATTTGGAAGCTTTGGCTTTGGCGCTGCCCATGACATGCTGGACAACAGCCTTGAAAGCCGCTGCATCACGAACCGCAAGTTCAGAAAGGGATTTGCGGTCAAGCGTAACATTGTGCTTCTTGAGAGCGTTGATAAACCGGGAGTAATTAACCCCAAGTTCGCGGCATCCCGCATTGATACGGACCGTCCAAAGCTGACGGAATTCGCGCTTGCGGACACGGCGGTCACGCGTTGCATAACGCATGGCGCGCATAACGGTTTCCTTTGCCGTCCGGAAAAGCTTTCTCCGTCCGCCAACGAACCCCTTGGCTCTCTTTAATACTTTTTTTCTCCGCGCTCTTGATGCGGGATTATTTGTGGCTCTTGGCATGAAAAACTCCTTTCAACTCTAGGTGCCGGCTGGGTGTTTACCCGTAAGGCAAAGATTTCTTGACCCGGTGCGCATCACTCTTGTCCACCAGGTGCCAGCCGCGGGACTGACGTTTCATTTTCTGCGAACGGTCGGCCATCATGTGACGGCGCTTCGATTTCGGCGCTAATACCTTCCCGTTCTTTGTGACCTTAAAACGCTTTCTTACAGATTTATTCGTTTTCAGTTTTGGCATCTTCAAGCCCTTCTTTTTCCGATGTTTTCAAAACCGGCTTCTTGCCCGCCGCCGGCTTTGCTGTAAAGTACATATGGATCGCATTGCCCTCAAGGCCGTCGTTGCGCTCCACTTCTCCGATGTCGGAGGTTTGTTCAATAAACCGCTGAATCAGGCGGTCGCCCAGCTCACGGTGAGTAATTTCACGGCCGCGGAAAAAAACCGTCAGCTTGACTTTATCGCCGCGTTCAAGGAATTTTCTCGCATTATTAAGCTTGGTATCGAAGTCATGATCCTCAATCTTGGGCGTCATTTTAACTTCCTTGACGCGGATCACCTTCTGCTTTTTGCGGGCTTCCTTTTCTTTTTTGCTAAGGGAGTAAATATATTTACCCAGATCCATAAGTCTGCATACCGGAGGTCTTACGGTCGCAGCCACTTCGACAAGATCTAATCCCTGCTCTTGCGCCATCCGCAGGCCATCACGTGTCTGCACGATCCCAAGCTGGGAACCATCGGCGCCAATCAATCTGATTTCCGGAACTCTGATTTGTTCGTTGGCCCTTACTTTTTTACTCGTCTTGTCCAATTCCCCTCCTTGACAGGTCACTCTTTAGCGCGAAATGCTAACACATCCCGCTGGATATGAAAACACCCTTTTTATTGAAGCTTTAAAACCTCTTCCTGGACCCGAGCCGTAAAAGCATCGGGTGTCATAAGTCCAAGATCCTTACGTCCGCGTGCCCGGACCGCAATCTGGCCGGACTGGACCTCCTTATCACCCAAAACGAGCGAATAAGGGACCTTTTCAGTTTCCGCCTCACGGACTTTGTAGCCAATCTTTTCGGACCGGTAATCCTCTTCAACGCGCAGCCCTGCAGCCCTTAAACGAGCTGCCAGCTCTTTGCCGGCAGGAATCTGGTTTTCCGAAATGGTCAGAATTTTCGCCTGAACGGGGCTTAGCCAAAGAGGAAAAGCACCCGCATAATGCTCGATCAAAATACCCAGGAAACGTTCAATAGAACCGTAGATGGCACGATGCACCATCACGGGGCGTCTGCGGGTTCCATCCTGGGCAATGTATTCAAGGCCAAAGCGCTCCGGCATGGAAAAATCCACCTGGATGGTTCCACATTGCCATTCCCGTCCAATGCTGTCAAAAATGACAAATTCGATTTTCGGCCCGTAAAAAGCTCCCTCGCCATCGTGAACCTCAAACGGAATTCCTTTATTCGTCAACGCCGTCTTTAAGGCATCCGTGGCTTTGTTCCAGACTTCTTCAGAACCCATGGAAAGCGCCGGCCGTGTTGATACGGCAACGTTGTAATCCTTAAATCCGAAAGTTTCATAAACTTCACGGGTAAAATCGATCAAGGCCTCAATTTCACCTTGCAGCTGGTCTTCCGTGCAAAAGTGATGTGCGTCGTCCTGAGTGAACGCGCGGACGCGCATCAGACCGTGAGTAACACCTGAACGCTCATAACGGTGTACTTTTCCAAACTCCGCGATGCGCAGAGGAAGATCCCTATAGGAATGTTGATGAGTTTGGTAAATCAACGCGTGCCCAGGGCAATTCATGGGCTTCACCGCATATTCGCGGTTTTCAGCTTTAGTGAAATACATATTGTCGTGAAAGTTGTCGTAATGGCCGCTCTTTTTCCAGAGATCGTCCGTGAGAACGGTCGGGGCCTGAACTTCTTCGTATCCCCTTGTGCGGAGTTTTTGGCGAAGGTAGTCAATGAGGGTATTGAATAGAAAGAAACCTTTGGCATGAAAAAAAACCATGGCCGGAGACTCATCGTGAAAACTGAAAAGATCGAGCTGTTTTCCAAGTTTTCTGTGATCACGCTTTTTTGCCTCCTCAAGACGAGCGAGGTGGGCATCAAGTTCTTCTTTGCTAAAAAACGCGGTTCCATAAATACGTTGAAGCATCTTGTTCTTTTCGTCACCGCGCCAATAAGCACCCGCAACAGTCAAAAGCTTGAAGGCTTTGACTTCTTTCGTGGTGTGAATGTGGCCGCCGGAGCATAAATC
>CAYRBY010000092.1:0-1265 GCA_964422635.1 uncultured bacterium
GATGAGAAGCACAGTCACACCACGGTCACGGATGGCGCGGATCGTGGCAAGGAGTTCTTCCTTTTCCTTGGGATTCATGCCTGCGGCCGGTTCGTCAAGAAGCAGAAGGTCGGGTTCAGACGCCAAGGCTCGCGCGATTTCCAGCCTGCGCTGATGGCCGTAAGCAAGGTTCACGGCCAGTTCCTGGGACTTGGAAGCAAGCCCGAAAAAGCTGAGCAAACGGTGCGCGTGATGAATGAGTTTCCGTTCTTCAGTGCGTGCCCATTTCGGCCTCACAATGCCGGCCCAGATGCCCGCGCGTGCGCGGCAATGCGCGCCGGCCATCACGTTTTCAAGAGCGGTCATGTGCTTGAACAAGCGGACATTCTGAAACGTACGGGCAATGCCGCGGTCTGTAATCAAATGCGGGTCCATGGCGTTTAAAAGGGTCTGGGATGCGCCAAAACAAATCGTGCCTTCGTCCGGGCAATAAAGGCCGGTGATGCAGTTAAACAAGGAAGTCTTTCCCGCGCCGTTCGGACCAATCAAGCTGACCACCGTCCCCTTGTTCACGGTAAAACTCACATCATCAATGGCCGTGACACCGCCAAAACGCTTGGTGAGGTTTTCCACTTTGAGAAGCACGGAATCAAGTTCAGCGTGTTCGGTTTTTTTACGGAGCCTCATAGTTCAACCGGCTCCTTTTTTCTTTTGAATTCTTCGCGGTGGCGGCTTTCCCCTAAAATCCCCTGCGGACGGAACAGCATCATAAGGATCATGGCAATTCCAAAGAGCAGCATGCGGTAAATCGCGAACCCGCGCAGAAGTTCCGGCAGCACACTCAGGATAAAGGCGCCAAAGAGAACACCCGTGATATTGCCAAGACCGCCCAGCACGGTCATGGCCAGCACCATCACAGAAAGAATAAAATCAAAACTGTCGGGTGAAACCGTGCCCTGCTTGGCCGCAAAAATACAACCCGCAACCCCGGCCACAAATCCGGAAATTCCAAACGCAGAAAGCTTGGCCCACAGCGGGTTGATGCCCATGCAGGAAGCCGCGAGTTCATCTTCACGAAGCGCGACCCACGCACGGCCAAGGCGGGAAGATTCCAGACGCTTCAAGGCCCAGATGAGAAGAAGCACGCAGACCAGCACCAGAAAATAATACGGCTTGGGACGCACGCCAAAATTAAACCAGAGTTTCGGGTGTGCGATATTGAGAAGGCCATTGGGACCGCCCGTGATTTCATCCAGGTTGTTCAGCACAATGCGCACAATCTCTCC
>CAYRBY010000092.1:1365-4760 GCA_964422635.1 uncultured bacterium
CGCGTGAGTTTAAACTTCATACTTTTTTACACACCCTTGAACCCAGCAAGCCTGAGGGACGAAACAGCAGGATCAGAATAAGAATGAAAAATGCGAACACGTTTTTCCATTCGGACGAGATATAGCCCGCACCAAGACCTTCAAACACGCCAATCAAGACACCGCCCAGCATGGCGCCGGGGATATTGCCGATACCGCCCAGCACCGCGGCCGTGAAGGCTTTGAGGCCCGCAAGATAACCGTCATGGAAATTAATGGTGTTGTAGTACATGCCGAACATGACACCGCCTGCTCCGGCCAGGGCCGCGCCGATCAGGAAAGCGGCCATGATCACCCGGTCCACATCAATGCCCATCAGGCTCGCGGCCTTCATGTCATCCGCAAGCGCGCGCATGGCCTTTCCGGTTTTGGTCTGCGTAATAAAAAGATGAAGCACGCCCATGAGCACCGTGGAAATAACGGCGATCAGGACCTGGAGGTTCGTGAGCGTCACGGCCCCAAAAGAAAACTTATGGAGCTTGAAGACCATGGGGAAACTTTTATCCGCGGGGCCGAACATGAGCATCACGGCATTCTGCAAAAGAAAGGAAACACCGATGGCCGTAATGAGCGGCGCAAGACGCGGTGCGGTCCGGAGCGGACGATAGGCAAAGCGCTCAATGGTCATGCCCAGAAACGCGGTTGCGGCCATGACGAGCATGAGCACGATCGGGAGAAGGTAAACAGTTCCCTGCAAAGCGGGAAAAACCTTCTGAAGAATCAGGAAGAAAAGAAGGCCGAGGTAGGCACCCACCATAAAGACTTCGCCGTGGGCGAAATTGATGAGCTGGACAATGCCGTAAACAATGGTGTAGCCGAGCGCGATCAGGGCATAAATCATCCCGATCGTGACACCGTTAATCACCTGCTGAAAAAAAACTTCCGTTGAACCCATTCCTGGATCAAAAACTCCGCTGATGGTTCAGATGAGGAAAACCGGGACGGTCATCCAGGCGCTATTCCGCCGGACCGATGTAGACCAGCTTGCCGCCCGTGAATTTGAAAATGCCAATGCTCTGGTTCTTGTTATCACCGCGTTCATCAAAAACAATTTTTCCCGTGATCCCCTTGAATTCGGGAATCTCGCGCATGGCCTTCAAGACCGCGAGACGGTCTTTCTTGCCGGCCTTGATCACCGCGTCAATCAAGACGTTGGCGGAATCAAACGCGTACGCGGACCACTGCCCCACGGCCCCGTACTTGGATTCATAAACGCGCACAAAGTCCGCAGCTTCGGGAACAGCCTTGATATCGCCGCCCACCATCGTGGCATACGTGCCTTCCACAATTTCCGCTGACGCGAGTTCAATCAACGTCGGGGCCGCAAGCCCGTCACCGCCCATAAACACGGATTTGATGTCCAGCCCGCGTGCCTGACGGATCAACAGCGCGCCTTCGGGGTATATGCCGCCAAAGTAAATGATTTCCGGCTGAAGCGGCTTGATCTTGGTCAGAAGCGGTGTGAAGTCCTTGTCGCCCTGGGTAATGCCTTCGTGCCCCAGAACCTCGAAGCCAAGCTCGCGCGCTTTTTTATCAAATTCATCGGCAAGGCCTTTGCCGTAAGTGGTCTTGTCATCAATGATGAAGATTTTCTTGAAGCCGAGTTTATGGAACGCATAGGCCGCGCCTCTGGGGCCTTGAACATCATCCGTGGCGCAGGTGCGGAAGAACGTAGGAAAGCCCTGCCGGGAAAGTTCAGGATTCGTAGAAACTGCGGTAATGGAGGTCAAATCAGAAGAAGCGTAAATAGCAGAAGCAGGCTTGGTGCAGCTGGAGTTGAAATGGCCGACAACGCCGACCACATCCGGGTCCGAAGCCAGGCGGTTGGCCATATTCACGGCCTGCGACGGGTTATGCTGGTCATCCAGAACCACAAGTTCAAACTTGAAGCCCGGCAGCCCCTTGCCTTCGGCATTGGCCTGGTCAATGGCCACCTGCGCGCCGTTGCAGGTATCGGTTCCGAGCTTGGCCTGATCTCCGGTGAGAGGGGCCACACAGCCGATTTTAATGACGGGAGAAGAAGAACCTTCCTGGCCGCAGCCAGCAAAAGCAAGAACAGCAGAAAACATCAGCGCGGAATACAGAATTGATTTCTTCAAAAAATCCTCGGGGGCTTTTTAACAACAGCAATTCCGGGTTAACTTTGACTCGCGCGGATTATACGTTCAAAAAGCCTTTGGATGCAAGCAGATGCATCACTTTTAGGAAAATTTTTTTGAGGGCCGTGCGCGGTTCAAAAACGGAAAGAAAAGCGGTTAGTTCTTTTTGAGCTCGGCCGCAAGATGCGCCACGGTTTCCTTGGCGGAACCAAAGAGCATCATGGTCTTGGAATTGAAGAACAGTTCGTTCTCCACCCCGGCAAAACCGGTTGCAAGACCGCGCTTGAGGAAAATGATCTGACGGGCTTTATCCACTTCAATGACCGGCATTCCGTAAATCGGGCTTCCGGGATTGGTCTTGGCCGCAGGGTTCACCACGTCGTTTGCACCAATGACGATGGCAATGTCCACCTGGGGCATTTCAGGATTGATCTCGTCCATTTCGATCAGATTGTCATAAGGAATATCCGCTTCGGCGAGAAGCACGTTCATGTGGCCCGGCATACGTCCGGCCACGGGATGAATGGCAAACTTCACTTCAATCCCCCGCTTGGTGAGATTGTCAAAAAGTTCGCGCACCTTGTGCTGCGCCTGCGCCACGGCCATACCGTAACCCGGCACGATCACGACCTTCTGGGCTTCCTTGAGGTATTCCGCAGCTTCCTCGGCCGTTACGGAACGGTGGATCTTTTCGCCTTCAGGACCGGCCGCGCTCTTCTGCACCTTGCCGAACGCGCCAAAGAGAACGTTAGTGAAAGAACGGTTCATGGCTTTGCACATAATAATGGAAAGGATCAAGCCGCTCGCGCCGTCCAGCGCGCCGGCAATGATCAAAAGGTGGTTGCTCAGCACAAAGCCCATGGCCACGGCTGAAAGACCGGCATACGAATTCAAAAGTGAAATCACGGTCGGCATGTCCGCGCCGCCGATCGGCATCACAAGAAGAACGCCGAACAAGAGAGACAAAAGAACGATCGTCACAAACATCCAGCTCTGCGCGGGATTAAGCACGAGAAGAACGCCAAGGATCACGGCTGCGCCCAGCACAGAAAGATTAATGAAATTCTGGCCGGGGTATGTGATCGGACGTCCGGAAATCACTTCCTGAAGTTTGAGGGCCGCGATAATACTGCCCGTGAAGGTCACGGAACCGAGCAGCACTTCAAACACAATGGCGCCTGTGACAAACGGCGTAAGCTCCGAATGATGGAATACAAAATATTTGCCAATACCGACAAGCGCGGCCGCAAGTGCGCC
>CAYRBY010000092.1:4860-6382 GCA_964422635.1 uncultured bacterium
TAGGTCAGCTGGGTAATCATGCCTTTTTGACCTCTTCGGTTTTGCGCTTCTTGAACATCTTGAGCATGCGGTCGGTGATCAGGAAACCGGAAACAATGTTGGTCATGGAGCAGAACACGGCAATGGAACCCAGAACAGTACCAAGCGTGCTGTGGTGTTCCGCGGAACCGGCCACCAGAATGGCGCCGACGATACAGATCGCGCTGATGGCGTTCGTGAGAGACATCAAAGGCGTGTGAAGAAGCGGCGAGACCTTCTTAATAACATCGAGGCCGACAAACGTGGCCAGCATAAAAACCATCAGACCGCTGACAAAGAATTCATTCATGATGCGAGCAATCCTTTCACTCTTTCATTAACGACCTGGCCGCCGTGCGCCACGCAGGCTCCTTTAATAATGTCGTCATTGAAATCGAGGTTCAGCTTGCCGTCTTTCACAAGAAGGCCAAGCAGGGAAAGAATGTTGCGGGAATAAAGCTGGCTGGCATGAACGGGCAAGGAAGAAGGAAGGTTCACAGGGCCGATGATGCTGACGCCGCCAGTCACCACCGTTTCCCCTGCCTTCGAGCCTTCCACGTTACCGCCCTGCTCTGCGGCCATGTCCACAATCACGGAACCGGCTTTCATTTTGGCCACCATGTCACGCGTCACAAGCACCGGCGCTTTTTTACCCGGCACCTGGGCTGTGGTAATCACCACATCCGAGGCTGCGACGGTTTCGGCAAGAGCTTCCTGAAGTTTGCGCTTGGTGTCTTCGCTGACTTCTTTGGCATAACCGCCCTCAGCGCGGGCATCCACTTCAACCTTGGCTTCGACAAACTTCGCGCCAAGACTCTGAACCTGCTCTTTCACTTCCGGACGGATATCAAAGGCGCTGACCACGGCCCCTAAACGGCGGGCGGTGGCAATGGCCTGCAATCCGGCAACCCCTACCCCAATGACCAGGACCTTGGCCGGAGGCACGGTGCCTGCCGCGGTGGTCAACATGGGAAGGTATTTGCCAATCGACATGGAAGCCGTCAACACAGCCTTGTACCCCCCGATATTGGCCTGGGAGGAAAGCGCGTCCATGCTCTGGGCGCGGCTGGTACGGGGAATGAGTTCCATACTGAAAGCAGTAACGCCTTTTTTGGCAAGTTCACCGCTAATGGAAGGCTCGGCAAGAGGATTAAGGAAACCCAGGGTGACGGTTCCCTGTTTAAGACGGGCGACTTCAGCGGCCGCAGGCGCTGCGACCTTGACCACAATCTCGGAGGAAAAGACTTCCTCAACACTGGCCAGAACAGCCCCGGCCTTTTCATAATCCGCATCGGAATGATAGGCCTTTAATCCGGCGCCGCGTTCCACACGGACCTGATAACCGGCTTTGACCAGCTTGGCCACGGTTTCAGGAACCAAAGCCACCCTGTTTTCGCCGGCGTTAATCTCTTTAGGAACACCAAGTATCATGAAAAATCCTCATGGAGTGTGGATAGAAATATGGGGCATCATCATAAACACCTTCGCGCCCAAGTCAAGGAAG
>CAYRBY010000092.1:6482-8207 GCA_964422635.1 uncultured bacterium
CTCGTGAAGCACAGCCACCCCATAGTCCTGGGCCTTGAGATAGGCCTGAACCCCATCAGGTGAAACCACCCGGAAAAGATTCTGAAGCGCACCGTTTTCCGCAAGCCGCCGGATTCGGGCGCTTTCTTCCGGAGTAAACCCATTCGCCTTCTGCTGAAGAAGACGGCCTATTTCCTTCAGGGTCTTTTCATCGCCGGTGATGGCCGCGGCTTCCCGCCCGCTTTCCCGGACGCGCCCAAGCGCTTCTATAAGAAGGAAGAGTCCCCGGGGGGAATGCCGTCCCCAATCCAACAGCCAGTTTCCGTCAAAAAGGATTTGTCCCCCGCTTGAAGCCCCTTCATCAAGCCAGCGCTGGTAAGCCCCGGATGTTTTGAGCGGCATGACCGCGCTGCCCTGGCTCAAAAGACTGACAATTTTTTCCGGCACGATGCCGGCTGTCTCCGCATACACCGTGCGGCCCAAAAGATTTCCCAAGAGCGATGTGAGCGCGGGTACAGGCTGAGTTTCCATATAAGAAAGCGGAAGAATTTCTGCCCGGACTTCACGGAAGTACGAAAGCGCTGTGGGTGTGGGTGATTCCAGGCGGAGTTCAGAACGGGATGAGCCGGAAATCTGTGCCTGCTGGGCGTTGGGCGATTCCGGAGTTCCGTTTTCAGCGAGCCGCACCGGGGTTTTCAGGACCCTGTAAAGGAAAGGCATATGGTGCCCCCCGAGGCCCCTGGGAATATACAGAAGCGGACTTTCAAGCTGGAACCCCCGCGCCTCGGCCATAGTCTTGATCTGCTCGACTACAGGCAGGTACTGGTCAGGCACTAAAACGCTTCCAACCAAATAACCGCCGTCCGCGACATCCTGAAAAAAGCGGTTAATCAACTCTTCCCGGTTTCTCGTGTTGGGATCATCCAGAACATTAAAGAACATGACTATTTTCTGCGATGATGCTTCCACCGGGAATTTCAGATAATCCTGGGCTGGATGAACCGTGTAGGCGCCGTACGCCGCTTCAAAATCCTTGCGGTAGGTATTTACAAACATATTCTCGTTTTGCTGAAACCTCGGATCCAGAGTCACGGAATCCACACGCGCGCCCAGCAGCGCCAGCGCGATTCCGTAAAAAGGCTCGGACCCCGTTCCCACAGAAAGCACGCGGTCCCCGGGCTTGATGCCAAACTGCCTTGCAAAATAGGCGCGCTGCTGGAAAGACTCCACCCGGCTGTTTTCCCAGGGCGTCAAGGCATCCGGAGCTTTCTCGTCCGAATTTCTAAGCTCGCTGCGCTTGCCCTTTTGAGGCACCCGGTAAACATACGTGGAAAGCCTGCCGTGCGGGATCACTTTTTCAAGATCCAGAAACTCCAGGTCTTCGTCGGTCAGCTCCTGGCGGAAGTGAATAACAAGCCGTGAGCCGGCCGGGAGTTTTTTAAGTTTGGCGAGAAATCTTTCTTTTTCGAAAATCTGGGCCGCAGAACTGAGGTCAAAATAGTAGTACACGTTTTTAGAAGCATCCTGGGCGTCACCTGCCCGCGCAAGATTTACGGTCATGTAATTTTTTTTCAAAATGCTGACCTTGGCCGGATTAAAGATCAAAAGATGACGCGGGTCTTCGGAGAGCTTTCGAAGCAGCTGGCGGCTTGCGATAAAAAGCCCGGGGTCGCTTTCATAACCCGTGGCCTTTGCAGCGCCCAGCGCGGCGGCAAGAAAGAGCACGATCCCGCTGCCGCTGCCAAG
>CAYRBY010000093.1:0-8146 GCA_964422635.1 uncultured bacterium
GGCTGTCAGATGAATATGTACGACAGCGAAGTGGCCGGAGGTTTGCTTCAGCACAAGGGCTACAAAATCCTGCAGGAAGATTTCACAAAAGACGTGCAGGACGACAGCAAAGTCCCGAATGCGGACATTGTTCTGATGAATACGTGCTCAGTCCGTGAACATGCTGAAGAGCGGGTCTATGGGCGTTTAGGGATGCTGGGAAAGGCCAAGGAAACCAACCCTGATCTTATCGTCGGTCTTATGGGCTGTATGGTAGAGGAACACAAGAACAAACTCTTCAAACGTTTTCCGCAGCTTGATTTGATGGTGGGCACACGTAATATTTCGGACCTGCCCCGTTTGATCGAAGAAGTCCGCCGTTCCCGCCAGCAGGTTGCGCAGATCAAGCAGGATGGTATTTCCATCGAGTACACGGACCAAATCCGCAGGGAAGGAAAATTTCACGCGTGGCTTCCCATCATGACAGGATGCAACAAGGTATGCACTTTTTGCATTGTTCCCATCACGCGGGGCAGTGAAGTTTCGATGCCGGCCCGCGATGTTTACCGCGAGGCATCCCGCCTTGTAGGGGAGGGCGTAAAATGGATCACGCTTTTGGGACAGAACGTCAACAGTTACAACGGTACGGATCCTGTGGAGGGTTTGCAGAGTCAAACAACGGGGGCAGAGGCTCGTAAAGTGACTTTTCCACAGCTCCTCGACATGCTTTGCGAAATTGAAGGACTTGAAGGTCTTTCGTTTACGACCTCGCACCCGCATGATGCCACCCCTGAGCTTTACGCTGTGATTGCAAAGAATTCCAAAATTTCACGCCGTTTTCATCTGCCTCTTCAATCCGGATCGGACCGTATGCTGAAACGCATGAAGCGTCTGCATACTTTCGCCGATTTTCGTGAAAAAATTCGTTTGATGCGTGAAATGATTCCCGGCATTTCCATCACCACCGATATTATTGCGGGTTTCAGCGGCGAGACCGAGGCAGACCACAAGGACACCTGCCAGGCGCTCGAAGAGCTTCGCTTTGACGGCGCTTATATCTATAAGTATTCGGTGCGTCCCGGAACGCCTGCTTCCAAACTTGAGGACGATGTGCCTCTTGAGGTCAAGGAAAGGCGCAACCAGGAATTACTTGCGATTCAGAAGAAAATTGAAAAAGAAAATAATCTGGCATGGTTAGGGCGTGAAGTCGAAGTCTTTGCAGAGAACCCCAGCACCAAAGATAAAAATTTACTGGTGGGGCGCACCCTCCACGAAAAGAAAGTTGTCTTTGATGGACCTGAGTCGTGGATTGGAAGTTTCCGCAAGGTGAGAATTGAAGCGCTTACTCACGAAACTTTTGCAGGCAAATCCCTCGAAGCGTAACACTTAAACGCCATCCTCGTAAACAATCACCCTGTTTTTACCTTCGTGTTTGGCTCTATAAAGGGCTTGGTCTGCCTGAAGAATCAAGGCCTCGGGACTTTGCGCCGAGTCACGCAAAAACGTGACTCCGGCGCTGAAACTCACCGGGACCATCTTCCCCAGACACATCAGGGGGCGGGCCACGAATTTTTCACGGAGTCTTTCAAGCACTGCCTGGATATCCGCTTCAAATTCGGCCCGGGTGGGAATGCGCTGGGGATCCCGGGATGTTTTCTTCAAGATAAGCAGAAACTCTTCGCCTCCGTATCGGAAGGCGTGATCCGTTTCGCGTATGCCGGCCCGGATCATGGAGGCGGCAGCGCGGATGACTTGATCGCCCGTCAGATGCCCGAAATGATCATTGATCATTTTGAAATCGTCTATATCGATCATCGCGATGGCAAAGTCATGCGCGGAACTATCGGTCTGAGCTTTGATGAGCATATCCTGCAGCCGGTCGAGCATTGTGGAGCGGTTGAGCAGTCCCGTCAAAGGGTCCGAGAAAGAGTTCGACCAGTACTCTTCTTTTTCGATTTCGATACTGAGATTGTTGGCGAGGGTCTGAAGAAATACAATATCTTCTTCAGTATAGGATGCACCGGATTCTTTAGGTCCGATCATCAGATACCCTGCAAGCCGTTCGTGAGTTTCAATCTTAAAACAGACCTCGACGTGATGGAGGAGAAGTTCCCGGAGAATCGCTTCTGATTCTGCGCTTCCTGCTTCTCGAAGCTGCTCCGCTGTAATCCACCTGTGGGCGCGCCTTCCGCGAAGAGTTTCCCCGCGCTCCTCAACAAACCAGTGAATCAGAGGATTAGTATCAGGAAGGCTGATCAACTTTGATGGAATTTTATGGCGGCCTTCGGAGACTTCAATTGAGAATGTTTTTGTCTGTTTATTATAGAGGGCGATTGAAACCTGCGTAGGTTTCAGGTGAAGATGAAGATAGTGGCAAACCCACTGCATGAACTTCTCACTGCGGGAGTACCGGATCATCCGCTGGCTGGCATAAGCTAAAAACCCTTCGTGGTTCAGCTCAAGTGACATCCTGCACCCCCTATTTCCAACCATAACGAACAATTCCAACAAAAACAAACCCTGTTTTATGCTAAAATCCGCACTTCTTACAGTGGTACAAAAAGAGTATTTGAAAGGGACTTGCCTACGGGATATTCTTTGCCGGCGTCTTTAAAAAGGAGTCATCATGTCAAAAATTTTTTCGGTCCAGGAAACTCAGGCATTAGAGAAAAAGGCGGTAGAGGAACTTAAAATCCCCGCTGTGGAGCTTATGGAACGTGCGGGAAAAGGTCTTGCCGAGCTGGCTGCTGAGGTGTTTCCAAAGGGCCCCATTGCGATTGTCTGCGGCAAAGGAAACAATGGCGGCGATGGCTTGGCCGCAGCACGATTTTTGGCGCAAAAGGGTTATGAGCTTGAGATCCTGCTTGTTTGTAAACCCGAAGCCTTGAAGGCTGAAACTAAAGCCCAGTACGATGCTCTTTTAAAAGCCGGAGTCAAAGTTCAGAGCATTGATCCTGAAGAGGCTCCTGAAGCGGGCAGGCCTGTGTTTGATATCTCAACGGGGATCATTGACGCAGTGTTTGGAATTGGACTTTCAACGAAACTGGTTTCACCGTGGCGTGATCTGATTGATGCCATTAATGAATCCGGAAAAAAAGTCATCAGTGCTGATATCCCTTCAGGTTTAAATGCGGACACCGGGGAAGTGATGGGTTCTGCTGTTAAAGCAGCCGCAACGGCCGTTTTTGGAACATTGAAGCGCGGGTTGACCGAGGGGCAAGGCCCTGCGAAAGCGGGAGAGATCCGCTTCATCGACATTGGGCTTCCTGAATAACCGCTATAGGTTTTTAGTTTAAAGTCGTAATCTTTTGCGGGAATCGGCGGGCGTTGAGAAAGTTTTTCTAAATCCCTAGGTCTTTCTTGACACGCTGGATGGTATTTGATAGAAGAACCGAAATAATCCCCCTAAAATTTGATTTCCCGCCCTCGATGGAAGGTTTATGGTCGAAGTCGTTAAAAAAAGATTACCGGAATGGCTGCGCCGTTCGCTTCCTGAGCGATCAGCGGAAAGCACGCACGTCATTCTTGGGAAAAACAAACTGAACACGGTTTGTGAATCAGCATTGTGCCCGAACCGGGCCGAATGCTATGCACACAGTACAGCGACATTCATGATTTTAGGAGATGTCTGTACGCGCAGCTGCGGATTTTGTGCCATCAAGACCGGTCGCGGATTGACCGTTGAAGCCGATGAACCTGAGCGTGTAGCATCAGCGGCTGCGGCTATGGGGCTTCGGTATGTCGTCATCACCTCTGTGGCCCGTGATGATCTCAAAGATGAGGGGGCTGCTCATTTTGCCCAAACCATCCGTGCTGTGAAGGAAAAGATTCCCGGGGTCAAAATCGAGGTTCTTACACCTGATTTTCATGCCCGTCCGGAATTGATCGCGCAGGTTGTTGACGCGGGGCCTGATGTTTTTAATCATAATCTTGAATCGGTACGCCGCCTTCAGAAGCTGATCCGCCCTCAAGCGCGCTACGAAAGATCCTTGGAAGTATTGAAGCTCGCAAAAGCTGCCCGCCCGGATGTTTTAACGAAAAGCGGGCTGATGCTGGGACTCGGAGAAACACGTGAAGAAATCCTTGAAGCCGCTCGCGACCTCCGCACCTTTGGCTGCGAAATTCTGACCCTGGGGCAGTACCTGCCTCCGACAAAAGATCATTTACCCCTTCAGGAGTATATTGCTCCGGAAACTTTTAATTCACTGGCCGCGGAACTCAAGCCTTACGGCTTTCGCGATGTGTTCGCAGGGCCGTATGTCCGCAGTTCCTATCATGCCGGTGAAACATTTCTTAATGCGAAACCGATGGAGGAAGTGCGTCATGGTTGAAGTATCTTTGGAAGGTTTGGCCCGTAACGTTGAAGAAGCCACGGTAAAAGTCTGGTATGTAGAAGAAGGTGACCCTGTCCAGGAAGGCGATGATCTGGTTGAGCTTTCCACTGAAGAAGGAACCTTGATGATTCATGCGCCGAGCTCCGGCATTCTCGCCGAGGTCTATTATGATGAAGGCGAAGTGGTCGCTAAAGGCGAACTGCTTTGCTGCATTGATGACGAGCTTGGCGAAGATGACGAAGAAGAAGCGGCTGAGGAATAAGCTTCTGCCTAAGCGTCGGCCTTCTTCGGGCCCGGGTTTAAACAGCTCTCCCGCAAAACTTCCCATCGGTGTTTTCGATTCAGGGCTTGGCGGACTTACGATTGTTCGTGAAATGCGCCGCCTCTTGCCCCGCGAATCCATCTACTACTTCGGGGATATCGCACGTCTACCGTACGGAACAAAATCCAAAGAACAAATCCTCCGCTTTTCGGTCGAAAATACTCAGTTTCTGATGAAGAGGGGTATCAAGGCACTTGTGATAGCCTGTAACTCTTCTGCCAGCGCAGCCTATGATTTTTTGCGGCGCACCTCTGACCTTCCTGTTGTCGATGTGATCACGCCCGCTGTTGAGGAAGCCTTGCGTGTGACGCGTTCCGGAAATATTGGTGTCATCGGCACTCAGGCCACTGTTGACAGTGAAGCTTATAAGAAGGCGCTTCAGCGCAAGAACCCGCGTTTAAAAGTTCAAAGCGTTGCCTGTCCGCTATTTGTTCCGATTGTGGAAGAAGGCTCTGTTCCGGCCTCTATTCAAAAGGGGATGATGGATCATTATTTAAATGCTCTTAAGCGTTCCGGTATCGATACCCTGATTCTCGGGTGCACCCATTACCCGATGCTTAAGCCTGCGCTTCAGTCCTATTTTGGGAAGCGGGTCGCGCTTGTAGACTCTGCGCGCCCTTGTGTTTTGAAACTTATGGACCATCTTGAAAAGGAAAATCTCTACACCCCGCGCAAGACCAAGGGACATCTGGACGTCTTTGTGAGTGATCTGCCCCGCAATTTCACGCGTCTGGGCGAAAACTTCCTCAGGGAAAAGCTTCATAAGGTCCAAGTGGTCCGTTGATTTCCAGCCTTCTTTTTTAGCGCTAAATCCTGTACAATACCGCCGCATGAGCCAGAAAATCACAAAACCTAAAGCCGTCTGCCTTTTTTCCGGAGGACTGGATTCCGCCACGGTTCTCTACTCTGCTATCCGGGAAGGTTATGAGGTCACAGCCTTAACTGTTCATTACGGACAAAAGCACGAGAGGGAATTGGCAAGCGCCCGCGCTATTCTGGAACCCCTTGGGATTAAACATCACGTCATCTCCATTGAACTGCCCTGGGGCGGAAGTTCGCTTCTCGACCGCCGCGCGGCAGTGCCGCAAGGCCGTGCCGAAGAGGTGATGTCTTCTGAAATTCCCTCTACCTATGTCCCTGCAAGAAACACTATTTTTCTTTCTCTGGCAGGATCCCTTGCAGAAGTGCTTGAGGCTGAAGCCATCTTTATTGGTGCCAATGCCATTGATTACAGTGGTTATCCTGATTGCCGGCCTGAGTTTTTACAGGCCATGGCGCATGTTTTGGAGCGGGGCACAAAGGCTGGGGTCTCCGGCCGCAGAATCAGAATTGAAGCGCCTCTTGTCCGGCTCAGCAAAAAAACAATTATTCAGCTCGCTCATGCGCTTCAAGTGCCCCTTGAGAAAACCTGGTCCTGCTATCTTGGCGGTGAACGCCCATGCGGCATTTGTGATTCATGCCTTCTTCGCAAGAAAGGATTTGAGGAGGCTGGTTTTTCCGACCCGGCCCTTTCTTATGAAGTTTCCTCCTACCGCTGAAAAAGCCCGCATTTCAGAAATCTTTTCCTCGCTTCAAGGCGAAGGCACTCACGCGGGTGAACGCCATCTATTTATACGCTTCGAGGAGTGCCACATCCATTGCAAGTACTGCGATGAACTTGGCAAGCCCGGATTTGAAAAAGAACTGAGCAGCCTGGTCCGTGAAATTCTTCAGGTTGAAGCGCAGGAAGGCCCCCACCGCTTTATCAGTTACACAGGAGGGGAGCCTTTGATCTATTTACGGTTTTTAAAACCGCTCATGACTGCTTTGAGAGCTGAGGGCTTTAAAAACTATCTGGAAACAGACGGAATACTGGCTCCCGCGCTGGAGCAAGTCCTGGAACTTTGCGACTGTGTTGCCATGGACATGAAGCCATCCAGCGTAACAGGTGAAAAGAGTTTTGAGACAGAACACGAACAGTTTTTAAAAATAGCGCGTTCTAAAGAGACTTTTGTAAAGATCGTGCTTTCTAAAGAAATTTTTATCCCGGAATTTGAATCACTCATTTCCATTGTGGCCCGAACAGCCCCGGAAACGCCCGTTATTCTTCAGCCTCTTTCCGGAACCTGTGAAGGCCATGAAGATGCTGATTTAATGAAACTGCTGGGAGAGCTTCAAATACTGGCTTTGCGCCAGATCAAGGATGTGCGCATTCTGCCGCGTCTTCATCGAATTCTAAAAATCCGATAGGGGGTTCTTGTGCGAGTTGACGGACGTAAACCAGGACAGCTTCGTCCTGTGAAAATCAAAAGAAATTATCTGAAGTTTGCAATGGGTTCCTGCCTGGTGGAAATGGGTAACACAAAAGTGCTTTGCTCAGCGAGCCTCCAGGACAAGGCACCGCCTTTTTTAAAGGGCACTGGGAAGGGCTGGTTGACCGCGGAATACGGAATGCTGCCCGCGTCCTGCAATGAACGGATTCAGCGTGAATCGAGCAAAGGAAAACCTTCAGGACGCACCCAGGAAATCCAGCGTCTCATCGGCCGAAGCCTTCGCTCTGTTGTGGATCTTCAGAAGCTGGGTGAACGCACACTCTTTATTGATGCGGATGTTATCCAGGGAGATGGAGGCACGAGGACGGCGGCTATCACAGGTGCTTACGTAGCGGTTTCTGATGCGGTCCGGAAGATGCTCAAGCAAGGGATCATTTCCGAAAATCCGATCCTTCACCCGGTGGCGGCCGTTAGCGTCGGCATTGTCAACGGCGAAGCCCTTCTTGATCTCTGTTATCAGGAAGATTCGAAAGCGGAAGTGGACATGAACGTGGTGATGACCGGTTCAGGCGCTTTTGTGGAAGTTCAGGGAACAGCTGAAGGCAAAGCCTTTTCAAAAAAGGAAATGGATTCGCTGGTGGGACTTGCGGAAAAAGGCATCCGTGAACTTCTCCTGCACCAGAAGAAGGCTTTGAAAAGTTCATGACCGGACGGCTTAAACTCTTAGTCGCCTCGACGAACCGCAAAAAACTCGCTGAGCTTCAGGATTTGCTGGCAGAGTTTAATTTTGAGTTTTTATTTCTCAAAGACTTCCAGACGACAGAAGTTGAAGAGTCGGGAAAAACTTTCGAGGAAAATGCTTCACTCAAAGCTCTTGGTTATGCTGCGCAAACGGGCATTCTTACCCTGGCTGAAGATTCTGGGCTGTCCTGCGATGCTCTTGAAGGGGCGCCTGGAGTTTATTCGGCTCGTTTTTCCGGTGAAGGTGCCACCGATGAAAGCAACAACGCTAAATTGCTCCGCCTGTTAGGCAACATGCCCGACAATTGCCGGAGCGCACATTATACTTCGGTTGTTGCCATAGCCGAGCCGGGCCGCGTTCTAAAACTGATGCGGGGAGAAGTTCATGGCGTGATTCTCCGGGAACCACGAGGAAGCGGAGGCTTTGGTTATGACCCGTTGTTTTTTTACCCGGCCTATGGAAAAACATTTGCGGAGGTTACTCCGGATATGAAGCATTCCGTTTCTCACCGTGCCCA